>JAZDES010000160.1:0-13777 GCA_043808585.1 Pseudomonadota bacterium | reverse complement strand
ATCAGGGCGAATGATTTTGATGGTGCCCTAAGGCTGATAGAGGAAAGCCGTTTCGGGCATTCCGCCTTGATCTTTACCTCCAGCGGGTACTGGGCAAGAGAGTTTCGATACCGGGTCCCTTGCGGCAATATCGGCATCAATGTCGGGATTGCGGCGACCCAGGCCTTTTCAACGCTGGGCAGCTATAAAGAATCGTTCTATGGAGACCTCCACGGAAGGGCAGAATCTATCAAGTTCTTTACCGACCGAAAGATCGTAATCACGAGGTGGTTTTAGGATGGAACTGAATACCTTTGGTACGGCACTCAAGTTCGCGATGGATTTGGAAACGCGCGGGCAAGAGACATTTGAAAAGGCGCATCAGATCGCCCAAGACCCGGAGACAAAGAAAGTGTTTCTTGCCTTCTCCGATGCAAATAGAAAGAGAAAAGCCGCCCTGGAACGTCTATACAATGACAGCGTATACTCTGATATGGACACAGGCATCTTTGAGCCCATACGCCGCATGAAAACGACGGATTACCTGAGTCCCTCAAAAATCGATGAAAGTTCGAATTTCTTTTCTGTGCTCTCCGGAGCAAGAGATATGGAAGAAAAGAGTAACAACTTCTATCTCGCCCTTGCGAATGAAGTGAAATCACGTCTTCGGAGGGCCGCCAGTCATTTAGAGAAAATGGCGGAAGAAAATGCGGAACGTGCCTTGAAAATTGAGGCTATCCAGGATCAAGATCATTAGGGCTGTATGTCTTATGTTATGATACTATCGTCATCTAGAATTGCACTGAACAGGAGCGAAGATATCCATGGAAATAAAGATCCGAAAGGTCGTAACAGTCATAGATGAGACAAGGAGTGAGTCGGGGATTGAAACGGATCGCCCTTTACGTATGGTTGCAGCCGCGGCGGTTGTCCAGAATCCCTATGCCGGCGTGCATCATGAAGACATGAATGAAGCCATTCAGGCGGGGGCTGAACTGGGAAAACTGTTGGGCAGGATGGCCGTGGAAGCCCTAGGCGAGCCGCCTGAAAGTTACGGCAAAGGCGGTATCGTTGGAATAAACGGTGAAATGGACCATGCACATATGTTTTTGACCACCGCATTTGCGGACTACCTGAGGGAAGCGGTGGGGGGAGGAAAGGCCTGGATTACCTCAGCAGCCAAGAGAGGGGGGCCCGGAACAGCCCTGGACGTGCCTCTGGCATACAAGGATGCCCTCTTTGTTCGTTCGCACTATGATGCCATGGAGGTGAGAATACCCGATGCCCCTCACCCGGATGAGGTGGTTGTGATCGCAGTGGTGGCAAACCGGGGACGTCTCAACTTCCGCCTCGGTGGACTGAAAAAAGAAGAAGCAAAGGGTTTGGACGGACTGAGATAAGAGACTGTGTTTATGGAAGCGGTGCAATCTCAAAAAGAGGGAACCCTGGCTGTCTTCAATATCGGGACACTGGTCTCGGGTGATTTGCAGGCCGGCGTGTTAGATGCCGATTCCCTGACCTGTGAAAATGGCATCATCACCGCCATAGGCAGGGGGCTCGATGTCTCGAAGGCAGATGTCGTAATTGACGCAAGAAAGACGACGTTGATTCCTGGACTGATAGACTCCCACTGCCACATCGTGCTGGGAGATTATACGCCGCGACAGAAGCAGGTGGATTTCCTTGACTCTTACGTCCACGGCGGGATAACGAGCGTTGTCACCGCCGGGGAAGGCGTACATGCCCCCGGTCGACCTCACGATCCAGTGGCCGCCAAAGCCCTGGCCATTGCGGCCTTTAAGTGTTTTGAGAACTTTCATCCCAATGGGATGAAGATAAATGCAGGCTCGGTCATGCTCGAGCCTGGACTCACAGAAGAGGACTTTGTCGAGATGGCCAGAGTTGGCGTCCGCTATGCAAAATACGGGTTTGGTGGATACCCAGACCCCCGCGATGGAGAACCTGAGGTTCGACAGGCACAAAAATATGGCCTCTGCGTGATGGCGCATAGTGGAGGGACTTCTGTCCCGGGATCAAGTCCCATAAGCCATGAGGTCCTGCTTTACCTCAATGTTGACGTCTGCGGTCACATCAATGGAGGTACGACCTCTTTGGATGATGAGGGGGTGGAGCGTGTCATTAAGGAAACTGAGATGGCACTCCAGATTGTTCAGGCAGGCAACCTTCGCTCCGCTTTACACATCCTCGAAACCGCCCGCCGTCACAATGCCCTCCATAGAATCTGCATTGGCAGCGATACGCCCACCGGCACAGGCGTGATGCCTCTCGGAATAATGAAGACCATCTGTGAACTGGCTTCCCTGGGAGACATGCCTCCTGAGGAGGCAATTGCCCTTGCAACAGGAAACAATTCTCGAATCTTTCGACTCAAAACCGGGACAATTGCCGTGGGCAAACCGGCAGATCTGGTCATCTGCGATGCCCCTTCCGGCTCAACGGCAGGAGATGCCCTGGGAGCGATATCTCGAGGCGATATCCCCGGGATATCCTGTATTGTGATTGACGGTCATATACAGGTCCGCCGCAGCCGCAACACCCCACTTGCCGGCCGCCTTGCCTCCGTCCTGAAGCTCAACCCGGGATGACAGTTGCGATAATCCTGCAGCTCGACGGCCTCCGCGAATATGCCTGCTTATTCAGAGGTATCCCCTCATTTTCGCTATCTTTTCGTAACTCTCACGCATGGGGTACTCCGGAAAACTGGGATATGCCCGAGGCAATCGGGATCCATGCGAATTCACATACGCGATCCCCGACATCAAATCCCCCAGTTTTCTTTGGGGAACTGTGAATATCATTTCATCGTCTCCGGCCATTGCCCGATAGCGGTCCCCACGGCAGGGCACGGCAACCTGACACTCCCCGCTCAGCACTGCGGGCACGACCCCATAAACACAGGCTGCATGGCTCGACAGGGAACATTTGAGGTTGTACCCTTCTCTGTACTCCCTCGCCAGCAGGATCAAATTGAGTTGGGGTGAATCACAGTAGATCATGACCAGATCAGGCACAAAACGGGTTGTCGTGAGGGGCGCTGAAGCCACGCCCACGTACTTTCCAAGATCCAAGCGAGGCAATTCCCGTGCATAATGGCTTCCGGCCTCCAAGTTCTCCACGTCGTGCGGATACCGGTTATACCCCTCCAGGAAATACTGGGGAGCCTCTCCGAGCCCGTAACCTATGACAGGCTCCGGGCACCAGTTATCCTCCTTCATCATCGCAATGGAGACACCATCGCGGCGTGACATCTGATAGGCCTGGCACAGCGAGAGGTGGTGTCCAAAATCCCGAAGAGGCCTCTGAGCCCCGTCAGGGATATCGCTTTCTTTTTCCAGCAGTTTCAGTGCTAAGGGGAAGGTCTTCAACCGTAAGCGCCTTTCGAGTTCCTCCCCATATCCTTGGTACACCTCTAGATCTGGCATTTCCCTTCTCTCTCCTTGGTTCTTTTCATGGTTCCTTCAACCCTGAACATACTCCTTCTTTGCTCCGGTCACCGGGCCCTGCCCCGTGTCCGCAGAGAAAGGGGTCAACCCAACGGCTGAACCAGCTCGAAGACCGTATTGTCCGGCCCCAAAAAGAAGGCTATCCGCACACTGGTTCTTTTAATTGATCTTGATGATGGCAGCCTCTCCCTGGCCCAGTCCTCAGCAGGTGGCGCACGATCCGCAGTCTCGTCCCTTCTCCTCAGCTTATGGATCAAGGCCTTCAAGATCTTGGCTCCGCCGGCACCCGGCGAGTGGTCAATAGCAATAGCGCCGCCATCGACGTTCAATCCCTGGCTTCATAGGGTGATTGCAGCTCGAAATCCCTCATATACGGCATCAATAATCTTCCTAGGCCCAGCGCAGTCTCCAATAAGAAAAATCCTTTCTACTTTTCCCTCAAGGTCATTTGCCAATTTATTTTCAGGAGCAACCCCCAGCGATATAACCACAGCATCCGTTTCGATACGTTCCTCTTCCATCGTCTCCAGCTTCAACAAATAGACCCCGTCCTGTCCAATCCGCTCAAGTCTTCTGCCTAATAGGACCTCTATCTCCGAATTCTTGATTCTTGACAGAAGTTCCATTCGATTGATAGGCTCCATATCCAGTGCGAGACCATCCAGCATCTCCACAAGGAGAACCTTTTTGTTTTCTGGGGCAAGGTATAAGGCTGTCTCTGATCCGGCAGTCCCTCCTCCTGCAACCAGGACAACCTTTTCTTTGATCTCCTTTTTCTTTTCCAGAATGTCCCAGTTCGTACAGACAAAAGACCGGTCAATTCCCGGTATTTCTGGCCTCAGGGGATTGGCGCCGGTCGCGATAATGACCACGTCCGGATCTCCTTGAAGCAGGATCTCTTCGGTGACCGGTTGTCCCAGATGGACCGGGATTTCTTTCTGTTCAATCTGATGGATCAGATAATCCAAGAACCATGAGATCTTCTCTTTCCCAGGGGGTTCCTTGGCAAGCCTAAGTTGCCCGCCCAACTGATCTGATCTTTCAAATAGCACGACCTTATGACCCCGCTCGCTTGCTGAGAGAGCCGCCGTCATGCCTCCCGGTCCTCCCCCTACGACATACACTGTCTTTTCCCTGTTTGGCTGGGCCGGCTGCCTTTTTAGCCGCTCGCGCCCTGTCAAGGGGTTCACGGTGCACCGGATATGCAAATCCTTAAATATCCTCCCGCCGATACATCCTGTATTGCAGGAAATACAACGATTGATGTCCTTGTCTCTCCCCTCCCTGGCCTTCTGTGGCCAATAAGGATCTGCCAGAAGGGCCCTGCCCAGGGCAACAAAATCGACCTTCCCTTTTTCCAGCACCTCTTCAGCGACCCTCGGACTCCTAATCACCCCAACTCCGATCACAGGTATATTGACGACCTTCTTTATGGCCTCGGCGAGGTAAATCTTCCATGCTTCAGGATAAGGCATGGGTTCGATCATCGTGGCCATGGAGTCATACGTTCCGGCACTCACGTGGAGGGCATCAATACCGGAATTTTCAAGGATCTTGGCTACCTCCTTTGACTCGTCCAGTTTCCTCCCCCCATCCAGAAATTCATCGCCGCTAAAGCGGAAAAGCACAGGAAAATCAGGGCCAAGTTCTTTTCGAATACCCTGGATAATCTCCAACGGAAAATTCATTCTAGCGTGGAGATTCCCTCCATAGCGGTCCTTCCGATGATTGCTAATGGGGGACATGAACTGGGAAATGAGATAACCGTGGGCGCCGTGGAGCTCAATCCCGTCATATCCCGCGGTTCTTGCCCTTACCGCCGCTTCAATGAACTTCCTAATTATGTCCTCAACTTCTCGGGTATTCAGCTCTCTCGGCATAACATTCAAGAATTTACTCGGTATCGGAGAAGGTGCCACCGGTTGCATGCCCTTGAGACTGGCAGGCTTTGTCTGCCGCCCAGCATGGACAAGCTGACAAACGATTTTTGCGCCGCAGGCATGGACCTCTTCCACCAGTTCGTTGTGGCAGCCCACATAACTGTTATCGTGAAGGGTGATATTTGTGGGACCCGTAACCCCCAAAGGATGATCCACGCAGGTCACCTCAGTAATAATCGTTCCGATACCTCCCCTTGCCCTCTCCGCATAGTATTCGATCTGACGTTGTGTCACAGCCCCAATCTCGCTGGCTAAACGTGTTCCCATGGGCGCCATCATAAGCCGATTTTTCACCTTGAGTGTCCCAATGGTGCCTGACTCGAACATCTTGTTATAGGGTCCGCCCCTCTTTTCGATTATCTCCATAGCCTTTCCCTCCTCAAAATCCTTAAGAGCAAAGCCCTTTCATTTCCAACCTTCGCCCCCTCATGGCATTCATCTGATGCACTATTTGGCGAAGGATTTCTCCAGTGATATTCTTTCCTCTAACGCATGCACCGGCTTCCGTCAACCCAGGCGTCATTCAGATCCTTTCGAAATCCATGGAAACAACATCGGAGAATTCCTGAGTGTTGCCAGTGCAGGAGGAAATCTGGTATTTTGGCTTTAATTTTATCCATACCAATAGCAAAGGAGGGGTTGATGGATTTTCGCTACATTCTGCTGGACAAGAAAGATCATATTGCCACCATTACCTTGAACCGGCCTGAAAAGCTCAATGCCTTGAACGAGCAGATGTTTGATGAGATAGCAAAGGCCCTCGTCACCGTGGCTGGAGACTATGAAATAAGGGTTCTCGTTCTCAAGGGGCTGGGCCCACTTTTTGCGCGGGCGCCGACCTCAGAGAAGAAGAGGGTGAAGAGGCCCTTCGCATGCAAAACGCAGAGGAGATACGCCGTGATATAAGGCGCTCTTCACGAGGCTGTATCGAGGGATTTCAGCAGCTTCCCCAGCCTACCATTGCAGTTATACAAGGGGCGTGCGTGGGTGCGGGGTTCGATCTTGCCTTGGCCTGCGACATGAGAATAGGGGCGGGAGATGCCCGGTTCATGGTGGCTTACACCCGTGTGGGCATGATCCCCGGCCAGGGTGGGGCCTGGCTTTTGGCAAGGATCGCTGGCCTGCCCAAGGCTGCAGAGATGCTATTTACCGGAGATTTCATGAATGCACAGGATGCTGTCAAATACAATGTACTCAATAAGATGGTATCCCTCGAAGATCTGAGGGAAAAGGGGTTCTGTGTCAGGTTTGTTAGAGAGGACTTGAAGAGTTCCATGTGATAGTAATCTATTCCTTGTAAATTGAATATTCCTTATGATAAGGAAGGCGAACGAATCAGAGGACAACATATTTCGATAGGGTACGATAGATGGATAATGCTGAACTGCCATTGAAAGGCATACGAGTACTGGATCTTACAACCTCCTATGCGGGCCCATTCTGCACCATGTTCTTGGGCGACATGGGAGCGGAGGTGGTCAAGATTGAAGAGCCTACCCGCGGAGATGATAGCCGATATTGGGGGCCGCCCTTTTATAAAGGGGCTAGTCCATGGTATCTGAGCGCCAACCGAAACAAGCGGGGTATATCCCTGAATGTCCGGGACCCAAAAGGGATGGAGATCCTGAAACAACTCGTTCAGAAGGCAGATGTATTTGTGGTCAGCCTCGCACTGAAGGCCCTGGAGAAGTTGAATCTTTCATATGAGACCTTGAGACAACTGAACCCTGCCCTTATTTATTGCTCTATCACCGGCTTCGGACACACAGGGCCTTACAGGTATCGCCTTTGCTACGATCTCATCTCCGAAGGCATTGGCGGAGTTATGGGCGTCACGGGTGATAATGACCAGCCGGAAAAAGTGGGAACAGCCGCCGGCGATATCCTGGCTGCCCATCAGGCCTGCTTTGCCATCGTCTCGTGCCTGTACAGACGCAATTTCACAGGCCTGGGCGACTTCATAGATGTCTGCCTTGTGGACAGTATTGTCTCTTTCGTTACCCCCAGGGTGGTGAGTTATCTGGCAACGGGCGAACGTCCCAGCCCTGATGCCAACCGGAGTTCGCCCATCGCCATCTACCAGCCGATCCAAACAAGAGACGGCTATCTCAACGTGGGCATCGGAAATGACCGCATCTGGGAGAGGGCCTGCAAACTCCTTGGGCTCGAAGAGCTCTTAGATGTGGAGCGTTACAGGACCAATGAGAGCCGAAAGATCCATCGGTCTGAGATTGTCAGCAGATTAGAGGGGGTCTTGGTGACAAAGGATACCCAGTACTGGTTTGATTATCTGTCGGAAAACGGCGTTCCCTGCGGTCCGATCAATTACATTGACAGCGTGGCGACAGACCCCCATATCCAATCCCGAGGGATGTTTTTCGATTTGAAAGATGAGGGACTGGGAACGGTCCCCCAGGTTGGCTCCCCGTGGAAATTGGGTAATACCCGAGAGCAGACCCATAGACCTCCCCCCCGGATTGGAGAACACGACGCAGAGGTGTACAGGGAATGGCTGGGGCTAGATTCGAAGGATCTTGAAAGACTCAGAAGTTCTGGAATTATCAGATAACCCAGAGATGAATTTGATATGGATTGAAAGGAGAGGGTGATGGAACATAGATACGAAGATATTCTCTACGATAAAAGGAACAAGGTGGCCAGGATCACCATCAACCGGCCTGAAGCGGCAAACATGTTTCGAGCAAAGACCCTTCGCGAGCTGAAAGATGCCCTGGAAGATTCACGGATAGATGATACGGTTCGTGTGGTTGTGATATCGGGTGCCGGGGGAAAGTTCTTCTGTATCGGGGGAGATAAGTCAGACCTCGAAAAGACCTTTGCCTACAAAGGGGTCATTCCTGTCATGGACGTCTATGACCTTATAGACAAGCATCCCAAGCCGGTCATTGCCGCAGTGGACGGCTTTGCCGTGGGAGGGGGCAATGTCTTTCATGTGGTCTGTGATTTTACCATTGCCACGGATCGATCTGTATTTCGCCAGGTGGGGCCGATGATGGGCAGCTTTGACGCCGGGTATGGGACCTGGTACCTCGAAGACCTGGTCGGCAAGAAAAAGGCCAAAGAGATGTGGATGCTTAACAAGAAATATACGGCCCAGGAGGCCCTTGAGATGGGACTTGTGAATGTGGTTGTCCCGCATGAACAACTGGAAGCCGAGGTAGACCGATGGTGCCAGCAACTCATCAAGCGGGGCCCCCAGGCCCTCTACGCCATCAAGGCCTCGTTTACCGCCAGGCACAGTGGTGTTGCCGGTTTTACCAGGGTCGCCCATGACCTTTTGCTATCTTATTATCTAGACTCCAAAGAAGCCAAAGAGCTGTCCCAGTCATTTAATGAAAAACGCGACCCAAACGAAGAAAACTTTTACAAATAGCATGGGTTAATTGCAAGGAGAAGAAGGTGGACAATAAATCTCTCTCAATTGAACGCAGGGATAAGGTGGAGATCCTGACCATCACCCGGCCCGAGGTCTTGAACGCGCTCAATTTTGAACTGCTCAATAGCCTGGAGGAGGCCTTTCTTCGCTTCAAAGGGGATACTGACAGGCGGGTCCTGATTATTACCGGCCGGGGAGAAAAGGCCTTTTGCGCGGGGGCGGACATTCCAGAACTTCGGGGACGTCACATACTCGAACAGAAACAGGGGATGGCTTTTGGCCAGGAGGTTTTTAATACCCTTGAAGGGCTTGGCAAGCCGAGCATCGCAGCCATCAACGGCTATGCCCTGGGCGGGGGACTGGAGATGGCCCTGGCCTGCACGTTCCGGCTTGCCTCACCCAATGCACGCCTCGGTCTTCCTGAAATTAACCTTGGCCTTATACCCGGATATGGCGGAACCCAGCGACTGGCCCGTATGGTTGGCCAGGCAAAGGCCTTGCAAATGGTCCTGACAGGAAGGCCCATCAATGCAGAAGAGGCCTTACAGCTTGGCCTCGTCTATAAGGTCGTAGAGCAAGAGAAGCTGATAGACGAATGCCTGAGCCTGGCGGGTCAGCTCTGTGAGAAAAGCCCTCTCACAATCTCTCTGGCCATGGAAGCCGTGCTCAGGGGGCGGGACGTGCCCTTGAAGGAAGGCCTGGTCCTGGAGGCCGACCTTGGAACCATCGCATATAATACCGAAGACGGCCAGGAGGGGCTGGCCGCCTTCGTGGAAAAGAGAAAACCAGAGTTTAAGGGGAGATGAGTTCTGATCATGAGACTAACAGGCTTAGAAGGAAAAAACGCTTTGGTTACAGGGGCGAGCAGAGGCATCGGGAAGTCCATTGCAGCGGTCTTGTCCGAGAGTGGTGTCCGGGTCATATGTTGCGCCAGAAATGAGAGCATTTTGCTGGAGGCATGTTCCGAGATCGAAAAGGGTGGAGGGACGGCTCTACCTGTGAGGGCAGATGTGGCTTCTCCTTCAGACCGGGAGCAACTTCTCAAACGCTCCATCTCTGAGTTCGGGGGAATCGACTTCCTGATCAACAATGCCGGCATACACATGGAGAAGGATGCACTGGAACTCAGCGATCAGGAGATGCTTGAGGTTATGGAAGTCAACTTCTTTCCCATGTTTTCCCTAGCCAGGGACGTTGCCAGACAGATGATTCCCAGGGGGGGCGGCAAGATCGTCAATATCGGTTCCTATTGGGGTCAACTGGGTGTCCCCAGGCAGCTCGCTTATTGTGTATCGAAGGGGGCCATTGAGGCGATGACACGATGCCTGGCAGTGGAATGGGCCAGACACAACATCCAGGTAAATACCGTGGCCCCCGGGCATATTATGACGGACATCTCAAAGGCCGCCATGGAGGATGAAAAGCTCCGCAAGATCATCCTCCGCCGGATACCAGCAAGACGCGTCGGGGAGCCGGAAGAGGTGGGCTACCTCGTGGCCTTCTTGTGTTCCCAGGAATCCAATTACCTTACGGGTCACATATATTACATTGACGGCGGCCAATTGATCTCCTGGTAAAGGAGGGGAGGTTCACTTGAGAGACTTCTTTTTAAAAGGGATAACCCTGAATGAAGATGAAAAACTTCTGCTGGAGACCGTTCAGGATCTCTGCCGGAAAGAGATTGGTCCCAAGAGTGCCGAAGTGGATAAGGAGGAGCGGTTTCCCTGGGAAAATATCGAGAAAATTAATTCGATTGGTCTCAACGGGCTTTTCATTCCCGAGGCCTATGGTGGAAACCCGGTGTCCAAGACCGCCTGGCTGGTGATACTGAAAGAGATCTCCAAGGCCTGCCCCTCGACGGGCATTATCTTTGCCACAACCTCCCATTGTTGCTATCCCATCGTGAATTTCGGTACCCATGAACAGAAAGAGAAGTTTCTCCCCATGTTCCTGGGGGGAGCGCTGGGGGCCATTTCAATGACGGAGAGTCATGCGGGCTCTGATGTCAAGGCCATGAGATCCACCGCCGTTAAGACAAAGGACGGCTATCTCCTCAACGGAACCAAGACCTTTGTAACAACCGGAGATGCGGCCGACATCTTCAGCGTTTTCTTAAAGGTTAAGGAAAATGACAAGATATTGGGGCTCAGCCCTTTTGTCGTCACCAAGGATATGCCCGGTTTCAGTGTGGGTAAGAAAGAGGAGAAGCTGGGGGTTCGGGCATCCAGTACGGCCGGGATAGTCTTAGAGGATCTTCACGCACCTGCTGATCATCTAATTGGCATCCCTGGCGAGGGATTCAAGATCCTGCTGGCCTATCTGAATGACTCCCGGCCGAATATCGCAGCTCAGGCGGTAGGGGTAGCTGAGGCGGCCTTTGATGCAGCGGTTTCCTATGCGAACGAGCGAATCCAGTTTGGTAAGCGAATTATCGAGCATCAGGGGATTCAGTTCATGATTGCCGAGATGGCCACCCAGATTCAGGCGGCATGGCAATCGGTCCTCCATGTCGCGAGACTGATGGATCTTGGCTATGATGATTTTTCGGCTGAGGCCTCCATGGCCAAGCTAATGGCCTCAGAGGTGGCTGAAAGGGTGGCTTCTGATGCAATTCAAATCCATGGCGGCTATGGTTATTGCCGCGACTACCCGGTAGAGAGGATCTTTCGTGATTCAAAGATCACACAGATCTATGAAGGGACGAGCCAGATTCAGAAGATCGTCATCGGCAGGCATTTCACCGAAAAGAATAGGATAGTCTCGTAAGAACCCATTAATAGCCCCCTTTTGTCATTCCCGCGAAAGCGGGAATCCAGGAATCCCGCCTATATTTGGCGGGACTGGACTCCCGCTCCCCGCCTTCGAGAGGACAGGCTCCGCGGGAGTGACGGCATTGGAGACTTTTTACGAATTCATCAAATAGGGAAAAGAAGAAAAGGAGTGATCATGGCGGATGAAGCAAGGAGCGTTGGGGTTTTAGGGGCCGGGACCATGGGATCCGGCATAGCGATTGTGTCTGCTCGGGCAGGATTCAAGACAATCCTTGTTGAAAAAGATCAGGAGGTCTTGGCCAAGGGCCTTGACCTCATCGATAAATTCTTTGCCAAGAGTGTGAAAAAAGGAAAGATGACGGCAGACCAAAAAGATGAGATCATGACCGAGAAGCTGGTCGGCACGGTGGCTTATGAGGACCTGGCCGATTGCGGCTTTGTTATCGAGGCCGTCTTTGAGGATCTGGAGCTGAAAAAACAGGTCTTTTTCCGGGCACACGAGGTATGCCCCCCCGAAACCATCCTGGCCTCAAATACCTCGACCTTGTCTATTACCTCCATCGCAGCGGGTTCCGGGAGACCGGATCGAACCATCGGTATGCACTTTTGTCTCCCCGCCCAGGTGATGAAACTGGTCGAGGTGACCCGGGGACTTCAGACCAGCGATGAGACCTATGAAAGGACCATGGAATTCGGTAAGGCGCTTGGTCAGGTCTTTATCACCACCAAAGAGACCCCCGGCTTTATCCTGAACCACTTCATTGTGGCCTTCAATAATGCCTGTATCAGGGCCTACGAAGAGGGACTGGCCTCGGTGGAGGATATCGACAAGGCTGTGAAACTGGGGTTGGGGTATCCCATGGGTCCCTTTGAACTCCTGGACTATATCGGGATGGATACGCAGCTGAGGGTATCGCTGGCCCTGTTTGAGCAGGTCCAGGACCCCCGATACTGGCCACCTCCTCTGGTAAGACGCATGGTGGATGCCGGATACCTGGGGCGGAAGACTGGGAGAGGATTTTACACGTACAAAGGGGCCGGGATGTTCGGCGCTTAAGGGAGGAAACCATGATGCAGATAGAGAAGGTCGGCATTGCAGGGTTTGAGGGATTGGGGAGCGGAATCGTTCATGTGGTCTCCGGTGCAGGGTATGACGTGTCTGTTTGGAGTTCAGATGGACAGGTCCTCGAGAGGGGAAAAGACGAATTGAACAAGTTTCTTGACGAGGCCGTAGGATCCGGCACGATCAAAGAAGAAGAAAAGGACAATATTCTGGACCGATTGGTCTTCAGTACCGACATGACCGTCTTGAAGGATGCGGATCTGGTCATTGAGTCGGTATCGGAGGATCTGGATCTCAAAAAGCAGATCTTTTCCCATGTTTCGGCGTTGATAAAGGGAGAGGCGGTACTCGCAACGAGCACGGCCTGCTATTCGGTCACAGAAATCGGAAGGACCGCCAAAAACCCGCAACGGACCCTGGGAATGCACTTTTTCAAACCTCCCCATAAAGTAAAGCTTGTGGAGGTTGTCAGGTCCCTGGACTCGTCTCAGGAGGTGATCGATCTGGCTGTCGATTTCTGCGCAAAAATTGGCAAAGAGACGGTTGTGGCCAAGGACTCCCCTGGTTTTATCGTCAACTATCTCTTTGTTCCTTACATGAATCAGGCCCTCCGCTATTATGACCAAGGCCTTGCTGATAAAGAGGGGCTGGATACGGCCCTCCGAATGGGACTTGGATACCCAACCGGGCCTTTGACCCTCATTGATCATTTGGGACTGGATGAGCACCTCCACCTGACATCTGTTTTGTATGATCGACTAAAAGATCCGAGGTTCGCACCTCCCCCGATCCTCAAGCGGATGGTTGATGGCGGAAGGCTCGGGAAAAAGACCGGACAGGGTTTTTACACCTATGATGAAGATTCTTGATAAAGGAACCATTTAACATGAGCCCTTGGCCGCCATTCTGAATATTTCGTAACACTTTAGCGCTTTGAAAACACTGAGGGGTAAGATGACAGACCGTGAGGGTCTTTTTTCCAAAGGACGTAACCCAAATTCTTCATCCCGATGTAATCGGGAGCACGCCCCCTTACCTTTAAATACAGTTTCTGCCAGGCAGGGGAGAGAAAAAAGACCCTCACGGTCCTCGGCCTCTCTTTCAAAACGCTAAAGTGTTACGATATTTCTTCTCTGACTTTATGACTCCCCCTCTAGGCCTAA
>JAZDES010000159.1:0-21402 GCA_043808585.1 Pseudomonadota bacterium | reverse complement strand
CTCAGCACTTGCCGAGCACACAGTTATCAATCAGTCTGGTTGGTCCCACCCTGACGGCCATGGCCAAGAGGGTTTCGCCCGTGAGGCCTTCAACTTCTTCAAGGGTCACCGGGTTACAAAGGGTTACGTAATCGATCTCAGTATGGGGGTGGGCTAGTATCAATGACTCAACGGCCTTCTTAATAACCCCTGCGTCCCTTTCGCCCTCTTGGAACATCTGCTTTGCCATATCCAACGATTTCTTGAGACAGAGGGCAGAGTTTCGTTCCTCTTGGCCGAGATACTTGTTCCGGGAACTCATGGCCAACCCATCTGTTTCCCTGACAGTGGGAACCCCTATGATCTGGATGTCCATGTTTAGGTCAATAACCATCCGGCTTATAACCGTTAATTGTTGAAAATCCTTCTGCCCGAAGATGGCTATATGGGGCCTTGTGATATGGAAGAGCTTGGCAACAACCGTGGTGACGCCGTCAAAGTGCCCTAGCCGTGAAATACCGCAGAGGTGCTGGGTGACCTTTTGAACCTGTATATTTGTTTGATGGCCCTCCGGGTACATTTCCCGCGTGGAAGGGAAAAAGACAATATCGACGCCAACCTTACGGGCCTTTTCCAGGTCACCTTCGGTGTCTCTTGGATATTGTTCAAAGTCCTCGCTGGGACCAAACTGGGTGGGATTGACAAATATGCTTATGATCAATTTATCGGAGTGTCTTTTCCCTACCCTCATGAGTTCCAGATGTCCTTCGTGTAAGAAGCCCATAGTCGGAACAAGGGCAATGGTTTTCCCGGCCAATCTCATGGCCTCTGATCTTTTTTGCATCTCCTCGCATATATTTATTACTTCCATTGCTCCACTCTTGCTCCCATGTAGCAGGAGGCATGGGATTGGGGGGAAAGAAATCCGTGTTCACATATCAATTCCTCAGGCTCTTGTCAATTCTTAGGGCTGAGGCAAGACCAAGGAATTGATCCACAGTCAGGGTTTCTGCCCGTCTCTTGGGGTCAATCTCGCATTCTTCCATTACTTTCAAAAGCATCTCTTTGCTCCATGCGGGAAAAGAACCTTTGAGGGAATTTATCAGTGTCTTTCGGCGATGGGCAAAGGCCCCTCTTACTACCCTCTTGAAGTCCTCTGGGTTTACATCTCCGCAGGGATAGGGCTCCTCAAAGTTAAGCTCTATAACCATAGAGTCAACCTTTGGCCTTGGGTAGAAGGCCTCTTTGGATACTTCTAAGATGGGGGCTGCCTTTGCGTGGTATCTGACGAGCAAGGTAATGGCCCCATATGCCTTTCCACCGGCCGAAGCGGTTAATCTGGCGGCAACCTCCAACTGTAACATGAGAACGGCCCTGGCAATGAGGCCTCGGTTTTCTATGAGTTTGTGGAGGACAGGCGAGGTTATGTTATATGGGAGATTTCCTATAATCTGAATTTTTTTTGAGGATTCTGGAGCTAGCTTTCGGAAGTCAAATAAAAGGAAATCATCATTAATAACGGTTACATTGCTTAGTCCAGCTGAGGAGAGCCTTCTCTGCAGAGATTCTACCAGGTATCGATCCTTTTCGACGGCCACCACCTGCCCAACCCTCCGGGCAAGGGGCAGCGTCAACGCACCATGCCCCGGTCCTATTTCCAGGACCCGATCGGAGACTCCGAATCCGGCCCGTGCGAGGATCTTCCCGGTGATCCTGGAATCAAGGAGGAAATGCTGACCAAGCCCCTTTTTGGGTCGAAAACCTCCCCTAGGCATTGCTGCTCCGAGGGCCCCACTTTCTGTGTCCCCTCCTTGATCGGCGCCAGCTCCTTATCCGCTTGAAAATGTGCAAGAATAGGAGATAGGAAGGAGGCGCTGCAACCACAGCCATTACCAATCCGCCTAAGAGAAAGGTTGAGACGAAGAGGCCCCCTGCCCCCAAGATCTTTTTCAAGATCACCATCGATTCCTCGCCCGATCTGATGGCAATCATAACGGATGAGAATACGGCGCCCTTTTCCGGGTCCCCTAATATGAGGACCCCCAATTTGTAGCTGTAATAATACAGGAAATACCAGTTAAGGGGATTGCTGATCCAGGTGCCCAAGGCAGCTGTAATCTTGCTGCCCTTAAAGAGCATTGCCAGGGCCACAGCCACGGCCGTTTGAAATGGCAATATGGGCATCATTCCGGAAAATATTCCCAAAGCCATCCCAAGGGCCAGTTCGTGAGGCTCGCCCCTCAGGCGAATAAATCTGAGATAGTAGTATTTGAGTTGCCTCTGGAATTTCAAGGTCGGCCGTCTGAGCTGCTTACATTGGTTTCAGGTCTTGAATCGGGTACTTGGATCTCACATCCATGGAGAGCTCGGCCCTCTCCCCTGACAAGAGCCGGTGATAACCTGCCGCTGCAATCATGGCCCCATTATCCGTGCAGTACTCTGGCCGTGGATAGTAGACATTGACATCCTTTGCCGATGCAGCCTCAAGCAATCTTGTTCGAAGCCTCTTGTTGCAGGCCACACCACCCGCCACCACCACAGATCGGACCCCGGCTCTTGCGCCGGCCATCATGGCCTTGTGGACTAGCACATCGATAACCGCCTCTTGAAAGGAGGCCGCTATGTCAGAAATCGTCACATCCCCGGCCTCTTTCCGATTATTGTGCCACCTTTTTATATAAAGAGCTACGGCGGTCTTGAGGCCGCTAAAACTGAAGTCGAGAGATTCACTTGAGAGGTATGCCCGCGGAAACTCGATTTTGCTATTGAGGCCGTCATAGGAGGAGTTCTCGATTGCAATCCCTCCAGGATATCCTAGCCCAAGGATCTTGGAGACCTTATCGAAGGCCTCTCCGGCGGCATCGTCGAGGGTCTGCCCCATAAGGGTATACCGGCCACACCCTTCCACATGATACAAAGAGGTGTGTCCTCCTGAGACAGTCAGGGCTACGAAGGGAAAAGGAGGGGCATCTTCTTCCAGGAAGATGGAGAGGATGTGGCCTTCCAGGTGGTTAATGGCGGCCATTGGAATATTATGGACATAGGTGAGGCCCTTGGCATAGTAAAGCCCCACCAGCAGTGATCCCACAAGCCCCGGTCCCACAGTTACTGCGATGCCATCCAACTCGGCCATCTGTAATTTGGCCTGAGTAAGTGACGTCTGGACAACCGGCATTATATTCCTCAGATGCTCCCTGGATGCGAGCTCAGGAACAACGCCGCCATGGAGGTGATGGAGTCCGATCTGAGAGTTCACTACGTTTGAAAGGACATGACACCCGTCCTCCACCACTCCGGCAGAGGTGTCGTCGCAAGATGTGTCTATCCCCAAAATGATCATCCAAATACCTACTTTGTGCCTGAAGGAAAGGTTCGGGTTCAGTTTTCGGAATTGAAATCCCAGCAGACTAAATTCCCTCTGGGGATAACCAAAAACGGGTCCTCTGGGCCCGGATTTCTACAAATCGGGAACCCACCTATTGGGCGGGCAGTCCAAGCTGAGCGCGGACAACTTCGTGCCTCGGATTTCCGGTTATCCTGGTCAGGATTGGGCCGGGGAGGCAAAAAAGCCGAGAACCCTCTATAACACCATATAAGGTCTTATCTTTTTAAATAGGACAGGGCCAATCCCTTGAACGGACAGGATCTCATCCAGCCTTTTAAAGCCGCCCCTCTTGTCCCTCTCACGAACGATTTCTCCTGCGATTCTGGGACCGATCCCCGGCACCGCAGTCAGCCCTTCCACGGTTTCACGGTTAACGGAGATCGGCACACCAAGGGTGATTTTGTGGAAGGCTGACATTTCAGATTCAAAAACGTCGATTCCCTTTCCCTCGGCTAGAATCTCAATTCTTTTGCCTGAAGAGAGGAAAATGTCTTTGAACTGCATCGCTTTGTCGGACCCCAGTCTCGGTACACCGGCTTTGGTCAGCACGTCCCTCAGGGGTGGGGGTCGGTAAAATCCGTAAATGCCGGGCTGCTTTATGTCCCCTGAGACATGAATAAATACCCCCTTGTTGACGACATCACACTCATGTCCTGCCAGGCTGAAGGTGGATTTAGGCACATTCATGAGCAGGATAAGGAGCAGTAACAGTAACCCTGCGATTGTAACGTCATTTATCTTCTCTGGCCTCACCGTCTAACCCAAAGGCCTTGTGGAGCACACGAACGGCCAGCTCAGCATACTTTTCCTCTATTACGCATGATATCTTAATTTCAGAAGTGCTTATCATCATTATGTTTATGTTCTCTTGGGCCAACGCTGAAAACATCTGCTTGGCGATGCCTGCGTGGCTTCTCATCCCTACCCCTATGATGGAGACCTTGACAATGTTCTCGTCGCCAAGCACCCTTTCCGCTCCGATTTTCTTTGCCACATCGCCTACAAGTTTCATTGTCTTGTAAAAATCGGGCTTAAGGACTGTGAAGGTTAGATCAGTCAGACCGTCTTCACTGGTATTTTGTACAATCATGTCTACGACGATGCCGGCCTTAAAGATGGGATCGAATATCTGTGAGGCAGTACCCGGTCGATCAGGCACCTTCCTTATGGTTACCCTTGCCTCGTTTTTATTAAAGGCCACCCCTGAGACAACAATCTTTTCCATATCTTTAGTTTCAGCTATCACCATGGTACCCCTTTCACTGGTAAAGGTTGATCTTACATGGATCGGTACATTAAATTTTTTTGCGAATGCGACAGAACGGATCTCCAGGACCTTGGCCCCTAAACTCGCCATCTCAAGCATTTCATCATATGAGAGGGCATCCAACTTCCTGGCCTTTGGGCAGATGTGCGGGTCGGTGGTGTAGATGCCGTTCACATCTGTATAGATCTCACAGACATCGGCCTTCAAGGTCGCAGCCAGCGCGACAGCGGTCGTATCGGATCCTCCCCTGCCGAGGGTAGTAATATTTCCGTCATCGTCAAGCCCCTGAAAGCCGGCCACAGTGACGATCTTGTTTTGATCCAGCTCTTTCCTAATTCGTTCGGTTTCAACGTCGTGAATCCGGGCCTTTCCATATAGATGGTCCGTATGGATAGCCACTTGAAAGCCGAGGAGGGAGCACGCATCATACCCCATGGATTTCACGGCCATCACAAACAGGGCCACGGTCACCTGCTCTCCTGTGGCCATCAGTACATCCAGTTCCCTGGCATCCGGATCCGGTGCAATCTGCCTTGCAAGTTTGATCAGTGCGTCGGTCTGGCCCGCCATGGCCGAGAGAACAACTACCATTTGATTGCCCTGTCGGTAGTTTTCGATTACCCTTGCCGCAACCGCTTTTACCTTTTCGATGTCTCCAACCGATGTGCCGCCGTATTTCTGTACAATTAGTGCCATATACTACCTTAACTATAGGTAACAGTGTTCACCTTGCCGCCGCTACTAAAAGCAGCCTGAGGTTTCTTGTGATTCAAGATTCTCAAGGATTTCTCTGGTCCTTGCATGATCACCCGAAAAGGTGATGGCGCGGGTTTGCTCCGCCACAATCTCAAATTTGACCTCTACCCTCCACTCGGGCAGGACACTTGGCCAGCGATCGGCCCACTCCATAACTACAACTCCGCCCCCATAGAAATATTCATCAAGCCCGGCAGAAAGGAACTCCGAGATATCCTCCAATCTATAGATGTCCATATGAAAGAGTGGACACCTGCCTGAATACTCATTGACTAGGGCAAAGGAGGGGCTAGTGATAATAAACTTCTCCGGCACCCCGAGACCGGTTGCAATGCCCTTTGTGAACCATGTCTTCCCGCTTCCCAGTTCCCCTGCCATAGCAATTACGTCCCCTTCTTTTAGGACGGAACCCAGCCTTCGGCCCAGGTTGATAGTCTCCTGATCGGAGCAGGTAAGGTATCTGAGGGATTTCCTGGCAGACATTGGACAAACCCTACGCCCTCTCCAGCACGACCATTGCTATTCCGTACTCCCCTTCATCAGAGAGGCTCAGATGGATGCCCGTTATACCCTCTTTTCTCAAAATTTCAAGAAATCTTCCCTTGATCCTCAGACCTGGCTTCCCGCTTCGGTAATTAAAGACCTCCACTTCACTCCATTTGACGCCCTTTTTCATTCCAAGGCCCATTGCCTTGGAAAAGGCCTCTTTGGCCGCAAAGCGAAGGGCGAAGGCAGAGGGAGGGTATGCCCTTTGGTAACAAAAATGGGCCTCATCTGCGGTAAATACACGGATAACGAACCTCTCCCCCCATCTATTGATAACCCTTTCAATTCTGGGAACACTCACCAGGTCTACGCCGATCCCGTAAATCATCTTAGAAATAGCTGATCAATTCGATCATTTCCCTGACAGCCCTCTCAAATCCCACCAAGACTGCCCTCGCTACGATGCTATGCCCGATACTGTACTCCTCAATCTGGGGCAGGGCCTCAAATCGCTTGATATTTAAATAATTAAGGCCGTGTCCTGCACTTATCCCCAGATCCAGGCCATAGGCCGACTCGACGGCGGATGTGACCCTCTCAAACCTTTCAACGGCTTCCGATTCTGACCTGGCCTCAGAATAATGGCCGGTGTGAATCTCCACGATATCCACGCCACATTGGTGAGCAGCACGGACCTGTTTCGGGTCTGGATCCACAAAGAAGCTCACCAGAATTCCTCCATCCTTGAGGCGTTCAACAATACCTTTGTAGTATTCAGGCCGGGCTGCCACGTTGAGACCACCTTCTGTAGTGAGTTCCTCTCTTCTTTCAGGGACCAGGGTGACTACATCCGGCTTGATCGTGAGGGCAATCCGCTCCATTTCATCAACAGCAGCCATCTCCATGTTGAGTTTTGTCTTTACGGTCTCACGCAAGAGCCTAAGGTCCCGGTCATTAATATGACGTCTGTCTTCCCTCAGGTGGCAAATGATCCCATCCGCCCCCGCCAGTTCTGCCAGACTGGATGCCAGGACCGGGTCCGGTACATCGATCCCTCTGGCCTGTCGAACAGTGGCCACGTGGTCTACATTCACGGCTAAACGTGACATAAATTAACCCTCCTTGATCAGTGCCAGGGCTGCGTCATCTTTAACGACTTCGTTACCCTTTGAAATTGCTTTTGAAGGCATTTAAGTGGGGCGAGAGGGTGCATCTGGGTCTGGATTGCTCTCATGGATCTGCACTGCTTTGAGGTTACCGTGGATCAGTGAGAGCAGCCGTCTTTCCTCCTTTTCCATCTGCATTGCTGCATCTCTCGATTTTTCGTGGTCGTATCCCCACAGGTGTAAGACACCATGTATCAACAAGCGATCAATCGTAAATTCCAAGTCTTCCTCAAATTCCCTCGATTCCCTCAGGGCAAAATCTATTGAGATAACTACATCCCCCAGCATAGGGGAATCAACTCTGGGAGGTGGTCCTCCCTCCATCGGAAAGGCCAACACGTTGGTCGGCCCGTTTTTTCCCAGATAGTGGCGGTTTAGTTGCGAAATGTGATCGTCGTCAGTGAATAGAACGCTCAGCTCTTTATCAGGACAGGCCAAGCCTCTTAAGACTCTCCGAAGCTTCTGCCTTATCTTCCCGCCTTCCAGGCCAGGAATCTTCCGCTGAAACTTGATCTGTACTTCCATTTTCCCCTTTTTTCCCAAACCTGCCTTTTGCTTGCCTGGTGCCCTCATTGTGCGGGGAAGAGATAGCCTTTGCCACGGGCTCGGGATACTCCACCCTGTGATGGAAGATGCCGCTTAATGTCTTGTTGAAGCTTTTTGCGATCTCATGAAGATCCTTTAGCGTAAGCTCGCATTCATCAAGCTGCCCGTCGGAGAAGACCTTGTTTATAATTTTCTGGACCATTCCCTGGATACGAGCGGCGGTTGGGTCCACAAGTGTCCTGGAGGCCGCCTCCACAACATCTGCCAACATGATAAGACCTGCCTCCTTGGTCTGGGGCTTTGGGCCGGGATACCGGAAGTCCTCTTCCTTTACCTGGGGTGATTTTCCTTCCCTCTTTTCTCCCTGTTCCTTGGCCTTCTCGTAAAAGAAGGTGATCAAGCTGGTCCCGTGATGTTGTTTGATGATATCTATGATCTCTTTCCCGATTTTGTGCTCCCTTGCAAGTTCGAAACCGTCCTTGACGTGTGATATGAGAATCAGACTGCTCATGGAAGGGGCGAGCTTTTCGTGCCGGTTCTCCCGGCCCCCCTGATTCTCAATAAAGTAGACGGGCTTTCGCGTCTTTCCTATGTCGTGGTAATAGGCTGCAACCTTTACCAAAAGGGGATTGGCGCCAATCGCCTTTGCCGATGCCTCCACCATGTTGCTCACAATTACACTGTGGTGATACGTCCCTGGCGCCTGGACCATGAGGTCCTGTAAGAGGGGCTGGTCCAGATTGCCAAGTTCAAGCAGTTTTATGTCCGTGGTGTATCGAAAAGACATCTCAATTAGCGGAAGTATCCCGGTGGTAAGAATCCCTGCCAGAATCCCCCCAACAAAGGCAGATGCGCAGGCAATCAAGGCCTCCAGTGTAAAAAGGGAGGCATTCAATGTCTCTATGGAGAGTGCTAAGATAATGTTGCATAGAGAGACCTTTAGACCGGTCCGAATAAAGATGCTCCTCTCTCTGCAGTTTCTCACACCAGAGGCTGCCACCAAAGAGCTGAGGAAAAAAAAGATAACGTATTCCACCCGACCCCCCAAGACAATGGAAGCCAGGACAGAGACGATGAGGGAAAAGCTCGCGGCTAGTCCAAAACCATTGAAAACAGAGATAAGCATTGCACCACTGGCCACGGGCATGGCAAAGAGCAAGGCCCTGGGCGCAAACAATTGGAACCCCCGGGCGACTTCATTGGCAACCAGATTGATGGCGATTACCACCAATACTATGGCCAGCAGCGTAAGGGCGCAAAAGAGCAGGTCCCTTACCCCCGATTTTGCAGACCGATCGCCCAATAGGCCCACCAGGTACATGGTTGAGAGGAGGAAACCGATCAAAACAGCCATAGCGGGGGCCTGCCCAAGAATCTCTTTGTGTTTAAGAAATTTATACTCTTCTGATAGCCTGATGAGATGACCGGGTGTGACCCTTTCCCCCTCCCTTATGAGCATTTCGCCCTTTTTGATCTTAAAATAGAAGGGCTTGACCGACTTTCTGGCAAGGTCCTTTCTCAGTTCGGTCTCTCTCTTGTTGAATGTGAGGTTTGGTTCAATCAAGGAGGCGGCCAGTTCCAATGAGGCCTTTGTCAGTTCCTTGGGTCTTAAAGATTCAGTCAGGACCTTGCCCTGCTCCATAACAAAATCCTTGGCCGTTTTCAGGTCGTAGAACCTATTCAGGTCGGTCACCTTGATGTCCTTTTCGGTCAGGATGTCATGGAGGATAATCCCTTTTCCGCCTTGGCTCATAAGCATGAGCTTATCGCTGACGACACCGTTATTAAAGACCCGTGTGTCCAAATTTACTATCGATTGTTCCGCGGATGCGGAAAAACCGTTTTTCATAAACGTGGCAAACAGCTTGTCATCATTAGGGATATCAAGGACTTGAAAGAACTGGTTCTTGAAGACATCGATGCCGGCGGGCTGGTCTTCGGGGCGAGCCTTGCCATCAATTGATGGTTTTTCCGGGGTGTAATCAGCCGAGAGGGACTCGGCCAGTAGTTCCCTGCCAGATTCAAAGGCCTTCTTGACCTTTGAGATGGCCTTTGCCCCAGTGGGGTCAAAGTCATAGACGGGTAGGACCGTCTTGACCGCATCTTCCCTGTTCTTTTCCGTGAGTTCGGTATCTTCGACTAGAAATTCGCGAGAGGCCTTGATATCTCTATCGGCTACATCCCCCAGCTTGTATCTTTTGGGAGGGGTCAAAATGCTGGGGAATAAAAGGATGGTAATAATTGCGCTGAGGCCGAGGAGGACATACCACCTCTGGGCCTCAGTTCGGGACCAGAAACTGGGCTGACCTTTGACCCTGGCACCTCTTGAAAGGCCCTCCCTATCCCACTTGCTGAGTGAGATAAGCCTTGATAATTTCGTCTTCGTTTTCTTATATTTATTTTTTGACATGGCAAACACGGGACTTAAGGGTCTCGGTGCTTTGAGATATTTTTCGCCTATACCCTTTGTTGTCTGGGCCTTTTGCTTTCCATCCTCTCATAGGCATCGATGATTTCCTGAACCAATGGATGCCTTATCACATCATCCCTGGAGAAGTAAATGAACCGGATTCCTTTGATACCCTTGAGGGTCTCTTTCGCCTCGATTAGACCAGAGGTCTTTCCGTTTGGCAAGTCGGTCTGGGTCACATCTCCGGTGATCACGGCCTTACAGTTAAAACCGAGACGAGTCAAAAACATCTTCATCTGTTCCGAAGTGGCGTTCTGGGCCTCATCGAGGATGACAAAGGAATCGTTTAGGGTCCTCCCCCTCATAAAGGCAAGGGGGGCCACCTCGATTACACCCTGTTCAAGCAATCGAGACACATGATCAAAGTCCATCATATCATGGATGGCATCGTAGAGCGGCCTCAGGTAAGGGTTTACCTTCTCGTATAGATCTCCGGGCAAGAAACCTAGGTGTTCCCCTGCTTCCACTGCAGGTCTTGCCAGGACAACCCGATTCACCTGATTCCTTACCAGCGAGGAGATAGCCATTGCCATCGCAAGATAGGTTTTTCCCGTCCCGGCTGGACCAATCCCAAAAACAATATCAAATCTTCTGATGCTCTCGATGTATTCCTTTTGATTGATTGTCCTAGGTGCTATGATCTTTTTCTTGGAAGAGATATACACCTCGTCTTTGAATATCTCCTTGAGGTCAACAGAAGGATCGCTGCTCAGAATCCTGGTGGCATAGTCCACATCATTGGGATAGATGGGATAATTTACCTTCAAGAGATCGTAGAGCTGGGTCAAGACCCTTTCCGCCAGGTCCACCTCCCAATGCCTGCCTTCCAGGAACAAGAGATTTCCTCTGACATTAACGGAGGCGCCTGTTTTCTGTTCCAATACCTGTAGATGCAGGTTGTGCTCTCCGCAGAGGCCACGCATCAACTCGTGGTCGGGAAAACTCAGCCTCTTGCTGATGTTTTCAGCACCTTCAAGACCGTTGCTTTTCAATAAAGTACCTTCGGGACCTTAGGCCTTGTACATCCGGCACCCATCCCTGGGCCTATTGTCAAGATCAAGCAGGATGATCCATTCTCACACTCCTAGGATTATTTTTCTATCACAACCCCTTGTTTCATGCAAGAAAAAGAGATTTGGATTTGGAGATGAGTCTGGGACGGGGGCAGCTGACCCTAGAAGGCCTATTGGAACATAAAACGCCTCATGCTTATATTCATGAGCAGCCCCATTGCTGCCATGGTTGAAACCAGCGAGGACCCCCCATAGCTAAATAGTACGAGGGGATTTCCCACAACAGGAAGAAGACCTGTGACCATCCCCACGTTGATTGCAACCTGCCAGAAGACGATGGCCACAATTCCAACCGCCAAGAGTGAACCGAATTTGTCTTTTGAGTTCTTTGCTATCTTGAGGCCCCATAGGACCAAAAGAAAGTATAGCAGCAAAAGGACCACAGAACCTATGAAGCCCCATTCTTCGGCCAGGACTGAGAAGGCAAAATCGGTATGCTGTTCGGGTAAGAAATGCAATCTGGTTTGTGTCCCTTTCAGGAAACCTTTGCCCCAGAAAAGGCCGGACCCAATGGTAATTTTTGACTGGTTTATGTGGTATCCGGCACCAAGGGGGTCCATCTCTGGTCTGAGGAATGTCAGGATACGCATCTGTTGATATTCTTTGAGACCGCACCAAATCAAGGGGGCTACAGACAGGGTCGATAAGACCAGAATTGCCAAGGACTTCCACTTTATCTTGACAAACAGGACAATTGAGAAGGAAAGCACAACCAGGAGAAGGGAGGTGCCAAGGTCAGGTTCCTCCAGTATTAAGGCAGTCGGTATCGCCAGGAGCAAAAACGGTTGCCAGAGGTCCCTCAAGCGGTATCCCTGATGCCAACCTTTCTCGCTGAAGAACTTCGAAAATACCAACAATATGGCTATTTTTGCCAATTCCGACGGCTGAAAAGAAATGAGGCCCAAACCTAACCACCTCTGGGAGCCGGATGTGACCTTTCCAGAAAGAAGAACAAGGATCAAAAGGGCTATTGAGAAGAGGTAGATCGGATATGCCAGCCTCTCCAGTACGTAGTAGTTGAATGTGGTCATCAAGAAAAAAATGATAAATCCGATCAAAAACCAGTAGATCTGTTTCACAAAGACCTGGCCCCCCCCCTCATTGCGGAGCGGATAGGTGGCACTGTACAGATTGAGGATGCTGATAGTGGCCACGATCAGAAGCAGGAGCAGTAAGACCCAATCAAAATTCTGGATCAATCTACGATCAAACATCTTTGCCCTCTTGACCTTTTTGGCACATAGCTATCCTGATTTCCCAAGATAGGCCCCAATGATCTCTTTGGCAATGGGAGCGGCAGCGCTTCCTCCGTGTCCCCCATGCTCTACTAATATAGCGATGGCGATCTTGGGTTTTTTGACGGGTGCCACTGCTACAAACCAGGCATGATCCCTAAACTCAAAGGGAACCTCATTCTTATGATTTTGGCCCTTTCTTTTTTCGATTTCAAGGGCCACAACCTGGGCGGTTCCTGTCTTGCCTGCCACAGTAACACCCTTCAGTCTCGCCTTGGAACCGGTCCCATGGGGCTCATTGACCACACCTGCAAGGGCCTTTCTCACAAGTTCCAGATGCTCCTGCTTGATACCTAGCCTCCCTGTTTCCTTTTGACTAGGCTCATAGGGCCTCTCAGTCTGCGTTTTTCCAATATGTTTGGTCACGCGGGGTTTGGGCAAAACCTCCCCATCAAAGATGGCAGAGATCAACCTGGCCATCTGGATAGGGGTTACGAGAATAAAGCTCTGCCCAATGGCGAGGGAAACGGTTTCACCGGCCTGCCATGGAGAACCCCATTTCCTCAACTTCCATTCTTTGGTAGGGATCAGGCCGCTCTTTTCTCTGCCTACATCAACCCCTGTCTTCTCTCCGAGGCCAAGCCTCCTGGCATAGGAGGCAATCTTATCGACGCCCAACCTCTTCCCTATCCTGTAAAAATATACGTCACACGATTCCACTAGGGCCCGGTGGAGAGCAACCTTGCCGTGCCCATGTTTCTTCCAGCAATGGTATTTGCCTAGTCCAAGTTGGTAGACGCCGTTACAGAACAGTTCCTCAGCCGGATCAATGACGCCCTCTTCAAGCCCTGCCAAGGCGACTACAATCTTGAAGACTGATCCTGGGGGATACTGACCCGTCAGTGCCCTATTTTGCAAGGCAAAATCCTCAGATGAGACTATCCTCTCCCAACTCTCCTTATCTATTCCCCCAACAAAGAGATTAGGGTCGTAAGGGGGACTGCTCGCCAGGGCGAGGATCTCTCCATCCATGGGATCCATGGCCACGATTGCCCCTCTTTTGCCGGACAGGGCCTTTTCTGCCAGGCCTTGCAGATTCTTGTCTATGGTCAGGTATATGTCTGTGCCGGACAGAGGGGGCTGACGTGAGATCACCTTTATCGTCCTCCCGGCTGCGTCCACTTCAATCTGCTCTCCCCCCCTCTTCCCGTTCAGGACAGTCTGCCATTTCCATTCCGCCCCTGATTTCCCAATCAGATCTCCCGATTTGTTATTAGGGCATTCTCGGGTCTTCAACTCCTCCTCTGTGATTTCTCCAAGGTAGCCGAGGACGTGCGATGCAAGATTACCCGAGATATACCTTCTTCTCTGTTTCACCTTTATCAAAACTCCGGGCAGATTGAACCGATTGGTCTCGATAATGGCCAGCTCGTTCCGGGATATATCGCTTTTTACGCAAACCGGCTTAAAGGGAAGACCCCTGGCGCCCACATTCAGCAATTTCCCCGCGGGTCCAGGGTCAAGCCCTATTAATTGAGTCAGGCTTTGAAGTAGTTGCCCCTTGTCTTGAACCTCTTCGGGAATCACACAGAGATCATAGGAAGGGCGGTTATCCACCAGTACTTTGCCATTCCTATCAAATATTATGCCCCTGGAGGGGGATACATCCTGTAACCGAATTCGGTTGTGCTCTGACTTGGAGCGGTAGACGTGACCATTCATGATCTGCAAGAACCAGAGCCTAAGGATCAAGACACTGAAAACCACGAGCACGAACAGTGTGGCCCTTCGGATCTGTTTGGTAAAGACTTCAAATGAGACTGGATCGAAATCAGATGTTCTCAAGGTGATCTTGGTCTACTTTCTACTTAGCGTCTTGTTTTTAGGTTCTTCGACCCTTCACCGTTTACCTGGCGAGGCCCCTTCATACGGGAGACAATTAATAGTTGTCCCGGGTAAGCTCCAGGATGTTCTTTAGGTGAAACGCCTCGCAGGCGATTGAAAATATGGAACAGCACAGGTGCGCAAAGGCCTGTAAATACCGCTGAACTCGCTGATATCCATATGTAATGCCTTGAAAAGGCGACCTCTTGGGAAAAAAGAGTAACTACAACAAAAAAGACAATCCTTTTCAATAAGACCGCTGAAGATACCAGGAGCACCTGGCCCTTTGGGTGGTTGAGGTCAAAGAGACGAGAGCCCAGATAGATTCCGCCAAACGCACAAAGGTAGAGAAGTGCAAAAAGACCGTTCAAGCCTCCTGAAAGCATGTCGATTAAGAGCCCCTGGCCAAAGGCAAAGGTTCCAGTGGTGACCTGTCCATAAAAAAGAAAGAGATATGCGATTAGAACGGTCAAGAGGTCCGCATCAAAGAGGTCCGAACCAACGAGGTTGATCAAGTTCCCTTTGACCAGGGTGAAGGCCAGCCCCAGGAACCATGCAAAGAGATAAAAGGCTAAATCTTTTTTTCTTTGGGGTTCTACGACTTATTCTCCTTTAAGATCACCAGGACTTCCTCTAATTTGGAAAAATCAACAGCAGGTCTGAGCTTAATATTCTTGAATAGCTCTCCAGAATTCTGCTTGACCTCAGAGACCTGGCCAACCGGCAAGCCCTTGGGAAAGACGCCTCCAAGCCCTGAGGTAACCACCAGATCTTCAACTGCCACATCGCTCGATTGTTCCATATAATCCAGTTTGCAGATCTCGGTCGAAAATCCCTTTACGATACCTCTGTCCCTAGAGCGTTGGATAAGGCAATCAACCGCACTGTTTTGATCGATAACCAGTAAGACCTTTGCATAATTTGGTGAGACAGAGACGATCCTTCCCACCACACCGCTGGCATTGACCACAGACATGTTTGGCCTTAATCCTGCCCGGCTCCCCTTGTCAATAACGATGGATTTAAACCATCCAGTCGGATCCCTGCCTATGACCTGCGCAGCAAGGACCGGACGATTGATTGTCTCCTTAAATTGGAGAAGTTCCTTGAGCCTCTCGTGGGTGGCCAGCAATTCACGATATCGGGTGCTCTCCTCCCTTAGCGAATCAACGTCCCTCCTGAGTTGTCTATTTTCTTGGCGGAGGTTAACCAGGTAAAAATAGTTTGACCATATGTCCTCCGCTACCTTAAGCGTCTCTCTTACGAGTTTTTGAAAGGGGGTGGTGATCTCTATGATTACCTGCTCAACAGGATTCCATGATGGGCTTTGGCCGGAACTGGAAGACAGCATGAACAGTACGAAACAGATAAAAAGGACCCATATCCAGATCTTGTGGAAGCCTCTTACATCTTTCAATTGCTAAATTCATCCCCGCTTTGCTCTGGGTTTTTTCGGGAAGGGATAGTCGACCCCGTCACCTTTAAATTATCATAACCTCTCTCAAGATCGAGAGATTGTCCAGGCACTTTCCAGAACCAAGGACCACTGTCGTAAGAGGGTCTTCTGTAACTGTTATTGGAAGCTTTGTCTCTTCTCTTAAAAGGACATCGATGTTCTTGAGAAGCGCACCGCCCCCTGTCAATACTATCCCCGTATCCACGATGTCGGCTGCCAATTCGGGAGGGGTTTGCTCCAGGGCAATGCGAACGGTCTCCACGATGGTCTCTACCTGTTCTGAAATGGCCTTCCTTACCTCTTCGGAATCTATTGTCAAGATCTTTGGAATACCGGTGACCAAATCACGTCCCTTGACCTCAATTGTCTCCACCTGCTGACTCGGAAATGCGTTGCCAATGGTTGTCTTTATTATCTCAGCGGTGCTGATCCCTATGAGGAGGTTATATTTCCTCTTTATGTGTTGCAAGATAGCCTCGTCCATTTTGTCTCCACCTACCCTCACAGACTTGCTATACACAATCCCTGCAAGTGATATGACGGCGACTTCAGTGGTACCTCCGCCGATATCCACTATCATATTGCTGGTGGGTTCCATAACGGGCAGGCCGGCGCCTATGGCCGCGGCCATAGGCTCCTCGATAAGGAACACCTCCCTTGCCCCTGCTGACTCTGCAGATTCCCGGACGGCCCTCTTTTCAACCTGTGTTATTCCACTGGGCACAGCGATAACTATTCGGGGCCTGACAAGTGCCCTGCGGTGATGCACGACCCTTATGAAATGTCTAAGCATGGCTTCGGTGATTTCAAAATCTGCGATTACCCCATCCTTCATTGGACGGATGGCCACGATATTTCCCGGCGTCCGGCCAAGCATCATTTTCGCCTCTCTCCCAACGGCCAGGATCTTATTTGCGCCCTTGCCCGTCTTTTTGATGGCCACCACTGAGGGCTCATGGAGGACAATCCCTTTGCCTTTCATGTAAACAAGGGTATTAGCTGTTCCAAGATCTATGGCCAAGTCATTAGAAAACAGGCCCAAAAGAGGGTCAAGAAACATTGTTTTCTCCTTTCTGCGTCATGCAACTTCCAGGTTCCAGAGAGCGCAACTTCAATTGAATTTCCCTTACGAAAATGCAAAGGTATAATTGTCTTGACAAACTCTCCGATCCGTGATTTGCTGAAATTTTAAAGTATTTTAAGAAGAGGGAATCGATTACACCATGAAAAGGACTTACCAACCCAGCAATATCAAAAGGGCACGAGATCACGGTTTCAGGGCCAGAATGCGCACAAAAGGCGGCCAAAACGTATTAAAAAGAAGAAGGGCAAAAGGACGAAAAAGATTAACCGTATAACGTGCCCGATAGGTCTGATCGATTTTCTTCTTTATGGGTGACTTTAGCCTTCCAAAAGCTCAAAGATTATTGAATCGAGCTGAATTTGTCAATTTAAATCGGTATGGTAAGCGGTATCATACCAGACATTTTTTAGTCATTGTCGATCAGAACGGGCTGGGCATTACGAGATTGGGGGTCACGGTCAATAGAAGGGCAGGCAACGCGGTCAAAAGGAATAGGACCAAGCGGTTAATCAGGGAATTCTTCAGGCTTAATAAATCCTATCTCCCCCAAGGATACGATATCGTCGTCGCAGCTAAGAAGGATGCCAGCTATTTGGATCTCCGAAAGACCGAAGAAGAACTTGCAGAGATCTTCATTAGTAAAAACATCTGCGTATAAACTCAGGTATGTACCGATTGGCCTGATAGCTGTATACCAAAAGCTATTCTCACCTTTTTGGCCTCCTTCCTGTCGTTTTTATCCCTCATGCTCAACCTATGCCCGCCATGCGTTCATGAAGTATGGGATCATTAAGGGAGGGGTGCTGGCTCTCATAAGGATCTGTAAGTGCAGTCCCTGGCATCCTGGTGGATACGACCCCTTGAGTTGAAGCGAAATGGGATATGTCACTCATGATTGCCGAACGGTGAGTTCTGTATTCCTTGACCGTGCTTCGCGAATTTCAATGGCGCTAGTAAGCATGTATTACGTTACGGCAATGACCTGAAATCTCATGACCGGGTAACGCAAAATGGAAAAAAGAACCATATTGGCCTTCGTCTTATCTTTAATTGTGCTTATTGTGTGGTCCGTCTTTTTTGTACCAAAGGAAAAGAAGGCTCCAAAGGAGAGAGAGTCGGTCTCCCAACAGAGGCCTGTGAATCAGCAGCAGACCACAAAACCTATCGAACTGACTGCTCCTGTCCCTTCCCCGGTGGCCAAGGAAACGCCAGGCCCAAAGATTACAGAGGCAAGAGAGAAGGAGGTGGTGGTCGAGACCCCTCTTTACAAGGCGGTTTTTACTAATGTAGGCCCAACCATAAAGAGCTTTAAATTAAAGAAATATCATCAATCTACCGACACCAACTCCCCATTGATCGAGCTTGTCAATCTCAAGGATGGCAATGGGCGGTTTCTGCTAGTCAGTTTTGAGACTCCCTCTTCTACGGGGCCCAGGGAGACCATCTACCAAGTGGATGAGGAAACCATACACCTGAGGCCCGACTCGTCCCCGAGAGAACTGGTTTTCCATGCTACAAACCCTGACGGTATCCTGACCAAGCAGACCTTCAGGGTGTATCCGGACCAATATAAAATAGACTTGGGTGTTGACGTGGCCAACCAGTCAGGAACGCCTCTGAGAGGGGCCTTTTCTGCAAACCTAGAGATCGTGCCACAGGAAAAGACGGGATATTATTCTTTTGTAGGTCTGGCGCTACTCCTAAATGATAAACTGGAGGAACTGAAGGCCGATGATTTATCCGAGGAAAAGGTGCTCAAAGGTCGTGTTGACTGGATGGCCTATGAGAGTGACTACTTCATATCAGCCATAGTGCCGGAGATACCTTTTGACGGTATTTTTAGGGGGCGCCTTCTTAAGTCGGGGTTGTTGGAGGGTACCTGCATGCCGCCAACCATAGACCTGAACCCTTCTCAAGGTGCCGCTTACCGATATGCCCTATATCTGGGTCCTCGAGATCTGGGGGTCCTTAAGCGGTTTGGACATGGCCTGGATCAGGCCGTTAATTTTGGGTGGACCGACATTATTGCCAAGCCACTCCTATATGTATTGCGCTTTTTCGATCAGTACCTCCATAATTACGGGCTATCTATTATCCTCCTTACCATCCTGGTCAAGATCCTCTTTTGGCCCCTTACCCACAAGAGCTACAAGTCCATGAAGGAGATGCAGAAACTTCAGCCCAGGATGGCCAAGATCAGGGAAAAATACAAGAACGACAAACAGAAAATGAACCAGGAGATGATGGCCCTCTATAAGACCTATAAGGTGAACCCCATGGGAGGGTGTTTGCCTATGGTAATACAGATACCCGTCTTTTTTGCGCTCTTTCGGGTTCTTGGAAGCTCCATCGAACTAAGGCATGCCCCTTTCATTCTCTGGATAAATGATCTTTCGGCCCCGGATCGATTGTTTCACTTTTCATTCCAGATCCCCTTTATGACGCCACCTTGTGGGATACCGGTCCTTACCTTGCTAATGGGGGCATCAATGTTTCTTCAGCAAAAGATGACGCCATCTCCTGGTGACCCATCTCAGGCCAAGATCATGATGTTCTTGCCCATTATCTTTACCTTTATGTTTATCAACTTTCCCTCTGGCCTTGTCCTTTACTGGCTGGTCAATAACATCCTTTCAATAGGCCAGCAGTACCGTATTCACAAGAGACCCTCATAATACTGGGAGGAAGACGATGGAAACTTTGGATACTTTCGAATTTGAAGGAAAAACCGATGAGGAAGCCATTGAAAAGGCATGCCGCCAACTGAATCTCACTAGGGACGAAATGGAGATCGAAATATTGGAACCTGGCTCTGCCGGGATCTTTGGATTGGTGGGAGGCAGGAAGGCCAGAATCAAGGTCACTGTACACAAAAAGGGACCCGATATCCCTGAGGAGGAAGATGGGATAGGCATTGCAAAGGAGGCCCTGGAGAAGATCCTGGGCCTGATCCCTATGGAAGGGACCGCAGTGGGGGCGGAGGTCGTGGATGGCAGCATTGTCCTGAACATCGAGGGCGACAAGTCAGGCCTCTTGATTGGGCGTAAAGGAAGGACTCTGGACGCCCTTCAGTATGTTGTGAACAAGATAGTGAATAAGGCCTTGGAAAGGAGGGCCCGCGTGGTAGTTGACTCGGAAAACTACCGTCAGAGGAGACGAGATTTTTTGATACAAATGGCCCTCAGGATGGGTGACAAGGCAAAAAAGACACAGAGGCCTGTGACCACTAATCTCCTGAATCCTCATGAGCGTAGGATTGTGCATCTTGCCCTGAGAGAGGATGAGGAGCTGGGCACCAAGGGCAGGGGAGAAGGGGTACTGAAAAAGGTCATTATTATCCCCAAGAGAAACGAATTCTCACGGTCCTCCCGTTTCTAATGGAGTTGACTCCATTGTTGCATTAGAACTTTCACGGATGCACGAAATATGCAGCCATACATGGTTAGGGCTTGCCAAGCACACGGAGCCTGGAATTTATCTCGTCCCGCGGAACGCAGGATTTGGCGCAAAAATCGGTGCTTTTGGTGAGATCTGAATATGCCCTCAGACGAGGATACTATCGTCGCCATAGCTACGCCGATTGGCCAGGCTGGGATCGGTATCGTACGTGTCAGTGGCCCACAGGCTTGCAGTATCACTGAAAAGATCTTTGAACCCAAGAATAGCATTGAGGGGTTTCAAAGCCATCGCCTTTATCTGGGGCGCCTAATTGATCCTTCTTGCGGAGAAATGATTGACGAGGTCTTACTCTCCTGTATGAAGGCCCCCCACTCCTACACCCGCGAAGACGTCATTGAAATCAATTCCCACAGCGGTTATGTACTGCTTTCACGAATCCTTCAGGTGATACTGGATCAGGGAGCCAGGCTTGCCAGGCCCGGAGAATTCACACTGAGGGCCTTTCTGAACGGCCGTATTGATCTTACCCAGGCGGAGGCCATAATCGATCTTATCAATTCCAAGACAGACAGGGGCCTGGTCCTGGCATCCCAGCAGCTCCAGGGGACCTTCAGGAGAGAGATCCAAGCATTACGTCTGAAGGTGGTCGATGTGCTTGCACGCGCTGAGGTGGCAATCGATTTCCCTGAAGAAGAGACAGACATCATATCCCTGGAAAGTGCGGCAGAGATTATAGAAGGGGAAATCATCAGACCGATTGAGACCCTAATAACGGCCCATGCCGCAAAAAGGATTTGGGTGGATGGGATAAGCACCGTTATCGTGGGGCGTGTCAACGCAGGTAAATCCAGCCTCCTTAACCGCCTATTGAACGAAGAGCGTGCCATTGTGACGCCCGTCCCGGGCACCACGCGAGACGTTATTGAATCCACCATCACAGTCGGAGGATTGCCGCTCAGACTAATGGATACCGCGGGCCTGCGAAAAGTCAAAGGCGAAGTGGAGAAGAAAGGGATTCATCTGACCGAAAAAAAGGTGGAAGAGGCTGATTTCCTGCTGGTCGTCGTCGATCGAAGCCGTCCAATGAATGAAGATGATAAGAGGATCCTTGCCATATCCAGGGCCAAAAAGGCCTTGATAGTGCTGAACAAGATAGATTTACCTTGCAAGCTGAGTAAAAGGGACAGAGAGGAGTTGACCTCGGGTTTTCATGTCG
>JAZDES010000158.1:0-7110 GCA_043808585.1 Pseudomonadota bacterium | reverse complement strand
TTTGCGCGGCTCGTAGAAGAGCGTCAGTTTGAATTCGTCGCTGTCCATGATCAGCCGCTCGCCTTCGAGCTCGGGATGGTCGTCGTAGCGCTCCAGGACCATCCGGTAGGTTTTTCCCTTTTCCCGTATCGCGTCCTTGAGGACCTGACCCTCCTCGATCACCCAGTGGGCGGCCATGATCTTCTTTTGGCGATAGGCCCCGGAAATCACCCGAACCACTTCGTAGCCGTTCACCAGAAGCGCCCGCCGATAGGGGGCGATGTCCCGGGGCGTAGGAGTGACGGAAAGATCCGTCAAACGGGCCTCGACGACCAGGCGCTTTATTGCTTTACGCGGGGCAGGCTTTTCCGAAGTGGCGGTTTTCGGTCCGGTTTGCGCCGTTTTTGAAGCAAGACTGTCGCCGGGTTCCCCTTTTCTTATCTTTTTTGTCCCGGCGCCGTTTGCCGTTTTTTGCTTCACGCTTTCGGCGGTCGCCACCCAGACATCGGGGGAGAAATCTCCCCGGTCATTTTTGGTCACCTGCCACCAGGAGTCAATCGCAGTGAAATCGGCATTGAAACGACCGACATAGATCTCCACTTCCCGTCCTCCCCCGGCGATGCGGTTCGCCCCCGAACCGACCTTGTACGGCCCCGTCATTGCCATAATCCGTCGATCATTGCTCCACCGGGGATGGTAAACCTCATGGCCGCGGATACCCGGAGCGCTGCTGATATTGATCTGCCACTTTTTTTTATTTTCCGGATTGACAAGGGTTAGATTCCGGTGGGCTCCGTCAAAAATCCAAAACAGGGGCTTTTTGTCACTGGATAAAGATGTCCAACAACCTTTCGCCAGTTTTCTCAGCCCCCTGTTTGGCAGATCAGCCACCCCACCATCGGGCCAGGGAAAGTTGCCGCTGGCCATCAGACCATCCGTTGATAATTGAAAACCAAAAACCATCATCGGCGTCTGATTCCATACCAACTCCCGCCCCCCGGTTCCATCCAGCAGCATCCGGTAAACCGCCGTCGTATGATCTCGCTCCGAACCCCAGTTCTCTTCACCAAAATAAACCCACTCTCGCCCATTCTGGGGATCCATCCAAACTGCCAAGGCAAAACCGGGAACAACTTCCCGTAAACCCTTCCCGTTCCAGTCTACCACAAAAACCGTCTTCCGGATCCTATCCGAGTAAACCACCCGATCTCCGCGGGGAGTGATCAGCGGCCTCGCATAATTCCCTACGGTCCCCAATATAACCCTTTCACCCTGCCCGTCACTCGTATCCAAACCCATCAGCCGTAAATTGCCCCTCTTTGCAAAAGGATCGCTCCCTTCTCCCACGTCTTGAATCCAGGCAACACGCGTTTGTAAATCTGCGACGATGCCCTGGCCGGAGGTTGACGAAATTCGACCCGCAGCTTCTGGCTCCGCCCAGGCCTGAACAAAAAGACCCAGGTAGACGACCACCAAAGCGGATAGGCATAGTGATTTCAAAAGTATGCCGAGAGAAAAGTCATGACGGGCCATATAGTTGTTCACTATTTATTTAACATAGAGGAAAACAGCTCAGCGCTCCAGGGCCCGTTGGAATGTACTGGCAATTTTCGAATGCCCAGCGATGTTTGGATGCAGCCCATCCGCAAGCATATAGGTGCTGTCCCAGTTCAGGGCTGCCTCAATATCGGCGCATTGGACACCTTCCTCAGATGCCAATTGGCGGATCTGCCGATTCAGATCGAGTACCCAAGGCTTCCTATCGGCATAATCACCGAAGACGGGTGGTATTGTTGCAATGACCGGCCTGGTGCCATATACCTTGGCTCTCCGGATGATATAGCGGAGATTGCTGATGGTCCAACTGACTTGCAGACCGTCGCTATCATTAGTCCCGTATAAGATGGTGATGTATTTGGGGTTGTATTGGGCCAAAATACGGTCGATCTCGGAGGCGCCGTAACCACTCGTCATACTACCGACACCTTCATTATAGACCGTTTTCCCCCAGTTAACTGAAAGTAGGTATACATAGGAGCCGTCATAACCGACGCCCTTACCCTTAGTGATGCTGTCTCCCATCGCCACAGCAATATCTTTCAGAGAATTGGGGATTATCACCGATGCTTTATTCGAATTAGCGCTTTCACCATATCCGTTAACAGCGGTAACCACGTAGTAATAGGTTCTGACAGAAGTCAATCTCTGATGAATGTAAGGGCTCGTCACATTTGCAATCTGTGTCCCGTTATTTTTCGATATATCAGAGGACATCGACCAATACAGATTGTATGAGGTCGCACCAGTAACGGCTGTCCAGCTTATGACGGCCTCATTGACACGGTTTTCTGCTGTTGCAGACACTCCACTCGGTGCAGACGGAATCAACTGGCGGGCTGTGACAGACACTTCCGCAGATACGAGACTTTCTCCAAATGCATTGACACTGGTTACTACAAAAAAATACGTTGTACCGTAAGTCAGAGATCTATGAGTATAAGGACTGGTTACACCCGATATCTTGGTGCCGCGTGCCTTGGTTACACCGGCGGACGTGGACCAGTATATGTTATAAGAAGTAGCCTCGGGAACGGCTGTCCATCTTATGACGGCCTCATTGTCAGGATTTCCTCCGCTCACAGTCACTCCACTCGGTGCAGACGGAATCGACTGGCGGGGTGCGGCAGACACTACCGAAGATGCAAGACTTTCTCCATATACATTGACACCGGTTACTACATAATAGTATGTTGTACCATAGGTCAGATCTGTATGAGTATAAGGACTGGTTACACTGGATATCTTGGTGCCGTTTTCCTTGTTTACACCAGCGGACGTGGACCAGTATATGTTATAAGAAGTATCCTCGGGAACTACTGTCCAATTTATTACGACCTGAAGGATCCCTGCATTCGCAGTCACATCATTTGGGTGAGACGGAGTCCCTTGGTGAGGTGTGGCAGACACTACCGAAGATGCGAGACTTTCTCCATATGCATTGACAGCGGTTACCATATAGTAATACGCTGAATAGTAGGTCAGATCTGCATGAGTATAAGGACTGGCTACATCAGATATCTTGGTGCCGTTTTCCTTGTTTACACCAGAGGACGTGGACCAGTATAGGTTATAAGAAGTAGCCCCGGGAACTGCTGTCCAGTTTACGACGATCTCATGGACCCCTGCCTTCACAGTCACTCCGCTCGGTGCAGACAGAATCGACTGGCTGGGTGTGGCAGATACCTCAATAGATGCGAGACTTTCTCCATATACATTTACACCAGTCACCACATAATAATATGTTGTGCCGTTAGCAAGATTCATATGAGTATAAGGATTGGTTGCATCCGATATCTTGGCGCCGCTTTGCTTGGTTACACCGGCGGACGTGGACCAGTATATGTTATAAGAGGTAATAGCACTCCCGGCTTCCTGGACCAACCAACGGATAACCACTTGTCTGTCGCCGGCCAGTACCTCGACATTCGATGGGGGCAGGGGGGACTCAAAAGGTGATGGTGTCGATGACACAACTTGCGATTCGCCACTTTCACCATATTTATTGACCGCAGTCACCATATAATAATAAGTGATGCTGTTGGTCAAACCCGTGTGTTGATAGATGCTGGAGACATCCGAAATCTTATTGCCTGTCTGTTTATTAACACCGGCCATCGTGGACCAATAAATATTGTACGTTGTTGCCCCGCTCACCTTTTCCCAGGACAAGCTAACCTGCCCATCACCACTAATTGATACAACGTTAACCGGTGCCTCCGGAGCATCATTCAATGTTAAATCCGCTCCCCCTCCTCCGCCTCCGCATGCGAGTATGGAAAAACAGAAAACCGTCAAGATAAAGTACGCAAGCCTGTTCTTCATAATGCCATTTCACACCTTTCAATAATGAATTTCATTCCCTCCCAATGGAGGTGCTATGTTACACATCCGTAGAGAAGCCTCTACATCAATTTATAGAATCTGTACATGCGGGATGGGAATGATGAAGCGACCGCCCCACTCACGAATATAGCCCATCTGTTCGATAATTTCTTCCTTGATATTCCAGGGAAGTATCAGAACATAATCGGGTCTGTCTTCCCGAATCCGATCCGGGTGTTTTACCGGTATGTGGCTTCCCGGCAGATAGCAGTTCTGTTTATGGGGGCTGCGGTCCACGGTATATTCCAGAAAGTCCGCTCGGATTCCGCAATAATTCAAAAGCGTATTCCCCTTGGCAGGAGCGCCGTATCCGACAATTTTTTTCCCCTCGTTTTTCAGAGCAATCAAGCACTGGAGAAGATCTCTCTTGATGGACTGGACCTTCTGGTCGAAAGAAAGATAATGGTGGGGGTCTCCGTATCCCGATTCCAGCTCCCTGGTTCTCAGTTCATCCACATGCATTGAAAGAGATCTACCGGGATCTTCAGGGTGACCCGCATAAATCCGCAAAGATCCTCCGTGTGTGGGCAATTCCTCCACGTCGAAGATCACAAGGCCATGCTCCCGGAATATCTTCTCGACGCTGAGAAAGGAGAAATAGGAGAAGTGCTCGTGATAGATCGTGTCGAACTGAGTCTCTTCCACCAATCTGACCAGATGGGGAAACTCCATAGTAATCACACCACCAGCCTTCAGCGCCGGTTTCAATCCTCCCACAAAATCATTTAGATTGGGGTTATGGGCCAGTACATTATTGCCGATAATCAGATCCGCATGTCGCCCCTCTTGGCGCATCTTTTCTGCATAACTGTTACCAAAGAAGGCGATTTCTGTGGGAATGCCATTCGCCAGTGCCACCGCCGCCGTATTTTCAGCAGGTTCGATACCAAGTACTGGGATGTTATACTGCTTGAAGTATTGCAGGAGATAACCGTCATTGCTGGCAATTTCCACGACGGCTGATCTCTCGTTGAGCCCGAATCGCTTCACCGCCATATCGACATACTGCCGGCAATGATTCAACCAACTCTCCGAATAAGAGGAAAAATAAACATACTTGTTATTGAAGATATCCTTCGGCTTTTCAAACTCATCAAGCTGAACCAACAGACACTTCTCACAGACATAGACATCCAGAGGGTAATATGGCTCCATTTTATGGATATCCTCTGCGCGCAGGAATGCGTTGGATAGTGGAGACGATCCCAGCGAGACAAACAGATGCCTGAGCGGTGTTTGACAAAAACGGCAATGCATGGAAATTAAACTCCTCATTTCATCTTACATAGGGACTCGTCATACACAATGTGGTACCAGATATGCAAGCTTTTTCGCATAATCAAGGACTGAACCAGACATCGGGGAAGAAGTCACCCCGGTCGTTATTGGTAACACGCCACCAGGTTTCGATCTCCCTATAATTGGCATCGAAACGACCTAAATAGATTTCTACCTCCCTGCCACCAGCGCCAATACGGTTCGGTCCTTCACCCATCTTGTAAGGTCCCGTCATCACCATAATACGCGGGTGATTGCTCCACCGGGGATGATACACCTCATATCCGTTAATCCCCGGTGCCCCGTTGATGTTCACCCAGCGGCCAGCCTCCCCTGAGAGATCATCGATATACAGATTGCGATGCTGGCTATCAAAAATCCAGAAAGTGTAAGTATTATCCGGTGACAGCGCCGTCCAGCAGCCGCTCCCTAAAGTCTTTAATGATCGGTTCGGTAGTTCGGCGATCCCACCGACCGGCCAGGGGAAATTGCCCCCGGCCATCCGACCGTCCGCCGATACCTGAAAACTGTGCATACTCGTCGGCGTCCGGTTCCACACCAATTCACGGGACTGGGGACTGTCCAACAACGTCCGATAAACCGCCGGACATGTTTCCTCCATTGTTAATTCCAAACCATAATAGATCCACTCCCGTCCATCACTAGGATCTTTCCATACGGCTAATCCTATCCCACCGAACAATTCCCGCAATCCGGATCCATTCCAGTTTACAATATAAACTTTCTTTCCCAAACGATCCGTATAGACCACTCGATCCCCTCGAGGCGTGATCAGCGGCTTCGTATAATTCCCCAACGTTTCCAATATTACCCGCTCGACTTGCCCTTCTCTCGAATCCATACCCATCAAGCGCAAGTTGCTTCCCTTGGCAGCAGGGTCTCCCCCGTCTCCCATATCCTGGACCCAAACAATACGATGGAAGGAATTATCCATATCTGCACGCGGAATCGCCTTGACCTCCTGCGACCTGCCGCTTTCTCCATAGGTATTGACGGCCGTCACCACATAATAATAGGGAGCGCCATTACTTAGTCCCCTATGCACATAAGGACTGGTCACTTCCCTGATCCTAGCACTGTCAATAATTTGGACAGGAGGTTCGTTGGACCAGTAGATATTGTAGGTTGTCGCTTTTCTGACAGGATCCCAGGAGATTCTGACCTGACCATCGCCGCCCAATACCGCGATACCCGTCGGTGCAGGAGGTGTATCGTCCAGCGTTATGGCCACTTCAATCGAGATTCCACTCTCCCCATACTCATTGACAGCCGTAACAACATAGTAATAGGTGCGTCCGTTGTCCAGACCCTTGTGTACATAAGGACTTGAGATATTGGCTATTTTTATCCCCTTCGCCGGAGAGACACCCCGGGCCTCGGACCAGTAGAGATTATAGGTTGTTGCATTTTCTACCGGATTCCAGGCGATGATGACTTGACCCTCGCCGCTCGATGCAACGACTCCAGTCGGTACTGTGGGTGCATTGTGCAGCGTTATGGCAGCTTCAGCCGATTTGCCGCTTTCCCCATACTCATTAACTGCTGTGATGACATAGTAATACGTGGCCCCATTGGTCAGGCCTGTGTGCATAAAAGGACCCTGGACATCGGCTATCTTGTTCCCCGTCGCCAGGGAGACCCCCGGGGTGTTCGACCAGTAAAGATTGTAGGAAGTGGCGCTGCCAACCTCCTTCCACTTTAAAGTGACCTGCCTGTTGATCATTTCGGCTGTCAGTTCCGTCGGCGCAGGCGGTACCATGGGTGCATTGTTCAGCGTTATGACAACTTCAGCCGACTTGCCGCTTTCTCCATACTCATTAACTGCTGTGATGACGTAGTAATACGTGGCCCCATCGGTCAGGCCTGTGTGCATAAAAGGACCCTGGACAC
>JAZDES010000157.1:0-18116 GCA_043808585.1 Pseudomonadota bacterium | reverse complement strand
GACCTTACTGAAATACCAGGAATGGCACTTTCGGCAGGAGAAGTTGCATCCCGACTGGTACACGGAGAGATAGTTTTCAGGCCTGGAAAGGTGTATGGAGGTAATCATTCGATATATTTCTCCATCTTCCTCCTTCAGTGTAGCCACACATGCAGACATATGTCTTCCGTTCACCTTTACACGACAACTACCAGGCGAATACCCCTGCTCCTTCAACTTGCATTTGAAAGGTTCAAGATTGTGTTTATCCAGACCCTTCACGTTAATCGTCCATTTATTCGCGGGACATCCATTCGTAGATCAGCCTCATTCTGCCTATTGACGCTCCATTTCCTGCCAATTTTCTTAAGAATGATCCTTAATGATACCGTCGTCAACTTCCATTTCACTATTACGAGAGAGGTCTGTGGCACTGGGGTCTTTCTTATCTGCTTGAACATCCGATTCAGAAAAAGTATAAGTTGACTAAAAGCCACGTGCTTCTAGGAAAAATAAAATCCAGCCCTAAAGGGAGATCTAGTCATGGTCAGTGTGATCCTAACCTACCTGATCTTTTCCATTGTCCTTATTATATATGGAGCGCAGGTTTGACCTTTCCTGGAGGGCCTCGGGTATCTTAAGGCCTCAGTCAGTACCCTGGTTCCAGTCCTATTGATCCTGCCCCTCAGGGGATATCTCTATCAAAAGACCCATAAGGGGCTGAAAAAGCTCGATTCGCCTAAGAAGGATCTCTATTCACTGCCATGGAGAGAATTCACCGCCGACCTGATCAGCTGGCTTATCGCAGGGTGCCTAATTGCAGGACTCTATCTGGTACACTTCAACTCACCTGGCCTGACAGCCGTCAAGATAGTCCTTGGCTGCCTCTCCTTTGGCCTTTTCGGGGGCATGCTGAGTTATCTAGCCACTGAAAAGAGGATTATTAGCCTCTTGAAGGCATCCGGGCTAAGAGAGGAAACCCCTACTCCCAAAAGAATCCTGTCTGTTAGCAGCAAAATGCTCTTTTTTATGGTCACTGTAATGCTTTTCATGGTCCTTGCCATCACCCTGATGGTATTTATGGATATCAATTTCCTCTTGGCCAACATCAACCGAATTGGCCCTGGCATATTCTGGGGCGTGTTTAAGGAAATCCTATTTGCCTTTACCGTCCTCCTCTTTCTAGGTCTCATAATCCTGAGGCGGTTTTCTCAGAACCTCAGGAGCATCCTTGATATTCAGGTGGAGGCCATGGAGCAGGTTGGTCAAGGACGGTACGATACACAGGTGCCGGTCGTAAGTAATGACGAATTCGGCCTGATAGCCACCAAGACAAATGAAATGATCAAGGGGTTAAGAGAGAGAGACATCTGCCAGTTGAGCTTTGGCAAGTATGTCACTCCCGAAGTGAGCGAGAAGATCCTAAGGGGAGAGATCTCCCCTGACGGGGAATTAAGCGAGGCAACGATCCTGTTTTGCGATCTTCGTGGTTACACCCCCTTCGTTGAAAGACAGAACCCGAAAGACGTCGTAAGATTCCTGAACGCCTATTTTTCTGAAATGGAGCGGGCCATTCGGCGATATAACGGAATCGTACTTCAATATATCGGTGATGAAATTGAGGCCGTCTTCGGGGCACCTGTCCTAGAACCGAGGCACCCTGACATGGCGGTCATGGCGGCCCTGGAAATGAGAAGACGACTTCAAGGCCTCAACATAAGCCGCAGCGAAACAGGAGATGAGCCTGTACGGCACGGAATAGGCATCCATACCGGGATGGTGTTGGCCGGTAGCGTGGGAAGCCCGGACCGATTAGTATACGCCATGGTGGGCGATGCCGTAAACCTTGCATCAAGGATACAGAGCCTGAACAAACAGTTCGGAACAGATATCCTTATCAGCCGTGATACAAAACAGGCCCTAAAGACCCAGGAATTCGATCTCGTCTCTTTAGGCAAGACTGCCATCAGGGGAAAGACGGAACAGGTTGAAATATACAGCGTCCGGTAAACCCATTTGCGGCCTTTGATACAAGGGCTTTTGAAATAATGTGAAAATTCCTTTTAACGTAATACTTTAGCGCTTTGAAAACACTGAGGAGTAAGATGACAGACCGTGAGGGTCTTTTTTCCAAAGGACGTAAAGGACGGCATCATTTCAAAGGACGGCAGTGAGGTCTTGAACCTCGTCACGGAACAGCCCCATAAGAGGATGTCCCTATGAAGAGCCCTCTCCCTGCCTGGCAGAAACTGTATTTAAAGGTAAGGGGGCGTGCCACAGGCTGTGAAGAATTTGGGTTACGTCCTTTGGAAAAAAGACCCTCGCGGTCCTCTGCCTTTCTTTCAAAACGCTAAAGTGTTACCCCATTTGTAGAAATGCTCAAGTCATTCAAGATTATAACCCTTGGCTGCAAGGTTAACCAGTACGAGTCCGCCTATCTCAGGGAGCAACTGGCTGGAGCGGGGTGGCGACATGCGGGGCGGAAAGAAATGGCTGACGTGGCCATAGTGAATACATGCATAGTCACACAAGAGGCCACTCACCAATCGAGACAGGCAATCCGCAAGGCTATCAGAGATAACCCCGATGGGGTCGTTGCAGCCATTGGGTGCTACGCCCAGGCCCTCCCTGAAGAGATCTCCAAAATACGCGGGTTAGCACTTATTGCAGACAACTGTAGCAAGAGGCAGCTTCCCAAAATCCTTATGGAACTCGGGACTGAAACTCCGGCAGAACGGACCCTCCTCTCAAACCCGTTTGAGGCCGGGATGCCGTTTGAACCCCTCCCAATAGGGCAGTTTCCGGACCGGGCCAGGGCATATTTGAAGGTCCAGGACGGGTGTGAGTCCTTTTGCAGCTATTGCATTGTGCCCTTTTCCAGAGGGCCTTATAGGAGTCTGTCGCCGAAAAAGGTACTGTCCAGTATCGAGTCCTTGGCCAAGGCAGGGCACAAAGAGATCGTAATTACAGGTATTCACCTTGGAAAATATGGCATTGACCTGGAAGGTGGATTTGACCTCTGCAGGCTATTGAAGATGATAGGCAAGGAGGGCTTTCCAATGCGCTTCAGGTTGACCTCCCTTGAGCCCGATGAGATAAACCCTGCCCTAGTAGAGCTGGTAGCCGGCGAAGCATGGCTTTGCCGGCATTTTCACATCCCGCTTCAGAGTGGTGATAACGAGGTGCTGCAGAGGATGAACCGGAACTATACGGTTCTTCAGTTTAAGAGGCTTGTGGAATTCATTCACTGGAAAATGCCTCTCGCCGCGATCGGAGTCGATATAATGGCCGGATTTCCTGGAGAAGACCTGGCTGCGCACCGCAATAGCCTCTCTCTCATCAGGGACCTGCCCGTGTCATACCTCCATGTCTTTCCATTTTCATCCCGTCCCGGGACCCCAGCCTCTAACTTTGATGGCAAACTCGATCCAAGTGTCATCAAAGAGAGGGCCGCAAGGTTACGGGAGTTAGGTCAAAAAAAGAGGATTGAGTTCTATCGCAACTGTCTCGGAAAGGAGTTCATTGTCCTCGCTGAGAAGTGGTATTCCAAGAAGAATAAGATGTTGAAAGGCACAACTGACAATTATCTGCCCGTGGTTTTCGGCCAACCTTATGATTCAGAGGACCGGCTTTTTTCCATACGCACAGAGGCAGTAAGCAAAGATATGGTGATCGCCTCACTCCTGTGACATCTATAGACTTCAAGAAAAAGATCTTGGAATTGCTGTCCGAAAAGTGGAATATTCTGAAAGAATCAGTGGTAGCGATACGGCATAAGGCATGAGTCCCGATTTCATCGGGGAAGGAAAGACCTTGATCCGTCTTTGGCCTTAAGCCTTGTGCCTTTAGCCATTATTCGTTCCCCCAGACTCTCTTTAACGTCATAGACCTATGATTACCCCAAAAACTTTTTCTTAAATGCCATAGACAACCAGTAGAACCGGCAGGGCTACTCATCAGACTCCACCATTTCCCTCTCTGCGGCCTGCCGGAGCAAGCGCTCCTTGATCCTATAAAGAGACTGGCTCAGGCTCACGTGGTATGTATGGGGATTTTGGAAACGCTTGTAGGCAGGGTCAAGTTGATTCAGGTTCTCAAGGGTGTATTGCCGAATGTCGTGGACCGAGGGACTCTCATACACCAGTTTACCCTTTTGAAATACAGGGACCATAAGCTCCTTCGTACGGAAACGTCTTGGATAGGTCTTGAATACGTGAGGAAAAATTGGGTGGTAGGCGCGGAAAGACCGGCCCCCGGGGATTCGCTCTTCTTCCCTGAAAAGGACATCACCTCTCATCCCCCCCTTTTGGTCATATACCCTCACCACCTTCTTGACGCCGGGATCCGTGATCTTTTCTGGGTTATCGGACCGTTTAATCTTGGGCACCATCCGCTCTCCCCCTTCGTCCAAGGCAGTAAGCTTGTAGACACCACCCAGCGCAGGGCATGAAAATGACGTGACAAGCCTTGTGCCGACCCCCCAGACGTCCACCCGCGCCCCTTGCCTTCTCAGGGTTTCCACTATCCACTCGTCAAGATCGCTGGAGGCAACGATGGCGGCATTCTGGAAACCTGCCTCATCCAGTATACGCCTGGCCTCCTTGCTCAGATACGCCAGATCCCCGCTATCAAGGCGTATCCCCCAGAGCTCATGTCCTTCCGCCCTCAGATCGCGCCCCACCTGCACCGCATGGCGAACCCCGCTTCGGAGCGTATCATAGGTATCGGCCAGAAGAAGACACGAATTCGGGTAGACCTCGGCATAGGCCCGGAAGGCCCCCAACTCGTCCGGAAAACTCTCCACCCAGGAGTGGGCGTGGGTCCCACGCACCGGTATCCCGTAAAGGCGCCCCGCAAGAACGTTGGATGTAGCATCCACGCCGCCAATGTAGGCCGCGCGAGACGCCATCAGGGCACCATCAGGGCCGTGTGCCCTACGAAGTCCGAAATCGATGACAGCATCTCCCTGCGCCGCCCAGCGCACGCGGGCTCCCTTTGTGGCGATAAGGGTCTGGAAATTCATGATGTTGAGCAAGGTGCTCTCGATGAGCTGGGCCTCTGGCAGCGGGGCCGTCACCCGGATCAACGGCTCGCGGGGAAAAACCACCGTTCCCTCAGGAATTGCCCACATGTCGCCTTTAAACGAGAATTTCTTCAGGTACTCCAGGACCTCTTTGGAAAAAATACCCAGTCCCTCAAGGTAGGACAGGTCTGCCTGGCTGAACTGAAGATTCTGGATATAATCGATCAGGTCCGCAAGGCCTGCCAGGATACAATATCCCCCTTCGTCCGGGACCCCGCGAAAGAAGTAGTCAAAGTTCGCCCACTGATTTTTCTTTCCTTTCTGGACATACCCGCCCACCATGGTCAGCTGATATAGATCCGTCAATAAGGCCCAACGGGACCACATCTCGAATTCCTCCTCAGAATTTTCTTTTTTTGCCAAACGCCCCTCACCCTATCATTATGGGTCAGGAGTGCCTCCTTTTCCTTTGCCCCCTGGCTTCCTCCTTCCACCCCTTCCGCTTTCTTCCTTTGGCCCTTCGGTAGGGGTCCGGGTCCCTGGCCAGATCAAGAAGGAAGGTTCCTGGTGCCTCGTAAGGCGTCCTTTTGGGGGTCGTTTCTTTTTGTAAGGTCTCGGCCCTTCGGACTTCCAAGACTTCCCTGGAGACCGGGGGCCCGGATATAAACTTAGCCGGAATTTCGATGCCCAAAAAAAGGTCCCCGAAGACATAGAACTTTACCCCTTCGCTCCCAGCTGCCCTCGCCAAAATCTCCAAGACCACAGGCTCCTGGTCCCGTCGTTTACCAGTCCTCAATGCCATGTCTCTCTCAGGGGACAGAATCAGGTACCGGCCTTCAGCCGATCTCAACCCCTTTTCCATCACTACAGGGTGGGCCTTTCTCCTCACAGCCGTATAAAGGATCGCAGGGAGGGTTGATGACGGCTTCCCCAAATCCAGTTCCCAGTGAGTGTCAGTTGCCCTGATCCGTTTTTCTTCCGGCTGAAACAGTTCTCTGCTCTTCCCTAAGAGGACCTCATGGATGTGCAACTGTCTCACATACCGCCACCCCGGCTCTTCATTAAGGGCCTGAATGAGCTCTTTGTATGTCACAAACCCTTCCCTATCCGGCACAAGCCCAAATTCGTGCGGTTTCCGGCCCAGAACATATAGCAATAGCCGTGCCAGGCTATCTACCTTTATCTGTTGATCGCGCTTGCCCAGAATGGCTCTCCTTCCAATTACCTGAGGCCGTCCTCCATCTTGGCCTCCTCTTTCCTGAGCCCTCCAATGCGTGGATGGGGCCTCCCGCAATCGGTGACTACAAGCGCCACCACGATCTCGTCCGACCTGGGGGCATCATCGACCCTTACTGTCATTGCATCAAAGTGGGAGCGCACAAAGGCCGCGTCCTTGAAATTGATGGGCACATCTATCTCCGTCCCCATGCCTCCCGTTTTCTTTGCTGAAGGGATCAAGGACTTCCCCCCACCCACCGAGTCACGAAAGGGTTTGCCCAACTTGGGATGAAGAATGGCCGCCGCATGCTCACGCTCTCCCCCTTCACCGACGATTGCTCCCTTTCCATAGCTTTCTGCATTTTCAGGGGCAATTCCCAGGGCATCTACAGCCATTTTCCCAAGAACTCCACCGAGTTCTTCCCCTGCATCTATCAAAAGAGACAGGTCTTCAACATACTTCCCGGCAAAGGGGTTTCGTATGACGGCTATAGCGGCGGCCCTCCGGCCAGGGGGCTCCATTTTGCGGCCGCCTTCTACGTGGATCTCCTCTAAGATGGTTACATATTTTCGCACCTCCATAAGAAAGCCTCCTTTGTATCGCATCACCCGAAAGGTGGGGTTGTCATTTTGTGACCGGCTCCTTTGAACTGAACGGCCTCATGGCTTCCAGGTGCCCCCCCATTTCTCGGTAGTCCTGGAGCTCCATTGTATACTCGATTGGGCAGATAGTGGCCGGAGTGGGAGTCCAATAGAATGAGCCGGTTTTAATCCGCTCAACATCCACCATGAAATTGATCCCTCCTCCAGGAAGGATGAAGGTAGGTGCCCCTCCAATGGTAAGAGCGGCCCTGCGTTTGTGTATTGCCTGGGTCAACCCTAAGGGATGACGTGCCACCCCGGCCCTGGCGCTCCCCCCGGCCCCTCCAATGTAGATCCCTGAGACCTGGGAGGGTTCGCAACTCGAGGAGATGACATTCACTGCCTCCATAGCAGGTCCTGAGATAGGGATCTCATATAGATGTCCGTCTTGGCCCAGCTCAAACAGGCATGCCCTCTGGCCCGTTGTCTCGGTAATCAGTATCCGCATCCCGACCCACGCTACCTCTGGATCTATCTTTGCGATGACGTCCGTCGGGTTGGTGATGGAGGTCCCACCCCATCCCTTGCCGCGGTCCCCGAAGTAGCGCCCGGGGGTGCTCTGCCTGAATCTGAGTTTTACGCCCGAGGACCCCGCACCTACAAATCGGCCAGCTTCATGTTCACTGAGCAGGCCCGTAAGATGAGAGTCCAGTATAATCACCTCATCAGCAGAGTCCTTCAAGAGTGGTGCAAATAGGCCCAAGGCGGCACTCCCGCAACCAACTCTCATCTTTTCGACCCTTATACCATCGATGATGGGTGCCTGACCCACCTGCAATTCGAGTCGGCTTCCTCCCCGGATATTGAGTTTGACGGCCTTCTTGTTGGCAAGATCGGCGATCATTCTGGCCACCAAGAGGCCATCCTTCCCAGTGAGGAGATTCACACCGCCGATCGAGAGCATCTTGGAGCCGTACTGCTCTGTCGTCACCATCCCCACCTTTCTCTTTCCTTTCAATACCGCAGCGCCTTCATCGCCCGCCTGGAGATCAGTATCTATCTTGACCAGGATAGAGCTGTAACTGAGAGGGGCCTCAGTAACCACTGTTACAACATCCACACCCTCGCGATTGGCTTTGACTATATAGGGCGCAGGCCTGGAGTCCGGATAGGTGGTCCCGGCACCCATACCCGTAATCAAAGGTCGCTGGATAAAGGCGGGCAGTTCCGGCCCAACAATCTCCTCGACCGCACCAAATGGATGAATGGTACCGATCCGTATCAGTTTGCCCCCCTGGTTCCTGTACCGCTGGCACGCCCCCGGATATCCCTCTTTGATCCAGCAGAAGATAGGGCATGCACCACACTGGACGCTATCTGAGGAAGGCATTCCTTCAACGCTCAACGCCTCTTCGGGGCAGTTGCGGACACAGGCAGAGCAAAGGGTGCACCCATCTCCTATGACGGCCTTTTTTTTCTTGAGACGAAGAGCACTCACAGGACAATCCTGGACACAGATACCACACCCTGAACACCTATCTGTATCTACCTTTATATCCATCTTTACCCTATCAAGAACCCTTAGGCACAGAGCCAAGTCATTTAAACCGATAACTTTCTGAATTCCCGGAAATCTCTTCGTTAATCAAAACCACACAAATTCGAAACACTAAGCACGAAATTCGAAACAAATACAAATGACCAAAATCCAAAATTCAAAACGCGCTAAAATACAAGGAGACATTAAATAACTATTTGTAATATTTCGGTTATTTGATATTAATTTTTTGATACTGTTTCGGGTTTAGATTTTCGGATTTCGGATTTCAACCCCGTGTTCGACAAAGAATGTCGATTTGATTTGCCTAGGTCAGGGTCTACTTTGACTTTACCGTGCCCCAGGCATTTTCAAGGGAGGCATGCCTTACAGGGGGCGGCGTATTACGGCTCTTTTCAACCACAATCTCTCCATCCACCAGAACCATTGAGATTCCCGGTATATCCCCTGCCGATAGGGCCGATAGGGCGTCATCGCCTACCGAACCCATGGGGGCATCCATGACTACCAGATCCGCTTCTCTCCCCTCCTCAATCGTCCCACGGTTCAGTTTGTATGCCCGTGCCGTATTGCCAGTGGCCATACATATGGCCTCTTCCGCTTTCACCGGCGTAAGGCCTGCAAGAAGATTTATGACCCTGAGAATCCCCAATGGGATGACGCCTGTGCCGGATGGGGCGTCATTTCCGATAATTACCCGATCGAGGGCACCATGCTCCACTATCAGTCTGGCAGCCTCCACAGCTATCCTGGGATTTCCACAATGGACTATCTCCAGGAACATAGAGGTCTCGGTAACCAGCTTCTCCACCTCTTTCATGGATACCGCTGTTGGCCCCCCATTTATGTGAGAGACAACGTCCGGATCTGTCTTGATTACCTGCTCGGCCGTGACCGTAGAGCTCCCGGGAATCGATGTCCCTCCCGTATGCATCATTACGGTCATGCCATACTTCTTGGCCAGCTTTACCATTGGGCCGGCATCCTCCGGCGTCTTTACGGATCCAAGACCTATTTCCCCTACAATACGGACCCCCTCCCTGGCCATCTCCCGGAAGTCTTCCTCCGTAAGGCCTTTCTCCAGGATCACGGCCCCACCCTCTGCCTTGAGACCCCCAGGTCTCAGATTGGCAAAAGATTTTGCTGCAAGTATTGCCAGTGCCTTCACCCCGGCCGGATCCTTGGGCCTTCCAGGCAGATGGACCTCCCCAGCGGAGATGACCGTCGTGACCCCACCGTGGAGCTCGCTTTCCAGAAAACCCATCTGGTTCTGTCTTGGTGTGAAATCACCCAGCACAGGATGACAGTGGGAATCGATGAGGCCCGGGCACACCGTGGTCCCTGCACAGTCGATGATCCGATCGGCCCATTTTTCTTCCCCCGCCTCAAACTGACCCACCCGCCTTATCATCCCGTCCTCTACCCAAATAGCATCTGCCTGGAGGATCGGCTTCCCTATCTTCCCACTTACAACTCTCCCGATGTTCTTGAGCAGGAGTTTTGCCATTCTCTTACCTCCCTATTCACACCCTTCATACACCTCTTATCACGTTCAGGTCCAGCTCCTCAAGGATTGTGATGCCTTTGGACTTCATTTCGTCAAGGGCCTTCTGTGTGGTATCGGGGGATACCCCTTTTGAGAGGCCTTTGATGACAATAACATCGTATCCCGCCTTTTTCGCATCTGTGGCGGTTGCCTTTACGCAGTAATCTGTTGCGATGCCATAAATTACAAGTCTCTTGATCTTGTTTCTTTTCAGAATCCGGTCCATCTCGGTCTCTTGTCCACCATCATCCTGAAAACCTGAGTAGCTATCATATCTGGGATCTTGCCCCTTTTTCACGATTGCAAGAAACGCATTGTTATCCAGGAGGACCTTCGCATTTGCCGTCCCTTGCACACAATGAGGCGGCCAGAGGATTTGATCCTTCCCCTCAATCTGAATGACCTCAAAGGCCTTTCTACCTGGATGATTCGGATAGAAAGATACATGGTCTTTTGGGTGCCAGTCCTGGGTTGCAAAAAGGATAAACCGCTCCCTCTCCAGCCTCTCTGTTGCCTCATGTACCTTATCTAAAAAGGCCTTGTCCGTGCCCGGGACCGAAAGGGAGCCATTCTTCCATTCTGTGAAATCCCCCTGGATGTCTGTAACTATAACCCCTATTCTTTCTTCGGTAGACACCATGAAAAAACCTCCTCAAAGCGCCCTCAATCCTCCCAAGACACGCGCAATCGCCTGCGCAATCATACCCACCTTGCAGTAACTGTCTTTTCATCCATAAACATCCTCATGGATGCTATCCTTGACTTGGCCGTCCCAACAAAGGATTCCCTCCTGGATCCCAAAGGGAAAAACGCGTAGGGCTGTGCCACTCCCACATTAACACCCACGTTGCCCACATTGACCTCTCTGGTGAACTGGCGCGCGCTCTTTCCGCTGGCTGTCATGATACATGCCGAGTGCCCGAGATTGGTCTTGGTGTTGATCCACTCTATGGCCTGCTCGAGACTATCACCTCTGATCAGTGCAGCCACCGGGCCAAAGGCCTCCTCTTTGGCCATGGCCATATCAACATCCACACCCTCAAGGATGGTCGGGCCGAGAAAGTAGCCGTTGGGATAACCCTCTACCTTAGCGGTCCTTCCATCAAGCACCATCCTTGCACCCTCTTCCAACGACCGCCCGATCCAGCCGATCACCCGATCTCTACCCGCCTTCGTCGTCATAGGCCCGTTATCCGTTTCCTCATCAAGGCCATAGCCCAGTTTCATGTTGGCAGCGGCCTCCTTAAATCTGTTCTTCACGTCATCGAATATGTCGCCAATGACCACTATATTGTCCATGCCCAGACACCGCTGACCGCACATACCAAAGGCGGCCCTCAGCATCCATTCGATCCCGCTCTCAAGGTCCGCGTCCGGCATAACGACCAGATAGTTCTTGCCATTCCCATTGATTGAGGAGGTCTTCTTGAGCCTGCCGCACAGTTCAAACAGCTCATGACCGGCCCTGTTGGAACCAATAAATCCCACCCCCTTTATCTCACGCTGCGTCAGTATCTCCCGATTGATATGCCTCCCCCCATGGACGAGATTGATGACACCGGGCGGAAAGCCCACCTCCTGGGCCACTCGACAGATGGCCTCGGCGGCCACAGGATCCTGCCTGCTGGGGCTCACAACAACCGTGCATCCGGCGGCAAGGGCATAGGGTACAAACGATGACCAGGCATGCATGGGGATGTTACCCGGGGTGACAATCAGGAAAGCGCCCAGCGGCTCCCAGATCAGGTACTGGTCAATACCGCTTGCCAGCTGATCCATATGCTCATTCTGCTTTGCCAGGCCATACAGTGCCGAGCATGCAGATTCGATGTTTTCTATCACCCGCCTCACCGAACCGATTGCCTCGCCTATGGTTCTCCCGTGATCCTGGGTAAGGATGCGCGCAAGTTCATCAGATCGCTCTTCAAATTTCGCCCGCATGTCAAACAGCATCCGGGCCCTCTCCCGCATGGCCACGTTCTTCCACCCTTGAAAGGCACGATGGGCTGCTTCCACGGCCTCTCGCGCCTCCTGCATGGTAGCCTCAGGGAATTCTGCAATCACCTCGTCAGTGGCAGGATTTGTATCTTCGTTCACTACAGTAGATTCAGAATCTATCCATTCCCCGTCAATGAGGAGTCTTAGTTTTCCATAGTGTTTTTTGACTTCTGATAACAATGCCATACATACCTCCTTGGACTTAATTCACCTCTTGTCAGAAATCCACCCGATACAATTTCGAATTCCAGGGCCTCTTCAACCTCTTCCCTCTTTCATCCGCTTTGACTCTTCTATCCGGATTTGAGAATGTTCGATGGCCATATCAATGTACTTTTGTATCAGTTTCCCGAATCTCTTGTAAAGCCCGATTTGCTGACGGATTTCATAAACCGATTCCACCTCACTTTCCTCTTTCATTTGACTTCCAACCTTTCCAGTGTTAAATAATTCACGATATTATTCCAGTAGTGTCCAAAATAGTGCTTAGTCTTGTTTCGAAAATCTAGCTTGTTAAGCCTTTAGCGCTCGAACGACCTGGAGTGGCTGGAGTAATGGATTTTATCTTTTTTCCCAACACTCCAGCACTCCATTACTCCAGGTACCCCTTTTGGTGAATGCTGTTGTGCCCATCATCTGAGGGCCATTTCAGTGATATTTCATTGCCGTTTGTCCTGTCGTCCGGGGAGGGTCTTCTGAAAATAAGAGCGCCGGAGATCAATGTCATACAAACCGCCATTATAAGGAGGTGATGTGAACCGACTTCGGATTTTAATAGGTTTTTTTATCTCTAACAAACAACTTGCCAGGAGGGAGAAAATGAAAAAACTACTTGTCTTTTTCGCTGCGACCATGCTGGTTTCAACCGTTCTTATTAATTCCGCTCTTGCCGCCAACCCAGACAATATCAAAGTCGGCATTTTGCTTCCGCTGACCGGAACATTTGCAGCGGTAGCGGAAACCCAAAAAGAAGGTGCACTTCTCGCGATAGATGTTGTCAATAAAAAGGGTGGACTCAAAATGCCCTGGGGTAAGGTGAAGGTAGAAGGGGTCGTTGCCGATGATGAAGCAAAACTGGATGTGGGCGTGAGACGCTTCCGCTACATGACAGGTGAAGGCGTGAAGGCCGTAGGTGGCCAAACCTGGGCACCACTTTCCTTTGCCATCAATGCCGTGGTCAAAAAAGATCCGCTGCCCTATTTCCCTGTCTGTGTGATGGCAAAAGAGGCCTTTGAAAAAGGAAAACTCTCCGACACCACCTTCGCCGTGGCTTATAGCCCCTGGACGGTCGGGTACATGGATGGATCAGCTGCAATCAAGGTGCTGGGGAAAAAACGCATTTTCTTTCTGGCCCGAGCCGACAGTTGGGGCTGGGATATCCGTGACGGCGTTTATGCCGCGGCCAAAGAATACGGCGCTGAAATCGTAGGCTATGACGAAGTCTCAAAGGGAACGAGTGACTACACCACTATCTTGCAGAAAGTCAGGGCCGCCAAGCCGGATGTTTTCATTTCGGCCCAATTTGCAGGAGATGCGGTCGCACTGCTCAAACAGTGCTACCAGATGGGCCTAAACCAGGAGATGACCATATTCAATGCCTTTATTACCAATGTTGTAGCCAAGGGAATTCCCCCCAAAGCCCTGGAAGGGGTCTATTCCATGCACTATTTCTATTATGACTTGAGCGGGTTGAAAGACCCGGGACTGGAAAAGAGCGCCAAGGAATTTACAGATCTTTACAAGGCGAAATACAACAGGCCTCCAGATTCCTATGCCACGATTGCCTATGTTGCCTACATGGAGATGTTCAGGGGATTTGAGACTGCCGGTTCCTTCGATCCCCAAGGGGTCTCCAAAGCACTTATGTCCAATGAAGGGAAATTCGAGTGTGTGAAGGGCCCTGCCCACTGGCGAGAAGATCATGCTGCCGTTTATAAATATGCAGCCTTTTTGGTCAGGGGTAAAGGACCTAGTGAGCAAAAAAATGAATGGGATCTTTTTTCAGTGGAAGGTTATATGGGCGGTGACGCCGTTATGCCGTCGCTTAAATCTCTAGGCTATTAAAGACCTTTTTGCCCCCGGAGCCGCGTGGTTCGGCTCCGGGGGCGGCTTTCCGGGAGAATTTTATTGTGAATAGCAGTGCGAGTCCTGAAATAATCAGAACCAATGGCGTAACCAAGAAATTCGGAGAGGTCGTTGCAGTAAATCAAGTAGACTACACGTTACATGAAAATGAGATCGCTGGAATTATTGGATCAAATGGTGCCGGAAAAACCACGTTTTTCAACCTGCTCACTGGGTATTATGCACCGGACGAAGGATCCGTTTTCTACAAAGGAGAAGAGATAACCAGGCTCTCGCCCAAAAAAAGGGTGGCCATGGGAATGATGCGCACCTTTCAGCTGACGTCGACTTTCGACAACCTGACTGTAATGGACAACCTTATCCTTTCGTTTTTTAGGGCCTATAAGAAAGCGTCCCTTGCCCATATGTTTTTCACTACCCGTCAACATCACAGAAATGACGAAAAAATAGCGGGATGTCTTGAGACTTTCGATCTTGATAACGTCTCTAACAGAATGGTCAGGCAGCTCTCCCTAGGCGAGAAGCGACGGCTGGAGATCGCCATGTCGATCCTGGCGGAGCCCAAAGTTCTGCTGCTTGACGAACCTTTGGCTGGATTGAGCGAGGCTGAAATAGCAGGAATACTTGAAATTCTTAAAAGACATGCCCATAGGCAAACGATTTTGATCGTTGAACACAAGATATCCAAAGTCCAGGATTTTATTGAAAGGCTGACGGTGATGCATGAGGGGAGAGTAATTGCCGACGGACCCTGCGAGGAGTGCCTCAAGGCGCCGGCGGTGCGTAAGAGTTACTGGCAGATTGATCATCCAGAAAAATAGAAAACAACCGTGCGTTTGGCTCCAATCGCATCGGCATGAAAATATGTGGAGTACCCTATGCCCGGCCATCCAACTTTGGCAGTCGAAAACCTGAATGTTTCCTATGGTGAATCAAAGGTCCTTTTTGATGTATCGATCAAGGTCTATTCGAACGAAGTGGTGTCCTGTGTCGGCCGTAATGGGGCTGGAAAAACCACTCTGTTAAGAGCCATCGGAGGATTCTTGAAACCAACGTCGGGCTCCATAACCCTGAACAATCAGAGTCTGGTCGGCATCATGTCCTACGATATCGCCAAAATGGGACTAAAATATGTCCCGCAGGACAAGAAAGTCTTTTCGGACTTGACTGTCAGAGAAAACCTTGAACTCGCAAGCTATGCCACCAAGGACTATAACTGGGAAAAAGTAATGGAGTATTTCCCTGCCTTAAAAGGCCTTTTCGACCGCAAAGGGGGTTATCTGAGCGGTGGGGAGCGGCAAATGCTGATGATCGGAAGAGCGATCATCGGGAATCCTGGGGTGTTATTGATCGACGAGCCCACAGAGGGACTGGCGCCCAGTATTGTCTCCCATCTCAAAAATGTTATTCAAGAATTAACCAAGAGTACCACGCTGTTGATCGTAGAACAGAACCTTTCCCTGGTAAGTGCCATATCTCATAAGGTATATGCCATCAAAGAGGGAAGGGTGGTGAGTGAAATCGTCGACCATGAAGATATAAAAAATAATGTATGCGAGCAGTATCTCTAGCAGCTCTCCGCACGCGCTGCTCGAACGTGTGATGATGACATTCCTGGAGTGACCCCGGTTATATACCAAATGATGCCAGCATATATTAAAAGGAAATTTCGATGGTGAGAATACTCAGATGGTGGTGGGGCCTTTTACTGGCATTTTTTTTTCTGGTGATGGTTAGGGTGTTCTTGCCTCTTCCATTTGCCAATGAGATCATCATCTTTTCTATCTACACGATGGGCTGCAATTTCCTGCTGGGGAACGTCGGTTTTATTTCGTTCGGACAGCCCGCGTATCTGGCTGTCGGTGCCTACTCAACGGCTTTTTATCTCTACTATTTTGGCACGAACCCCTATGTGGGCATAATTGTCGGCATCCTGGGCGGCGTGCTTGTGACCCTGATCGTCGGGCCTTTCTTTGTGCGCCTTCGGAGTGATTATTTCGCCCTCGTGAATCTTGCGCTTGCCGTGATCATGTTTTACCTGATGGAAAAAATCCTGGCCCCCATAACTCACGGAGACAACGGCCTGTGGTTCATGACCAAAATGACGTCTACGCCGATACTAGATCTGGGCAAACCAAATGAATTTTTCATCTTTGCGCTTCTGGTGGCCTTTGCGGTCTGGGCCTTTTACAAGTACATGATTGACTCTATTTACGGCGCGGCTTGCCTTGGCGCGAAAATTAACGAAGATAAACTGAAATTTTTGGGCTACGACAGCTTCAGAATCAGGTGGCTTGCATTCATTATCGCCAACACGACTACGGCCCTGGCGGGGGCCTTATATGCGGTTTATTTCGGATTTGTAAGCCCAGAGATCACAAGTCCCGCTCGGGTGGCCGACCCGGTGGTTGTGACGCTGCTGGGGGGGGTCGGTACGCTCTATGGCCCCATCGTAGGAGCCTTCGCATATACAGGCATGAAAGACCTGATCAGTGGATTTGTCGCCAACTGGGAGCTATTTATAGGCCTGCTTTTAGTCATCATCATGCTGGCAGGTGAAAAGGGGATTTGGGGAACTCTCGAACCAGTTCTAAAAAGAGCGGTTTCCAGAAAGGGAACTTCAGCCGGGTAACAATCTAGAAAGCGGCAAGACCCATGGACAAGCAGTTACTGATTTCTGGTATCATCTTTGGATTGAGCATAGGAAGCATTTTCTTCCTACTGGCCATCGGGCTTTCTCTTTGTTTCGGGCTCATGCGCATCATCAGTCTGGATCAACTTCTCTATTACGCGGTCGGGGCCTATATCACCTATACTCTGTTTATTGTCACAGGCAATACATGGGTCGGCGCTCTCGGAGGAATGATTGCTGCCGGACTCGTGAGTTTCGGGGTCGAGCGATCTGTCTTTCGTCGTATTTACGAGAGAGACATAACATTTACCATGATAACCTCTTTCGGAATTCTGATCGCCGGCGTAGGCGCAATCAAATATGTCTGGGGGCTTGTGCCGCGTCCGGTTCCTTCACCGCTGGATGCACAGATGATCATCCTGGGCACCCTGATTCCGATTTATCGACTGATCGTCATTCTGATTTCAATTGTCGTATATGTTGGGATCTGGGCCTTCTTGAACAAGACAATTACCGGAAAAGCGATTCGGGCGGGAATCGAAGACGTTGAGCATGTGGAGGGGCTTGGCATAAACGTTTACAGGCTCTTTACCATCACCTTTATCATAGCCGGCACTCTCTCGGGGCTTGCCGGCGGTCTTCACGCCCCTTTGATCATGGTTGATCCCCAGATGGGGCTTGAAGTTCTGGCGTTCGTATTCATGGTCGTAATCATTGGAGGACTTGGAAGCATCAAGGGCACGCTTGTTTCGGCCTTGATCGTGGGGCAGGTGATCTCTCTTGGGTCATTAATATATGCCCCTCTCGCCCAGATGGCCCCATTTGCCATCATGCTTATTATCCTGCTGATCAAACCTACCGGACTTTATGGCAGCAAACTCCTGAAAAGATAAGAATATGATGGCGCTTATTACCATGTTCTCTCGTCTGGATCATCCGCATCGAATCCAGCAAGCTGCGCTCTCATAGGCGAGGCGCAGGCTACGAGCCGGAGGCCAGGGCGGGCCTGAAACCTGAACACTGGTCACTGAACGCAGGACACTGTTTTGCTTGCGGCCAGAGGCCTGCATGGGCAGAGATAAATGCGCTAAAATGGACTACCCCTTCCTGAAAAGTCTCTGTGGCAAGATTCAAAACAAGAACAACTGCTGCGTTTTCAGCCAGCCCTATGGTTCAGACTTCGACATCAAGTTTTCAGTGCTCTCAAGCGGACTCCAACAGATGATTAATATAGGTAGTCTAGCATCCTAGATCCATAGTAGCCGAAGGGACCGTCCACAAGATGTTGTGGTTGCTTCATTCAGGTTTCATCGCAGGGAAAAAGCGAACATCTTTTAGATAACATACCTATATCACGACTGTTTTTGAAGTTGTGGCCTATAGATACCTAAACTCGAAAAGAACTAATTCACCATGCCTGGCTCCGTTTCAAAAGCCTCGGCAATCATTATCGTAAGTTGTTTTAGAATATACGTCCCCTTTTACTTTTACATCC
>JAZDES010000156.1:0-18968 GCA_043808585.1 Pseudomonadota bacterium | reverse complement strand
TCTACCCCTCCAATTATGTTGTCAGAGTCATCTCTAATAGGAGCAACGCTGACCTGCGTTGGTATGCGTGAACCATCTTTGGCCTGGGCAAACACCGTGATCGGAACAGTAGAACTGACTCCTGTAGTAATTGAGCGATGAAGGGGACAGAACTCTTGTCCGCAGAGAATATGGCCATCTTTGTCTATATGGCACAGGATATTGTCAGAGCATCCCCTCCCTACTACCTCGGAGGCGGGCCATCCGGTGATTCTTTCCGCTGCCCTGTTCCAATAGCTTATCTTTCTTTCCGGATTGGTTACGTATACCCCGTCATTCAGGGAGTCTAAGATATGTTTTTCCTGGAATTTGAAGTCTACTTCTTCTTTCATTGGGTATTTTCCTCCTCAGTTACTCCCTCTTAAGAAAACAATGTTATTTGTAACACTTTAGCGTCTGGAAAGAGAGGCAGAGGACCGCGAGGGTCTTTTTTCCAAAGGACGAAAAGGCCGGCAGCATTTCATAGAACGGCAGTGAGGTCTTGAACTTCGTTACGGAACAGCCCCATAAGAGGATGTCCCTATGAAGAGCCCTCTCCCCTGCCTGGCAGAAGCTGTATTTAAAGGTAAGGGGGCGTGCCACAGGCTGTGAAGAATTTGGGTTACGTCATTTGGAAAAAAGACCCTCACGGTCTGTCATCTTACTCCTCAGTGTTTTCAAAGCGCTAGAGTATTACCTTTAGATGATTTTTTTCAATAAGACTAAGGAGTGTTAGATGACCAGATTCGAGATAGAAAGGCCCCCTAAGAAGATCGTAGAAGATCTGAGTAAGATGTATTCGGGTATAATCCAAGACGCCTGCGATGAGGTCTTAGGCCATAGCGTAAGAACTTGGATGGATGTAGGCCTGAGGCCGATCTTCGATGAGGCAAAGTTGATCGGACCGGCGGTGACTCTGAGGATGGTCCCTCCATCCTTTAGTTCCTTCAAGGGCAGATCGGGCCTTAGTTTGGCCTTCGAGGCAATAGATATGGCCCAGGCAGGCGATGTCTTTGTCGTCGGCGGTGGATTAACGGACTGTGGTATGTGGGGGGAGATGATGACCATTACGGGGACGGTGAAAGGCCTCGGTGGAGCAGTCGTGGATGGCGGTGTGAGGGATGTTTTGGCGATCCGCGAGATGAAATTTCCCCTTTTCTATAGAAATCCCGTTGTCACAACCGGCCAGACAAGGCTCGATACGGTCTCGGTTAATGAGCCGATTCAATGTGGGGGTCGATTGGTTTGTCCGGGGGACCTAGTATTCGGCGATTACGATGGGATCACCGTAGTTCCCAGAGATTCCATAGAGAAGATATACTCACTGTGTCTCCAATACCTTGATATAGAGAAGAAGCAGCGGGCTGCCCTAAAGCAGGGGATGAAGTTGGCACAGTTAAAGGAAGATATCCTCTGAAAAAATGGGGTCACATCTTGATTTGTGAATTGTAATGTGTTGTGGTTACTTTTAAATAATGCTTTGAAATCGGCTAGGGAAGGATTGCTAGACCCTGAAGAGGGACGCAGTTAAAGAATAATATCTTGCAAACAAAAAGGTGGTTTTTATGAAAGAAGGGCAGTCATTCAAGGTGGTGGCTCAGAAATTGCCGGCCCGATCTGTTCCGGTATACGGTGAAGCATTTAGAGTTGAAGAAGAGATTCTTGATACCGCAGGCGCCCGGCTTGTAATCGTTGATACCGATAGTGAAGATAGCTTTATGGAAGTGGCCGGAGATGCCGATGCCTTGCTGGTTTATGCCGGCGGGATACAAATCAGTCGAAATGTTATTGCCTCATTACAACGGTGCAAGATTATCGCTGTTGCGGCGGTCGGATATGACAATGTGGATATTGCAGCCGCTTCGGAGCGAAACATTTGGGTGACGAACGTGCCGGACGTATTTATTGAAGAGGTGGCCGACCATACCATGACACTGCTCTTGGGTGCATGGCGGCGGCTGTTGTTCCAGGATAAGCTGGTCCGGACAGGTCGTTGGAATGAGGCTCGTCCCATGCTGAATCGATTCCCGCGCCTGATGGGCCAAACCCTCGGATTCATATCATTCGGTAATGTGCCGAAGGCAGTGTCTCGAAGAGCGAAACCTTTCGGTTTTCATATGATGGCTTATGATCCATACATTAGTGAATTGGTGATGGGAGAGTACGGAGTGGAGCCGATTACCGAACTTTCTGAACTCCTGGAGCGGTCCGACTTCGTATCCGCGCATCTTCCGTTAAGCGCTGAAACCAGACATCTGATTTCCGAGCAGCAATTCAAACAGATGAAGTCATCCGCTATTTTTATCAATACAGGTCGGGGCTCCACTGTGGATGAAGCGGCACTCATCAAAGGCCTTTCGGATGGATGGATTGCAGGAGCTGCGCTGGATGTGTTTGAAAAAGAGCCGGTGGAATCAGGCAACCCGCTGCTGACCATGGACAATGTGATATTAACCGCCCACGCGGCATCGGCATCTTCGCGGATGCCCTCAGAAACCCGTCGCCGGGCAACCAAAGAGGTTGTGAGGGTCTTGAAGGGGGGCGCCCCCATATCTCCTGTCAATTTTCGGCGGCAATAATTTGGATTGGTTACCGAACTCTCAACCCTAGCGCCAAAAATCGATGTTGATAATAAAACCGGATTTGCTTATATGGACAACCCAAAAACCTGGCAAAAACGTGTGCATGATTTGGTCGAACGCTCCTGGCAGGTGGAGACCATCCGGGCCCGGTTGAGTAATCTACGGCAAAAGGGTTTCGGCCCCAAGAACCTGGATTGGGCAGCAATGCAAGCCGACCGTGACAGGGTGCTTGACCGCGTGCAACTCCGCGCCGAGGAGTACGAATACCTGACCCACAGCTGCGCCAAGGGCTCGGCCCTGGCCCTTATGGAAGAGTTTGGCCTGGGCAACTGGGCCATCACCCGGGCCATGTCTCCCTTTCCCGGTTTCGGCATGACCGGCGGCATCTGCGGAGCGGTCACCGGCAGCCTGATCGCCATAGGGCTCTTTTTTGGAAGCGACGATCCCGAGGATTACGAAGGCACAGGGCGCACCATGACCGCGGCCCGGAAATTCATCGCGCGTTTTAAGGAAGAACTCGGCACCATCATGTGCCCTGAGCTGCAGGAAGATGTGATCTTTGGGAAATACCTGGATCCCAGGGCTAGCCAGGAGAACTTTGCGGCCTTTCAAAAGGCCCGGGGTTATGAAAAGTGCGCCCTGCTGCCCGGGGTGGGGGCGCGTTTGGCCGCGGAGGTGATGCTGGCGTGAATTCTCCTATAATGGTAGGCTGCATAGGGTAGGGTTCGTTGAATCTCCTGTATCAGATATGACATCATTGTCACTACACAGTCCAAAGTTCTGTCACTGGTGAGAAGGCAGGAGGCCATAACCAATTGATTTTTCTGGATTCCCGCTTTCGCGGGAATGACAGTTGGTCAAGGCAACATTTCTTTTGAGTTTAATGCGTTACAAAGAACTTTGGGCTCTCAAGATTGATGGTTTCGTAAAAAGTCCCCAAGACCGTCACCCCCGCGAAGGCGAGGGTCCAGAACTGTTTGATTTTACTGGATTCCCGCCTTCGCGGGAATGACGAAAACGGGTCATTTCGGACTTTTTACGAGATTGTTAAGATTATTACTCAAAGGAGTCTATAATGTCAGATGCACCTGTTTTGTTTGAAATCAAAGACCATATAGCGCAGATTACCTTTAACCGGCCCGAGAATCGGAACGCCATGGATGACGAGACCATGCCGGCCTTTCGCGAGGCGGTTCAGGAGGCAAAGAAGGATCAGGACCTTCGGTGTTTGATAATTACCGGGAGTGGCAGCACCTTTTGTTCGGGCGCCGACTTCAAGAGCGGGATCGTTGACAACAAGGGGCGCCTTCCCCATCAAACCCTCATGGATGCCTACGGTCCGTTTCTCGAGATTCAGGAAATCGAAATCCCGACCATTGCCGCCATGAACGGTCATGCTGTGGGTGGAGGATTCGGGCTTGCCCTCATCTGCGATATTCGCGTCGCCAACAAAGGGTCAAAATACGGCGCCAACTTTTCCAGGCTCGGGCTTCACACCGGTATGGCGGTATCTTACATGCTTCCTCAAATCATCGGGCTGCCCAGGGCCAATGAACTCCTTTATACCGGGCGCCTGATAAACGGTGAGGAGGCTGCTGAAATCGGGCTGGCAAACTATGCCCTGGAAGGAGATCAGGTGGTCCCAAAGGCCTGGGAGTTGGCTGAGGAGATCGCGAGCGCAGCGCCCGTGGCGGTAAAGATGATCAAACACGCCATTTACCGCCATCTCCAGTGGAATCCACGGAACGCCGCAGAAATAGACGCCCTTTACCAGTCACGAACTTTTGAAATGGGAGATGCGAAGGAAGGGATCAGCGCCCTTCTTGAAAAACGAAAGCCTATTTTTCAGGGGCGGTGATTTGCGGATTGGCGCCAATCGCATCTTCTACCTTTGAGGGAAATTCAGTAAGCCCTTGTATGCAAAGACCTTTCACTCCCCTGTGACGGCCGTCCCGATCTAAAAGGACCGCGTTGAACCCTGCCTTTCGTGGGGTGTTCAGATCGTTTTCGATTTCATCACCGATGTGGAGGATGCTTGAGGCCGGAAGCCCGAGCCGTTCTGCTGCCCTGTGATATATGTCAGGGTCTGACTTTATAATCCCTTCAGTAGCTGAAACCAGGATGCAGTGGAACCCGTGCCCTTCGATCGCCCCATCTAAGGTGGTGGGGAGCGAATAGTCCCAGTTTGATATCACGCCGGTCACAAGACCCCTGGAAGAGCACCATCGCAATATGGGAAGCACATCGTCATAGGGCTGAAATCGAATGGAGTTCATCAGGAGCGCCAGCTTCGACTCTGGAGATGCCTCTACCTGGTACCCTTTCTCGGCCAGCTTGCCAAAGAGGACCTCAGCACATCGGTAGCGCAATGCCAGGAGCCTTTCAGCATCGACCGCTTCCAGATGATGGTCCCTGTAATAGGTCATTTCATGGATAAAGGCCTCTTTTACAGCTTCCAGCGGAACCCTGTGCCCCATACCATGGAGCTGATCCCTCAACCGCTCAAACGGGCGGTCCAGATGCAGTATGGTTCCGTATGCGTCAAAGGTCACGGCCTGAATCGTCTTTGATCTTTGCTCCATTGCCCTCATATCTCAGCCTCCGCCCATACACTAGGCATTACCATCCCAAAGATCAAGATGCTTTAGTGCAACCCAGGGATTGGGTTCAGGGACGTCTTTGATTAGGTTTACCTATCCGACGGACTGAAGTAAAGGACCCGAATAAACGCCAGATCGGAAAAGGGCTAAAATGATATCCAAGATTTATGTTGACAATAAGGGCGTTAAATTGGGAATTTTCTGAGTAAAACGAAGAGGGGAAATTGATGGAACGTCGTTTGACAATATAGAAGAAAGGAGAGACACATGAAATATCGATACCATCATCTGCATTTACTCTGTTCCGACCTGAACGAAATGATTGCCTTTTTCTCTGAAATCCTGGGGGCGAACCTGGTCGTGAGGCGAAAATTCGGCACCGCCGATGGGGCCACGCTCGATCTCAATGGAACCATCATCAACCTCCGGGTGGCGAGAGAGGATGAAAACATCGTTAATGACGCCCCAGGGCCGCGGTTTGGATACCACCACCTGGGGTTCGAGGTTGATAACGTGGATGCGACTTACAGGGAACTCAGGGAGAAGGGTTTTACCTTTACCCTCGCCCCTAAAGATGCGGGTAAAGTGAGGATTGCCTTTTTTACGGGGCCTGACAACATCGTCGTCGAGCTGGTTCAGAGGCTGGGGTAATCGTTCATCAGATCAGGCCCATTCCCTTTAGAACCGAAAGCATAACAGCCGCGGCCATGACAGAGCCGATCTGCCCGCCGGTGTTGGCGCCCACGGCGTGCATGAGGAGGTAGTTTCCCTTGTCGTACTTCTGTCCCTGAACCTGGACGACCCGGGCGGCCATAGGATAGGCCGAAATGCCCGCCGCGCCGATGAGGGGATTCACTTTGCCCCTGGTCAAGAGGCACATGAGCTTTCCAAAGAAGATCCCTGTCGCTGTGTCCAGACAGATGGCCAAGAAGCCCAGCCCGAAGATTGCCAGGGTCTGTGACTTCAGGAAGGCATGTCCTTCCATGGTCCCCCCGATGGCGAGACCCAGAAAGAGGGTGACTATGTTGGCGATCTCGTTCTCAGAGGCCCTGGTGAGCCTGGCCACTACCCCGCTCGCCTTCATGAAGTTCCCCAGCATGATCATGCCCATCAAAGGGAGCCCTTTTGGGGCGATCAAGCCCGTTACCACGGTCACCACGATCGGGAAGAGCAGGAGGGCGCGCTTGGAGACGGTCTTACGGACCACTCCCATGCGGATCCGCCTCTCCTTGCTCGTGGTGAGGATCCTCATGATGGGAGGCTGGATCACGGGGACCAGGGACATGTAAGAGTAAGCTGCAACCGAGACGGCCCCCAGGAGCTGGGGCGCGTACTGGGAGGTCACATAGATGGCCGTGGGCCCGTCGCACGCCCCGATGATCCCAATACAAACGGCCTCCAGCTTGGGAAAGCCCAGGCCCAGGGCAAGGAGAAGAGTGAGAAAGATCCCGAACTGCCCTGCCGCCCCCAGGAGCAGGATCTTAGGGTTTTCGAGGAGGGGAGAGAAGTCGGTCATGGCCCCGATCCCGACGAAGATCATGAGGGGAAAAAGCTCGTTCATGATGCCCATCTGGTAAAACGTCCTCAGTATCCCCCCCTCATCCATGACATCGCTAAGAGGGAGATTCACCAGGAGGCACCCAAAACCGATGGGCACCAGAAGGAGGGGCTCCACCCCCTTGCGGACTCCCAGGTAGAGGAGACCCCCCCCTACTGTCAGCATGACCAGATTGGGAAGCCCTGTTGTGAAGAGATAGCTGCTTCCGGCGCTGAGACCGGAAAGGGCCTGGAGAAGGCTTTCCGTCATGAGGCACCCCCTTTGCTCGCGGCGCTTTTCGTGTCCGTACGCTGTTCCTTTGAGAGGGGAAAGGCCCTCTTGAGGAGAACCATAAAGAAACTAAGGATCCAGAGTGTCAGGATCGTTCCCCCCATACCCACGACGGTAAGCATGATACCGAAGGTCCAATTATCCATTGAGTCTGCTCCTTTTATAAGGGTGCTGGAATCCCTTGAAATGGGAATCCCTGCCTGACCTAAACCGCCAAACAAGGAGTCAAGGGATGCCGCCTGTTCAACTTGCGGCGACTATAACAGACCCATTCCTCACCTCAACGGTTCTCTGAAGGGGAGTGAGCCTCGATCTTTTTCAAGGCATCTTATCCTCCTAAGTTTGCCAAATGTCAACTCCTGGAGTATCATCAGCCCCGATGTTGCATTAAAAACATTCCAAATTGTACTTCGGACTCCCCGCCCTTCGGCTTCCGCCTCGTTGAGCATGCAGCTCGGAGAGGCCTACACCCCTGGGGGGTAGAGGCGAGTCTACGCCTGGGAGAGAAGCTGAGGCCGGTGGCCGGATGCGGGATCATGGGTCAGGGGCTGAAAATCGGGTAAACATAGAAACCGAGTTCACATTGGGGTCTGGAACATGAAAGAGTGGATACTACCCACATTTGGAGCCTTTATTCTTTGGGGGTTCTGGGGGTTCATCCCCAAGGTCACAACCAGATATATCGATCCCAGGAGCGCAATTGTCTATGAAGTTCTGGGCGGTATTTTGGTTGCTACAGTGGTTTTTTGCCTCCTGAACTTTCGACTCGAAACTCATCCGAAGGGGATTTTGCTGGCAATAACTACAGGGGTCCTTGGTTTTCTCGGCGCCCTTCTGTTCCTGGTCGCGGTATCTAAGGGGCCTGTTACCCTGGTTGCGACCTTATCCGCACTATATCCGGTCATAAGCATAACCCTTGCGGTCTTCCTGTTGAATGAGACAGTAACGCTCAAGCAAGGTGTAGGGATTGTCTTTGCCCTGATAGCGATGATATTGGTCGCCACCTGACCAAAGGGAATAAGGAATCCAGTCCTTCCGTAAATGATGTGGATTATTCGACAGGGCCAACTCTAGAATCTCAGTCGTTTTGGGAGGGGCAAGCCATATGAATACAAGCCGGTTCAGCAAGACAGCCATACTCAATTATCTGAAAACGGATATCTGGAGGGTTCGTATGGAGGACCTGCCCCGCAGAAAACGGTTCTTCGTGAAGAATCTGAGGATCTTATTTCTGGCATTCAGGGGATTTGCTGACAACGATTGTAAGCTAAGGGCATCGGCGCTAACATTCTATTCCTTGCTCTCCGTAGTTCCCGTGCTGGCGATCGGCTTTGGAATTGCAAAGGGCTTCGGCTTCCAAAAGGTCCTTCAAGAAGAGCTATCCAAGTATCTGGAGGCACATGAAGGGATAGTTGAACGTACTTTTGAATTTGCTGATTCCTTACTGGAAGTCACCAAAGGCGGATGGATTGCGGGCGTTGGCGTGGTGATACTCATATATACTGCGATGAAGTTGCTGAATCATATTGAAGATTCTTTTAATGCAACATGGGAAATAGAAAAGGCACGAAACTGGCTGAGGAAATTCACTGATTATATTTCAATAATCGTTGTGGGCCCTATTCTGATAGTTCTATCAAGCACTATCACCGTGTTTGTAAACACTCAAGTCAAGTCCATTACCGAAGAGGTTGCCTTTCTCGGGCCTTTTTCCTTTTTTCTATTAAGATTGCTGCCCTTTGCCATGATAGCACTGGTCTTGACCTTCAGTTATATCATACTGCCGAATACCAAGGTCAATCCCCGCTCCGGCCTGATGGCCGGTCTTACAGCCGGCATTGTTTATCAGATAACCGAATGGGGGTACATCACATTTCAAGTTGGCGTATCGAGGTATAATGCGATCTACGGAAGTTTCGCGGCCTTGCCTCTATTCCTGATCTGGTTGCAGATTAGCTGGCTAATTATCCTGTTTGGGGCTGAACTCGCCTATGCCCATCAAAACTTTAGAAAATATGAATTCAAAAGCGACTCGGCCCGGATGAGCATCTCTTTTAGGAAACAAGTATCGCTTTTTGTTGCGCATTTCTTGGTAAGAAACTTCGCTGATGGGAGTGGCCCCAGCACAATTTCGGGGATCTCAAGGGCCCTGGAGATCCCTGCAAGCCTTGTAAGGCGGGTTATCAATGAACTAGTTGAAAGTAAAATAATTTCGATTACCCAGGATCCTGGCAGCAGGGAGCCCGCCTATCAGCCTGCACAGGATATCAATCGACTTGACATTCAGACCATCCTGAAGGCCCTGGAGCATAGAGGCGTTGATAAGATAGAAATCCCCGGACATGAAGAACTTGAGGCACTGGCGGAGATCTTAGATCAATTCGATAATTCAATTGCGAAATCATCTGCCAACAGGCTTTTGAAAGACATCTAAAGAAGACAACCCGTCAGACCCGGACAGGTGACGTGACAGCTGATACAGGTTGACCATTATATGGGGGAGATGTTATTGGATCTCAGCGCCTGTTCTCGATGAATTAATCAGGCCGTAATACTTTAGCGCTTTGAAAACACTGAGGAGTAAGATGACAGACCGTGAGGGTCTTTTTTCCAAAGGACGTAACCCAAATTCTTCACAGCCTGTGCCACGCCCCCTTACCTTTAAATATCCCGATGTAATCGGGACACAGGCAGGGGAGAGGAAAAAAGACCCTCGCGGTCCTCTGCCTTTCTTTCAAAACGCTAAAGTGTTACATCAGGCCTTATTAGGTCAAAGAGCGGCAGGGGCTTTCTGGATATTTTCTGAGGAGGATGCACATGAATGATAGAGATCTGGAGAAATATTGTGCCCAGGCTGTGGAAAGAGGGGCAACACATGCAAAACAGATTCACCCGGGTACCGTTGTGACGGCACCATGGGTAAGGTTGAAATGCCAGTTTGGATGCGCGGCCTATGGGAAGGGATATTGCTGTCCTCCCCATACCCCTACGCCCGAGCAGACAAGGGCAGTCATTGATTCCTACCGCCGTGCCATCTTGTTCCATATAGAGGCCCCAATGACACCGGGTCGGGGTAAACGGTTCAAGAAATATCTTGGGATGCTGACCGACCTGGAAGGAGAGATGTTCAAGGACGGGTACTATAAGGCCTTTATTTTTTTGGCCGGACCCTGCTCTCTCTGCAAGGAGTGCGCTAAACCTAAGGGAGATCCCTGTACATTTGGGGATAAAGCAAGGCCTTCAATGGAAGGATGCGGGATTGATGTATACCAGACAGCACGGAACAATGGCTTTTTTATTGAGACCCTCAGTGAGAAGACCCAAACCCAAAATGTGTACTGCCTGATGTTGGTCGATTAGTCTCTTAGAATTGAAGTTCTGTCCAAGAAGGTAAGAAACCCCCCGGGGTGTCTGGTAATACTGGTTGCTGGTTGCTCGTTACTCGTTCCGCATTCCGCGTTGGGAAGGCCTGAACCTCACAACCTGAATAGTTACAGGAATTTTTATTCTATCTTGACAAGGATCGAGTATCAAGCAACCCGCAAGCGGGTCCCCGGTTTCAAGGTGGTATGGTGTTGGTTTCCGGAATACGCGGTAGACACCAATGGATATCTAAATGGCTGTTGAAAAGGTGGTGGAGTTTTTAAGGGCGAAGTGGTTCTCCATCGGCTTGCTTGGAATTTCTGTCGTGACCCTGACGGAGTCCGGAAGGTTCCTCTCAGACCTCGGCATGTGGTTCAAGGCTCATCATGGGGCCGAGGCCGTTATCGTGATCATCTTCTTCCTCTCTGGCCTGATCGTCAAAACAGAACAGATAAAGACAGGCCTCTCAGACATCCGGGGCACTGCCCTTGCACTTTTCATCATCTTCGTTATCGCCCCACTCACCGCCTGGTGTCTTGGTTTAATACCGCTCTCTCCCGGGATCAGGATCGGGCTTTTTCTGGTCGCTGTCATGCCCACTACCCTGAGCAGCGGTGTAGTGATGACCGGGGCCTCGGGGGGAAATACCGCCCATGCCCTTTTGATCACAATCCTTGCAAATGGACTGGCTGTCTTCACTATCCCCATTTCTCTAACCCTTCTCCTTAAAGAGGGTGGGAACTGGACTGAAGTCTCCATAAACGGGCCCAAGATGATGATACAGATCGGCACGCTCGTTCTGGTTCCCCTTTTTTTGGGATTACTCACTAGATTTGTAAAGAAGGGGAAATGGACAATGCAGGAAAAATACCTCCCCACCGTCAACCAGTGTATGATTCTGTTCATTGTCTGGATAGCCCTATCTGAGGCCAGAGCTGTGGTTGTGGGCAGCGGGGGTCAGATATTCACCATCATTATGGTGGTTTTTGTCTTCCACGGAATCCTTTTGGTCGCCGGTTTTGCAACATCCGGACTTTTCAAAATGGGCCCTGGGCGGCGTGAGAGCGTAATCTTCATGGGAGGGCAGAAAACGCTTCCCCTCTCGGTTTTGCTCCAGGTCACCCTGTTCCCCCAGTACGGTCTTGCCCTTATATTCTGTGTGGTTCACCATCTTGTCCATCTGATCATGGACGGGTATCTTGTGGGCCGCCTGGCTCAAAGTAGGGAGGGGAGACGCCTCGAAGAAGAGGCCAGAGGGGCTGAGAGCTTGTAAGTGAGTGAGGAAAGCCCTCTCGTTTTCAGCGTCACTCAATCGCCTTAATCCTTTTTTCCCAGAATTCTCGCTCCCTATCCCTCCAGTCCTTACCACCGAACTTCTTGTCATAGTAACCGCCGAGTCTCTCAACCATCCTGATCCATGGGTTTTTTCTCTTCTGTTTGGCTTCCAGTACGTCGGCGATGAAGAGATCGATCTTGTTTATCTCATCCTTGGGGGCGTAATAAGAGGCCCCGTTCTCGGCTGATTTCATGAGGCTCTTCTCCGACAAGGCGTGGGCCGTGAGCATTAGGGCAGGGATCTCACGGCGTGTTGCGATATCCAAGAGCTCATATCCATTCACGCCCATGATGTCCAGGATGGCGATATCGTAGTCATTATTTTCAAGCAGGGTCTTGGCCTCCTCGAAAGAGGTGGCCGTGTCTATCTTGCACATATCCAGCTGGATCTCCAGGGTATCAAGGATGTCCTTTTCGTCATCCACGATGAGGACTCTTTTTCCAGTTAGTATTTCTTTGGAATCCATTTTGGAACCTCCCGTAACACTTTAGCCCTTTAAAAACACTGAGGAGTAAGATGACAGACCGTGAGGGTCTTTTTTTCAAAGGACGTAACCCAAATTCTTCAGAGCCTCTGGCACGCCCCCTTACCTTTAAATATCCCGATGTAATCGGGACACAGGCAGGGGAGAGAAAAAAGACCCCCGCGGTCCTCTTTCTCTCAACCTGCCTTTCTGCTATGCCCTATGCAAAGAGCCTTTGGACTTCGTCTTTCAACACCTTGCCCATGGTATTTTTCGGTAATTCTTTCACAAAAGAGATCTCTTTGGGACATTTCCAGTCATGGAGATTCCTCTTGCAATGGGCTTTGATTTCCTGGGGAGTAACCTTTGAGCCAGGCCTTGCAACGATAGCGGTAACGACCTTTTCTCCCCATTTCTCGTCCGGGATACCGACCACTGAAGACTCTACTACACTATCTAGCTGGTTAATGACCATCTCCACCTCTTTTGGGGAGACGTTTTCACCCCCTGAGATGATGATATGTTTGATGCGATCGGTCAGGTAGTAGTAACCATCTTGATCGACCCTTCCCAGGTCCCCGGTCCTGAACCATCCCTTTTCAAAGGTCTTGGTCGTTTCCTCTGGCTTTCGCCAGTATCCAGGGGCTACAGCCGGTCCCTTTAACCAGATCTCTCCTGTTTCACCCTGCTTTACATCTGAAAAATTATCGGGGTCAACGATTCTCACCTGGAGATCAGGCAGGGGCAGGCCGATGGACCCTGGCTTTCTTATTCCTTTGAGCGGATTGGAAAAATTCATCCCGGTCTCCGACATCCCTTCACGTTCCACGGGTTCTTTGCCAAATACGTGTTTGATTCTCTCAAAATCTTTGACAAGGAGGGGGGCTGAGCCGGAGGTCCACAGACGGACATGGCCAAAGTCCATTCGCCTGTCTCCCATATATTCGAGCATCTTGCCGTACATGGAGGGCACGGCCATAAAAACCGTGCAGACGTATTCTCCTTCCCTGTCTGAAAGGGGCCTCAGAACCCCTTCCGGGGAAAATCGATCAAGCATGAGCACGTGGGACCCGGCCATCAGGGCCGTTTGAAGCGCAAAACAGAGGCCATGTACGTGAAACAGGGGAAGGGCATGGCACAGGACATCGGTTTTCGCAATCTCCCAGATCTTGATGACATTCTTTGCATCGTGCACCAGATTCCTCTGGGTAAGTATGGCCCCCTTGGGCATTCCCGTCGTTCCGGACGTGTAGATGATCAGTCCCGGATCCTCCGGGCCTATCGCCGCATTGGGTAATGTATCGGGCGCGGAGAGAAAAGAATCCAGGGACGGATAGGGCCTTTTTGTATCTATGCCCAGAGTAGCGATTCCGGGGTCTATCTCCTTAATACCTGCCTCTTTTTCCGAGTCTGATACCACCAGTTTCGCCTGGGCATCACCCAGGAGATAGGACATCTCCGATTTCTTGAACCCTGGATTCAAGGGAACCGCAGTGGCCCCTATCTTTTGGAGAGCGAGGTAGGCAATAACGAATATCAGAGATTTCTCAAGGTAGAGGATAACCCTTTCCCCTTTCTCGACTCCCAGCTCCAGGAAGGTGTTGGCCATGCGGTTTGAATCCTGGTCCAACTCTGTATAAGAGATCTCTGTCTCTATACTCCCTTCCCGCAGAAAACTTATTGTCTTTTTACTTCCGTGGAAAGAGAAGCTGTCGAGAAAGCAATCTCTTAGAGACTCATCATTCATGGGTCATTACCCCGAGTTATTGAGATATTACATCCCAACTTTTTGGGATAGCAAGTTATCCAGCATTCAGCATCCTAGACCGTCACTCCCGAGGGGCCTGTCCTTGCGAAGGCGGGGAGCGGGAGTCCAGCAATCCCGCCTGGCGGGACTGAATTCCCGTTTTCACGGGAATGACACAAAAGTGCTGTGGGTGGGTTTTTACGAATTCCTCAATCTTGAATATCGGTATCATTTTAGCCCTTTTCCGATCTGGTGTTTATACGGGGAAATGGGGGTTTTCCCTAACCCCCATTGCCCCGGTTGCAGAGAGCTAAACTGTTACGAATATCTGAAAAAGTCGATTTTCGATAACAATACGGCTGATACTAGCAACGAGCAACCAGCATCGCTAGCCAATCATCTTGTTGGGAAGCCACAGGGCCAGCTCCGGCCAGATGCAGACACACACGATAACAAGCCCTTCTATGATGACGAAAGGCACTACGCCCAATAGTACATGGGACATGGGGACATCCGGGGCAATGCTTTTCACTATATAAAGGTTAAGCCCCACAGGTGGAGTCACCAACCCGATTTCGAGGTTTACCGTCATGACGACGGCAAACCACACAGGGTCAAAGCCCAGCCCCTTGATGATTGGAATCAGCAGCGGAGCCACCATCAGGATCACGGCAGCCGGTGGAATAAAGCAGCCCAGTATCAGAAGCAAAATGTTTATCAATACGACAATGCCCCACTTGCCAAAGGGCAGTTTCAAAATCAGCTCGCCAAGGGCCTGTGTGGCATAAAGATCAGAAGAGACATAGGCAAACAAAAGGGCGGCAGCCATAATCATCAGGATCATAGTGCTTTCGTTGAGGGCCTTCATGAAAATCTTCCACAGTCGCCTTGGGCTGTAAATCTTATAAATGGTCATGACAAAAAAGAGTGACAGAACAGCGCCCAGTCCTGCGGCCTCACTGGGGGGGGCCCAGCCCCCGTATAAAGATCCCATTATTCCAACTATGATGAAGACAAAAGGCAATACCTTGAAAAGAGAAGTGAATTTTTCTTTCAAGGAGTGGTATTCGATCACCCCTCGGTCTTCTATGTAATATAACCCCCTTCTTTTGCCAGGCCTTAGCTTGCGATAATAAAAGACCGCTCCAACCCAGACGCAGCTCAGAAGAATCTCAAGGATTCCCGGGAGCACCCCGGCGATGAAACACTTTCCTATGGAGGTCTCGGTGGCTACCCCGTAAAGGATCATGGTTATACTCGGGGGAATGAGGATGCCAAAGGTCCCGGCGTGGGCGATCAATCCTGTGGCCAGGGCAGGGGCATAGCCCCGTTTTCTCATCTCCGGGATTCCGATGCCCCCGATAGCCGCCGCCGTAGCTGGACTGGAGCCGCACAGGGCGGCAAAGATTCCGCAACCGATCATGTTGGCAATGCCAAGTCCACCGGGAACCTTGTAGAGCCACTTGTGAAGGGTTTCATACAGATCCTTGCTTGCATTCGATTCCGCAATGGGAGCGCTGAGGAGGATAAAGAGGGGAATAGCCAAGAGGGCAAAGCTGTCCATGCTGCCGTAAAGAACGAATGGAATGGTGGTCAGGAGATGGGGGGAGAAGATCAGGATGAAGATGAGGGATATCCCCACCAATCCGGCCCAGATGGGAATCCCTGAGACGAGTAAGAAAAGTGCACTTCCGAACAGAACGAGCGCCATCATGGATTCAGTCATACAGATAGGTCCTTTCAGCGGGTCATCTATCGGATTTTGGGTCTCTATCAGCTTCAGATAGGTCTATGTCTCTCAATTCAAACCTTGTGGCTTCGTCCATGAACGCACCTTTCTTGAGGGCCACGATCTTTCTTACGATGTAGACAACATACTGCATGAAGAGGAGCCCCATCCCGAACGGTATGAAAAAGTACGGAATCCACAGGGGGGGCCCCCACAAAGACTCAGAGTGTTGATTCGCTATAAATGCCTCCCACCACATGGGCCACGCATACCAGGAAATCACTCCACAGACGATACAGGTTACGATGGAAACTATGATGAGGGTGATCTCTCGCGTTCGCGGCCCAAGGTGAATTATTACCAGGTCTACATTGAGGTGATGTTCATGCAGTTGGGCAAATGCGGCACCCGCAAAACAGGCGTACATGAGGAGGTACACGGAGGCTTCGATCTGCCATATGGTGGAAAACCCGAGAATCTTTCTGACTACTATCCCCTCCGTTACGATCAACGCGGCAGCCACAAGAGATAATGCCGCAAGCCCGCCCGTAACGTAAGACAGCTTATCCACAATCCATGCCAGCCTTATTGCAAGTCTTTTCATGGTAGATCTTCCGGAATCTGAAGGTTCAACGGGCAATGCGCTCAGGGCTCAATCACCACAAAGGCCTCTCACTTCATGGCCTGCAGGGCCAGATCGAGGAGCTCTTGTCCCCCTTCCACGGTCTCGGCAAATTCTTTCCATGCCGTTTTCTTGGCAAATTCGAGCCATTCATTGAATTCGGACTCGGTCATGTAGTGAATCTGAACACCGGCCTTGGTATAGCTCTCAATGAGTTTGTCAACCAGCGTCTTGAAATTCTGATAGATCCAGGCCTCTTCCATCCATTCGGCCACTTCCAGAAAGACCTTCTGCTGATCGGGCGTCAACCTATTCCAGGTTTTCATGGAGATACACAGATTCTCAGACATGTACCATATGGAATAATCCCTCGGCGCGTTGATGTACTTGAGGACCTCATAGAGGCGGTAGGTGACAAAAGAGGCTGATGAGGTCAACATGGTGTCCAGGACACCGGTTGCCAGGGCATGGTAAGTTTCCGAAGACGGCATACTGGTAATTGAGGCCCCGGCCGCCCTCATCATGTATTCAAACTTCTTGCCGGCTGCCCGGAGTTTTGTTCCTGCAACGTCTGCGGGCACCTTTATCTGTCTTACTTTACTGCCGATTCCCCCATCAAACCAGGCCCAGACGAGGTTCTTGACACCGTTTTTTTCCATCAAGGCCTCAATCTTTTTTCCTATGGGCTTGGTCCTCCACGTGAGCCCTTGTTTGATATTGGTTACCGTGCAAGGCATCAGGGTGATGGAGAACTGGGGTACCTTACCGGAGGCATAGTCCAGCGGAAATACGGCCATATCCAATCCGCCTTTCCGCATGGCATCCCACTGTTCTTTTGCCTTGAAAAGTGACTGGGCGGGATAATGGCGAAATTGGATCTGGCCGTTTGTCCTCTTGGTGACTTCGTCGCCAAAGACCCGACCCATAAGGTCTCGAACGTCTCCTGCGGCAAACTGGTGCGAAACCTTCAGTACCATAGGCCCTGCATAGGCCTTGGGGCTCAAGACAAGAGCCCCACATGCCAGAAACATCACAATCGCCAGCACCACCATGGTTCCTTTAATTGTTCTCATTGCAGCCTCCTTTCTTGGTTAGGGTTTACGGAATTTTGCGGGTAAACACAGTGATAGATTGTGGGGCATGAAGAAGTTCCTCATGTGCTCTCGGTCCGGTCAAAAAAATCTTTCAAGAGCGAGGAACTTTCGATGGCTGTCAGGATAATTGGAAAGAAAAGAAAATTCAAACCAAAAATAATTATGGATCATCTCCAGAAGAGTTGGTCGATGATAAGGATTCAAGGGTTCAAGGATTCTAGGATTCGAGTGAAGTGCTTAAAAATTACAAAGAATTAAAGGTTTGGCAGAAGTCCTATCAGCTATGTTTAGAAATTTATAGAATAACTGCAAGATTTCCGAAGGATGAAAAATTCGGTTTGACTTCCCAGATCAGGCGTGCTTCTGTGTCCGTTCCTTCAAAAGAAAACAAACACTTGAATCCTTGAACCCTCGAATCCTGGACCACTTTCTCCCAACTAATTGGGAGAAGAGCCTAATTTTTTTAGTATAAATAGTAAAGAACGTCCCCGAAACTTCACATATGGGCTTCTACCGCAGGGTCTAACCACCACCCCCTTTTGGCTTAAGCTGAAAGTTCTGTTCATATGTCTCTGTCTCAGAGACGTTGAGGATGAGCAAGGCCGGTGTATAGCCTTTGGCCTGGACTATAACTGTCCAGATACCGGCCTTGAGACCTTTCAGCTCATATTGTCCTTTTTGGTCAGATACCGTTTGCTTCCTGCCAGCACCCCTGCATGCGGCTATCACAACAGCTGTGCCAACCGGCTTGCCTGTTTTCTTGTCGATGATGGCGCCGTAAATGGTCGCCTCGTGGGGTCTGACCGTAACCGTGCACGTATCCGTACCCTGAAGCCCTTCAGGATCTGTCACTGTCAACCGGAAAACCAGGGATTCACCGTCAGGCCCAGGATAAGGGGCCACGAAATCAGGGTGAACTGATGTGGGATTAGCCATTTGCACCCTCGTCCCTTCTATCTGTGCCCAGAGATAGGACAAAACCCCACCCTCCGGGTCATAAGAGGTGGAGCCATCCAGGACGACCCTTGCTCCCTCATATACCGTCTGATCAGGGCCTGCATCTGTTACAGGAGACTGGTTGTAAGCATCAATTGTAATTTCTCCATCTACTCCCTCAATTTTCACCTCATTGCCTGATGGATCTGAGGCTGAGGGAAGGTTTTCAAGGACGATTTTACCTCCTGATGCATTGGCATTTATCTCGAAGGTCACATAAGCTACTACTCCATCTCCTATAAGGTCGTTATTGGAAATGGAGAGCACACTCACCCTGACAATCCCTGGGGATACTACGTTATAGAGGATTTCTTTGGCGGCGTCATACCCCGCAGGGCCTATTTCAGCCGATGGATTTGACACTCTGGTGGTATCATAGATAATGTCAATTGACAGGGCGGAAATCTCTTTGAGGGCTTCGTTCGTAAATGTCAAGGGGACGGCCACAATCTCTCCAGGGATTCCGCTTACCCGGCCTATCTCCAGAAGAGGCAAAACAGCATCCGATTTAGACATCTCATCATGAGAAAGCTTTTCTGGTTCTTTTTCACCAGGCGAGGCCTGTGGTTCGGGCGGCCCTCCTACTGTGA
>JAZDES010000155.1:0-2124 GCA_043808585.1 Pseudomonadota bacterium | reverse complement strand
CCATTGGACTGAAAAAGAGCTATTTACAGCAGATACCACGGTGCCTATATTATAACATCAGAACTCCTGACATAGCCCCCCGGGTTTATGAAACATGGGGGCCTCTCTGACATCATAAACCAGGCGAAGCTTAGAGCCTGGGAAGATGGTTTGGGTTGTATTCAGTTTTTCACAAAGCGCTTTGATCGCCTTACTGCGATGCGGTGAGCTTAGGGGATGAAGTGTCACACGCAGTTGGTCGTTGGTGACTTCCAGATCTGCGCAGCCCTTTAGCGCGGACTGGATGAGTGTTCGACCTTCATCGTCGGCCCTGGCATACTCCGGGCGAATCAATCCAAGAAGATCCGTCTCCGCCTGGTAGGCTACCATTTTCAGAAGGTCTGTGAGGTGCTTCTTTTCCCTTTTCAGTCTATATGCCTTCTCATTGTTGAGTGTGGCTTTCAAGGGCACCTTCTGCGGTGTCTTGTCATAGAGAACCTTCAGCTCAAAGTCCTGCAGTTGCAACTGTTCAATCTTTCGACTTACCGCACTGTGGGCAATCTTGAAACCCCTCATGGTGGGTCTTCGCGCCTCTTCATTGATCAGGGCTTCCAACCCGTACTCCCGGGATAGTTCCTGGATCTGTGCTTTGAGCTTCTTTCGCTCCCCCATCATCTCCTTGCGCTTTGGGTTGGGGACCAGCCTCTCCAGATCGTCTTCTTCTACCTCGTAATCCACCAAGGCATCCAGCGCATACTCGGCACTCATATACTTGAAGAAGTTCTCCTGCCTCCAGCGTTCAAACATGCGGTAGGCAAGAGTCAATGCAGAGAGATCCTGACGGCTCGTCACAATGTGCGTCTGGTGTCCCGAAGGGTTCAACCGGGTGACCTGTCTCAAACACAAGGTGTCCTTCAAGAAGGATACTCTCTCATCGTGTAAGCGGTACTCCACCCTCTTGCCCTCTATCTCCTCCGCCATGAGAGAAAAGTGTTCCTCTGCAATCGGCTCCGCCTTCCCCTTTCGATAGGTGACAATGTCACACCCCTCCTGGATGAGCTTTTGAAAAAGATTCGGACTCCATCCCCCACGATCAAAAATCATAGTCAGCCGACGATCTTTGCCAATCAGTCCTTTGATCTCTTCCACAATAGGCCCCATCATCTTCACCAATCCCTCGTTGGCCGGGGCAGTAATCACAAAAATAGGGTCTCCCTCTTGATCATTGATCCAATAGTCCGTGGTCGCAGGCATCGCAAGACGCTTCTTGGTCACATACCCCTTGCTCAACCTGCGATTTCCGTTGTACACCCTGACATGACCGTCCACATAGAGAAACCCAAGGGCACTCTCCCTCTTCTCCAGACGGCTCTTCGCCAACTCCTGCCCAAACACCTGGGCCTTGTTTTTCCCAGCCAGGCAACCCAGCTTTCGTCGCAGAGTCTTTACTTCACAGGCCCTGTCAAGCCCCAAAAGACGGCCTATATCCACGGCAGAGTATTCCTTCAAGCTCTCCGGTCTCTTGATCCTCAAAAGAGCCATCAGCACCAGGCTGAGCACTATGGTACGCAACCCATAAAAGGAGGCCCCAAGGCTCCCATATACCTTCCGGGCCGCACCAAAGATCCCGCTCTCCACAACAGCCGGAAGAGCCATCAGGACTCCCGCACCTGGAATGCCTTCCCCATTCCTGAATAAAGGAGCCGCATCTTGCAGTAAACCTAAACGGGCAAAACCACGATCCGTGCTCCGATTGCAGGGGTCCACATCAAAACTGATGGTTACATCCCCCGGGGGGACCTCCTCCCCCTTCTCATGTACCCCTATCTCACCGGATGGAGCAGAGATCTCCTCTGTGCCTCCCACTTCACACACAGACGGCTCACTTACGCTCAGATCCGCATCATCCCTCTCCCCATGTTCCCGCTCCAACGGCAAGAGCATCTCTTCGGCCACCTTGGGCTTCGGCCAACCCATGCGCTTCAAGGCTTTACGAACCGCGTCCTCTTTCAGCCCCAGTCGCGAGGCAATGGCCGCATGCGTCCATCCCTTTTCCCTCAACGCCCAAATGCATCGCCCCTTCGCCTGGTTGATCTGGGAACCATCCTTAGGCCCTGTTTTCTTCGCAACCAGTGCAGCCATGCC
>JAZDES010000154.1:0-3313 GCA_043808585.1 Pseudomonadota bacterium | reverse complement strand
GAACGCAAAGACCGCACAGAATGCAATCATCCTCTTCCTTTTTATAGCGGGGTTCTTTGATCCCGTATTTCTCCGCAAGCTGTTTGACGACGGGGACCTCCGGGCAGCGGGCCAGTAAGAGTTCCACGATCAGCTTGCGGATCTGCACCACGTCGCCCGAATCCGTCTTTACTTCCATCCCCTCCCAGATGGGATAGTTGCAGGCCGTAACATAACGGGTCCTGCGGCCATCAAAAAGGGCAACCACACACAACCTGCACATCCCTGCCGGCTCCAACGCCTTGTGATAACACAGGGTAGGGATCTCGACCCCGACCTTTTCCGCAACCTGGAGAATAGACTGCCCTTCCTCTCCCTCGACGGTATTTCCATTAAGCTTGAATGTAATCATCAAAACCATCCTTTGATCATCATTTTGCTACTTGACGACAACCGCATTGAACTTGCACGCATCATAACAGATGCCGCACTTGATACATTTTTCCTGGTCAAGGGTATGGACCTTTTTCTTTTCCCCTGTTATGGCCTCTTTCGGGCATTTCAATGCACACAGATGACAACCATTACAGGCCTCAGGATCCAGGTCGTAATGGAAGAGCGCTTTACAGACCCCTGCCGCACACTTCTTATCTCTGATATGGGCCTCGTACTCATCCCGAAAATAGTGAATCGTCGTAAGCACCGGATTGGGAGCCGTGGTTCCCAAGCCGCAAAGGGAGGCCTTTTGGATCATGTCCCCCAGTTCCTGAAGGAGTTCAATATCGCCCTCCTTCCCATGGCCCTGGCAGATCCCATCAAGGATCTCCAACATCTGCTTTATTCCTTCCCGGCAAGGGTTACACTGGCCACAGGATTCTTCTTTGAGAAAGTCAAGAAAATAGCGGGCCACATCCACCATGCAGGTATCCTGATCCATTACAATCATTCCACCGGACCCCATGATGGAACCCACCTTTGTCAATTCATCGAAGTCCACTCCCAGATCCAGGAATTTTTCCGGGATACAGCCTCCTGATGGCCCTCCTGTCTGAACAGCCTTAAAGGTCTTCTTTTTGGGAATCCCGCCTCCAATGTCGTAAATGATCGTGCGTAAGGCAGTTCCCATAGGGACCTCCACGAGACCTGTGTTGACAACTTTCCCTACCAGGGAAAAGATCTTTGTACCTTTGCTTCTCTCTGTCCCGATAGAGGCATACCAATCCGAACCCTTCTCGATTATAATCGGTACATTGGCCCACGTTTCCACATTGTTGAGATTGGAGGGCTGACTTCGAAATCCCTTTTCTACAGTGTGTATATATTTGGCCCTTGGTCTCCCAGGTTTACCATTCAAAGAGGCCATTAAGGCTGTGGATTCTCCGCAAACAAAAGCGCCGCCCCCGCGGCTGATACGAATGCCGAAATCAAACCCAGAACCCAAAATATCCTTACCCAGTATTCCCCACTCGTTAGCCTTGGCGATGGCTATGCTCAGGTTTTTCACGGCCAAAGGGTACTCATGCCTTACGTACACGTATCCTTCATGGGATCCAATGGCAAAAGCCCCAATGATCATTCCCTCGATCACGCTGTAGGGATTTCCCTCCAGGAGACTCCTGTCCATGTAAGCCCCAGGATCCCCCTCATCCGCATTACATATGACATACCTTGGGCCCTCAAACCGACGGCAGGTCTGCCATTTAATTCCGGTCGGAAACCCACCACCCCCTCTTCCCCTGAGGCCTGATTTCTTGATCTCATCAATAATCCCCTCAGGGGTCATCTCAAAAAGGGCCTTCTCAAGCGCCACATAGCCGCCTACCGTAATGTAGTCTTCAACGCTTGTGGGCTCAATCAGCCCGTTATTCCCGAAGATAATCCTTCGCTGGAGCTTATAGAAAGGGATCTCATGCTCGTAAGGGATCTTCTTCTTGGAAACAGTATCCTTGAAGAGAAGTGAATCCACGATTTCTCCCTGCTTGACCGTTTTTTCCACGATCTCCGGGATGTTGGCTACCTTCACCTGCGGGTAGAAAATTCCCTCGGGGTGTACCACCATGATTGGGCCTTTTTCGCAGAAACCGTGACAGCCTGTAAGCTTAACCTCCACCACCTCCTGGAGACCGGCTTGATTGAGCTCGCTGATTAATGCCTCATGGACCTTGGCGGTTCCGTAAGCTCCACATCCGGAACCCGCGCACAGTGATATTTGTCTCTTTTTGGTTCGTCGATGGCTTGCTTGAAGCGAATCCCTGAGTCGTCTCATCGCTTCTCTGTCCTTTAGTCTTCCCATTGTCTAATCAAACCTCCATTGCCGAGAGCCTCTAGGACGCACTCTAACTGTACGCATCAACCAGTTTCATCACCTTCGATCGATCAAGACCCCCATGGGTCTCTTGATTCACTGTGATGACGGGTCCCGAAGCACAACATCCCACACAGCGAACGGCTTGCAGAGTAAAGAGTTGATCATCTGTTGTCTGACCTTCATTAATATTCAGTCTTTCCTTCAAGGCATCCATAATTTTCTCAGACCCACGCACATGACATGCGGTGCCAGTGCAAACGCTAACGATGTATTTCCCGCGGGGTTCTAAACTGATGCTCTTATAAAAGGTGGCAACACTATAGATTAGACTCTCCTTAACACCTAATCTGTCAACCAGTGCCGGGATTACCTCTGGAGGCACATAATGATAGATATCACTAACGTCCTGCAAGATCATAAGCAAGGCCTCTCCGCTCGCCTCGTATGAATCGATGATCTCATAAACGCGGGCCCAATCTATCTCCATTTTGTTTCTCATGCTTCAAAACCTCTCATCCTAATTCCAACCGTATTGGTTTGTAGAACTCCTGATAACGGCCCTTCAATCAACTCCTTTATTCCGTTTTTTTTCAAACCGTAAATCTTCTGATCATTCACCTCACCACAGGCGGAGGCACCTCCAAAGTGGATTTTCATCGATGCTGAGGTCCACTTCGTGCCTCATTGACCACAGGGCAGTTTTCAACACAGGCGCCGCAGCCTGTGCAGAGGTCCATATTTATGCTTCGGGCACGTTTCCTGATCTTGACCTTGAAATGACCGGGCGAGCCTTCCACGGATTCAAGATCTGCGTAAGTAATGAGCTGAATATTGAGATTCCGGCCGACCTCGACCAGTTTCGGAGAGATAATTCACATGGCACAGTCGTTGGTGGGAAATGTCTTGTCCAACTGGGACATAACCCCGCCTATAGAGGGGGATTTTTCTACAAGGTAGACGAAGTATCCGGAATTGGCTAAATCTAAGGCAGCCTGCATACCGGCAATCCCGCCGCCCACAACAAGC
>JAZDES010000153.1:0-3789 GCA_043808585.1 Pseudomonadota bacterium | reverse complement strand
TAGGGACATCCTCTTATGGGGCTGTTCCGTAACGAGGTTCAAGACCTCACTGCCGTTCTTTGAAATGATGCCGTCCTTTACGTCCTTTTGAAAAAAGACCCTCGCGGTCCTCTGCCTTTCTTTCAAAACGCTAAAGTGTTACCAAGATTCTAATATCAACTCGTCTGCTTGAGGCGAGGCTTTTCTAGTAGTTATTCATCATCTCGCATACCTGGCGGATGTCTATGTTCACAGGGCAATACCTCACGCATCTGCCACACCCTGTGCACTGGATACCATTATCATATTTGTCCACATAGTATTTCAGCTTGTGCATGAAGCGCTGTCGTACCCGCCTGAACTTCTCCCCCCTTGGGTTGTGGCCTGAGCCATGAAAGGTAAATAACGGCGACATGCAGGTATCCCAGTTCCTGATCCTGTCCACTGCCTTCCCAAAGACCTCATCCTGTATATCAAAACACCAGCAGGTGGGGCAGAGGTAGGTGCAGGTGCCGCAGTTGAGACAGGCAAATGAGATATCATGCCAGAAAGGCGCATCAAAGAGCTCTGTTACGACCTTTTCTTTCAACCTGTCCACAGGCACAGCGGAAGGGACCTTGCGAAAAGCGGATGCGGCCAACTCCTCGGCCTCTTTCAGAACAGAGTCCGAAGGGTTATCTCCCCCACTGATCAGTTTTAAGAGTTCTTTTCCTTTTGGAGTGACGGCCTTGGCAAGGAAGGCATCCCCCAGGTCGTATAAGAGGAGATCCAGACCTGTTTCGCTAAATGGCCCCCCTCCCACCGAGGTGCAGAAGCATGAGGAGCAGGGTTCTTTGCATCCGAGCCCCACCAGGGTGGTGGATTCAAAACGCCTTACCCACCACGGGTCGCGGTACTCGGGGTTGTCAAAATTGAGCTTGACTAACTGAAGGGCGCGGGCATCGCATGGCCTAATGCCCACAACCGCCTTCGGGGAGTAATCCTTTGGTGATTCCTTGAGGATGTTGGCATCAGGGGCGGTCCCGGCAAGGGAGCATTCAAAGAGCCGCTCGGACTGCGGGAGAACCAACGCTTTGGGTGAAAGCCTGGTATTCTGGAAATCGAAGGCGGGCCTTTTTCCCTCTTCCATGGCATGAAAATTATGGAAGTCCCCGTCCCTGACCGGAACGAAGGTCTGGTGGGTCTTTGAAAGGGCCTCTAAGGCCCCGGTCCATTTATCTTTGGTATATAGCTTATAGGTCATGAATTAAGCCCTTTTCATCTTATAAAGTCGTTATAATCATCAGGCCTGTACACATCAAGGGGCGGTCTTTTCTCCAGGTCGAGTCCGGCCTCCCAGGAAAAAATTTCCAGGGCGTCTTTATTGAGTTTCCTTGTAAACTGCCGCATGGGGATACCCACCGGGCATACCCTTTCGCGGGCCCCGCAGTCCGTACATCTCCCTGCACAGTGATAGGCCCTGAGGAGGTGGAACGTCATGGTATCTGTTGGGTCTATGCTCTTTCCCACCCACTGCGGCCGGGATTCATCAACAAAGCAGGTTGGGCAAAAACATAAGGGGCAGGCATTTCTACAGGAATAACACCTGAGGCATCTTGAAATCATCCTTGTAAAAAAGCCCCATCTCCTTTCAGGGCTCATTCCTTCTATCTTCTCCACAGCCTTGAAGGTATCCTGGGCCTTCTGTTCCTCCACAGGTTCAGCCAGCATCTCGTCGTATATCACTGGATTATGATGGGTACAGGTGGTACAGTTTCTTTGGAGAAAATCCCTTTTACGGAAGGTTTCCTCATAGTCTTTTCCCTTTACGCTGAACCTGTCCCCATCTTCTTGCACACCCATTATCTCTCTATGCCTGACTGCCCTCAGTACGGCCCTGTGATCGATCATACCGGTACATGGTATCCCGACGATATGGAGTTGATCGCGGCGGATCTGGTTCTCGATGATATGTGTGACAATGTTCCTGGAATTACAGCCATTGGCCACAATCCCTATCTTTTCTTTCCTGCCCGTTAGATAATTGCAGAGATTAAGGCCGCAGTGGCTGTCCCAGTAAAGGATATCCGCCTTTTCAGGCGCACTGATGATTACCGGCTGGTTGACCATGGGAAGGGTACCCTTCCTGTATCCGATGAAGACCTCTACCTTCCCTTCCCCAAGCAGGCGTCTTGCAGTTTCTCTGACCCTTTCAGTATATTCGATCATTATGCCACCCTGGCCCTTTTCTTAATAAGGTGTCTTGCCGGCCCGAGCTCCTTTACATCCCCTGAAATCTCCTTCGCGACATCGACAAACTTTCCTGCCTCTGCCGAAGATATCCATGAGAAGTTGAGTCTTCCGGGCTCGATCCCAATATGTTCCAATAGGCCCTTCAGCAGGGCGAATTTCCTGCGGGCGTAATAATTACCTTCCAGGTAATGGCAGTCACCCGGGTGTCACCCCGATACCCAGACCCCGTCAGAACCGTGTCTGAGGGCCGCCAAAATGAGCTTAGGGCTCACACGGGCAGAGCACGGGACACGGATAATCCTGAAGTCCGGGGGATACTGCAGACGGCTTACCCCGGCCAGATCTGCGGCCCCGTAACTGCACCAATTACACAAGAAGGCTGTGATCCTTGGTTTCCACTCACTCATTACCATCTCCTGACTACCGTATATGCATTACACTATATCGCAAATCGTAACACTTTAGCGCTTTGAAAACACTGAGGAGTAAGATGACGGACCGTGAGGGTCTTTTTTCTAAAGGACGTAACCCAAATCCTTCACAGCCTGTGCCACGCCCCCTTACCTCTAAATACAGTTTCTGCCAGGCAGGGGAGAGGGCTCTTCATAGGGACGTCCTCCTATGGGGCTGTTTTGTGACGAGGTTCAAGACCTCACTGCCGTTCTATGGAGTGATGCCGTCCTTTACGTCCTTTGGAAAAAAGACCCTCGCGGTCCTCTGCCTCTCTTTCAAAGCGCTAAAGTGTTACCGCAAATCTCGAAACCTATATCTCATTTATCATGGCCATGATTTGATCTTCACTAAACCCCTTAAGATTTATAGCCCCTGATCGGCAAGATGCAACGCAAAGCCCACATCCCTTACAGAGGACAGGATTCACCTGGGCCCTTCCCTGAAAGGGGCCATCTTCCGTGACTGACGGGGCCGAGTAGGGGCAGAGATCCTCACATATTCCGCACCCGCTACAGAGATCCGGGGCAACATGCGCCACATTTCCGCTCATCCGGACCCTCTTCCGGGCCAAGAGGGTAACAGCACGCGACGAGGCAGCCAGGGCCTGGGCTACCGACTCATCTATGGGTTTGGGGTAATGGGCCATGCCGCACAAGAAGACACCGTCTGTGGCAAACTCAGACGGGCCGAGCTTTGCGTGGGCCTCCACAAAAAAGCCCTCCTGGTTCACGGGGACCTTAAAGAGCTGGGCCAGTTTTTCGTTTCTCTGCGGGATAATGGCTGAGGCCAATGCCAAAAGGTCTGCCTTCAATAAGACCTTTTCTCCAAGACTATGATCCAGCACCTCTATACCTAATGCATCTGATAAGGTCGTTACTCTTGGCTTTTGATCAACAGAGAATCGGATGAAGAGTACTCCTGCCAGCCGGGCCTTTCTGTAAATGTATTCCCTCTCTCCGTAAGTCCTGATATCCCGATAAAGGATGTATACATTCATCCCCGGATTTATCTCTTTCAGGTGGAGTGCACTTTCGATGGCATGTGTACAGCAGACCTTGGAGCAATAGGGCCTTTCAGGTTCCCTTGAGCCTACACACTGGATAAAGACGGCCGTCTTTAGATCCC
>JAZDES010000152.1:0-2223 GCA_043808585.1 Pseudomonadota bacterium | reverse complement strand
TTCCACCCGCTGAAGAAGTTCTGACGCCCTTCGGGCCCGCTCCTCGCCCAGGAACCTTTGCGTGTTCCTTATGAACTTGGCAGGCAAGCTATCATCACTCATCTCGTAAGCCATAGCCCCTGTTCTGGAGAAGACCTTTCGGCCTTTTCCTGAGCCGACCACCACCTCGATCTCCGGTCTTTCCCTGGAACCTGCATCGAATTCCGTCCAGACCCTGACCTTCTTCATGAATTCCACGTGGCATTGGTCCCTGATGGTGTCCTCTGTCTGCCATGATGGTCCTGCCTCGATCCGGTGGGCTACTAGGGAGAAAACAAAAGGGACGTTGAACTGAGCATCAATGTGGTTTTCCACCCGTTGCGCCCTCCAGACGGGGAGTTCCGCCAGCATGTTCATGCGCACATGGACCTCAGAGATCTCACCAGTCCCAAGGCCGTTTTCAAGGACGATCTTCTCGAAAAGGGCAAGACCGTTCTGCATGGCACCGCAACAGGGATAGGTCTTGTAAAAGATCCTCTCCGGATAGTACCAGGTCCTCCCCAGACCCTCAGTGATGATCTCTTGCCTCCAGGATTCACAGCCAAAGGCCCTCCAGAATCCATAGGGTCCGTCCAGCACATCAGGATCACCTGTACAGCCCATGGCTGCGGATTGAGCGGCCATGACCTCTTGCTGGGAAAGGATGCCGGATGAAAGGTATTTGGGTATCCCGGCAGGGGCCACCATGCAGAACTTCATGAGCATGGGCACAGGGGCATGGTAGCCGGCAATGCCTATGGCATGGGCGATCTCCTTGGCCTTGAGACCCAGAAGCCGTGCGGCTGCCGCTGTACCGGCGAAGATGCACAGGCCATAGCCCGGTGTCGGGATGGACATGGTAATTCCCTTCTCGGGCAGCTCGATGCTAAATCTCTTCCCAAAGACAAAACTCGCCGCAATGCGGATTGCCATCTCGTGGGCAATGGCAGTGGAGAGGATCAGGTCTTTTCCTGAGATCCTTCTCATCTCTGCCACGGCCAAGGGTGCAGCGAGGACATAGGGGGTGGCATGCTCCGGTGGGGAGAGGAGGGCATCATAGTCCAAAGCATTCATCAGCTCACCGGTTGCATAGGCAGAGGCCGAAACAGAGACCTTTTCCTGAAATCCCAGGATGCTTGCCTCCGGTGGACCTCCAAGGGCCCTTGCCATTTGAAGGGCAAGTCTTCCCTTTGTCGTCTCGATACCGCCAATGGCACAGCCAATGGTATCGAGGAGGAGTCTCTTTGCCTCGCGGATTGCGGCGGCCGGAAGATCTGCGTACTGGATTCCTTCTGCAAATTCCGAAAGCTTTTGAGTAACTGTCATAGCGCTTGCCTCTGTTTCATGATCTTCATCCTACTGGGAGCAGAAATTTGGTATGATGTTGATTACCTTCCGTGGGACAAAACCTATCGGAAGGTGATGCACTTTACTATTCTGTGAGCGGGATTGTCAAGATAATTTTAGTTATAACGACCCGGCTAAGCCCTCTCCCTATTGGAGTTCCGCTTCCTTCCTCCAAATTTTCGGGCCACCGCTATAGCGCTCTTCTTTTTACATACCCTATTACTTCTTCCCCAAAAGCTGACGGGCTTCTGCTTCGGCTCTCATTCGGACAGAGATGAATTCAGGTGTGATAAAGTTGGATTACCATTCTTTGACTTTTTTGACAACCTCTTCCTTCAAATGCATGTTTCCATCGCCTCCTTGGTGTTCGAGAACTTAAGAAATCTTGGAAGTGTCCCTAATTTCCCCCCCCATGTGATAAGGATAGGGCCAACTTTTTTATGGATGACAACCAGGGGTAATATTGTACATTATTACTAACAAAAAATGTGAGCAAACTCATATCATTGAAAAACTACTTGACAAGTGGAGATGAGTGTTGTAATATATTTACAACGTTGTAATTATTTTACAATACTGGAAGGAGGTGCTGAGATGGGTGCCTTATTTGGTGAGTATTTTAAAAAGAAACGTTTGGAAATTGGAAAAACCTTGAGGCAATTCTGTTTGGAAAATGGATTGGACCCTGGAAATATAAGTAAGATAGAGAGAGGAATATTACCACCACCACAATCCAGAGAAAAATTGGCGCACTATGCGAAATGCCTGGGAATTGTGGAAGGCAGCGATGAGTGGTTGGAGTTCTTTGATATAGCGCGAACTGACATCGGTCGTATTCCTGAAGAAATACTTGCAGAT
>JAZDES010000151.1:0-3007 GCA_043808585.1 Pseudomonadota bacterium | reverse complement strand
TTATACAGTTTTGTATCATATTGTCAACCAGTTTGTGACAACCACTTAACCCCTCAGCGAAATCTGCCCTTCCAACACCTCCTTCACTTTCTCAGACAACGTTGCAAGCGAAAAGGGTTTCTGGATAAAATCCTGAGCACCCGCATCTAAGATCTCCCGGGCAGGGCCTTCAATGGCAAAACCACTGAAAACAATCACCTTGAGATCCGGTCGGGCTTTCATGATAAGCGGATAGACCTTTCCGCCTTCCATATCCGGTAATTTTATATCCAGCAGGGCAAGGTCGATCTGGCCATCAAAGGTTTCGGCTATATGGATGGCAGCCTTCCCCGTCCTGGCTACCATAACCCGGTAACCCAACCTCTCCAACATCGTTTGGGTGACTTCAATAACCACCTCTTCATCTTCAATAACCAAAATGGTCCCTTCACCGATGCCCAGTTCGACCTCCGGTTGCGTAACCGCCTTTTCTCCCTCCCTGCTCCCTGCGCTTATGGCAGGCAGGTATATCCGGACTGTAGTTCCCTTTCCCAATTCAGAGTCCACATAGATCCAGCCATCATGATTTTTCACAATTCCATACACAGCGGGCATCCCCATCCCGCGGCCATGAAACTTGGTGGTGAAAAAGGGTTCAAATATCCTGCTTGTTGTTTCCTCATCCATGCCCTTGCCGTCATCCTCCACAGTAAGACAAACATAGGGACCGGGCTTAAGACCGGGATGGTGTTTTGTAAAAGCCTCGTCAAGATCTTTGTTTTCGGCAGTTATTCTGATGAAGCCCTCATCTTCTATCGCCTCATTTGAATTGGCCAGTATGGCAGACAGGACCATCTGCATCTGAGTATAGTCGGCCTTGATATGCGGGATATCTTTTGAAAAATGCGTTTCCACCCTGATGGCAGAGTTGATGTCATGTTGCAGGATCGGCAGGGTTTGTATCACAAAATCATCCAACTTCAGATCTTTGGGTTGATATTTCCCTCCTTGTGCATAGGCCAGCAACTGGTCAGTCAAACGGGACATCCGATGACTGGCGCTCTTCATTGCCTTGAAATATTTGTCTCTCCTCTCATCTTCAGGCAAATCCATTTTAAGCAGCTCAATGTTCCCTAAAATCCCCATCAGGGCATTGTTGAATTCATGGGCAATGCCGCCAGCCAAGGTGGCAATAGCCGCAATCTTGAACTTCTCCCCCTGTTTCTCGAGTTCTTGAACCTTCCTTTCCAGCTCTTCATATGTTGGTTTTTTGGCCATCAGGGAACCCTCCAATATTTCAAAAAGCGATAATCCTCGTGATACAGACTGCGGTCACGATTCCTGGTGCTCTTGTATCTAACTCAAGCCCCAACAGCCCAATTTTCATTGAACCATTGTGTTCATGGTTTTACTGTTATCTGTTTCCTTGGCTGGGGTCAATTCATTTTTGTTAACCCGAAAAGAGAGTACACTGAATATCCCGCTTTCCTGTTAGCATTGGTAGGTATTGGATCTTAGTACGACCTCCAAAGATCCATATTGACTTAGGATTACATAAATGATCTACTGGTCTGGGAAAGGAGGCGGGTAACAGATGGAAGAAAAGACCCTGCTCAGCACCCGGGAGATCGCGCAATTCCTGAACATCAACGAAAAGATGGTTTATACCCTGATCGCTGAAAAAGGGCTTCCTGCCACAAAGGCCACCGGTAAATGGCTCTTTCCGCGCCACCTTGTGGAGCAGTGGTTAGAGAATCAGACCATTAACTACCCCAAAACGGCCGATCCCCTCCCCCCGTATCACGGTTTACTCATCATCAGCGGCAGCAACGACATCCTTTTAGACAAGGCACTGTCCCTCTTCAACCGACGCTATCCGGAGAATGTGGCAGTATTCGGAAACTTAGGGAGTCTGGGTGGTCTCCGTGCCCTCAGACGGAACCTCTGTCACGTCGCGTCAAGCCATCTGCTCCAGGAAAACGATCATGAATACAACTTCGTTTTTGCCAAGGACGAATTGGGGCAAATGCCGGGCGTGATCAACTTCTGCAAACGGGAACAGGGACTTCTCATAGGGAAAGGTAACCCTAAGAAACTTCAGGGGATCCCGGATCTTGGTCGTCCAGGTATAACCATCGTTAACCGCCCATTAGGAACCGGAACCCGTTTGCTCTTGGACGGAGAACTCGCCAAGGCCGGGATAGACGGCGAACGGATCCAGGGTTATGACCAGGAGGTCGCCCGTCACCTTGACGTAGGTCTGGAGGTGCTTTCCGGTCGCGCTGATGCCGGTCCCGGGATCAGGGCGGTGGCCGGACTCCTCGATCTTGATTTTATCTCCCTGCGCTGGGAGAGATTCGATTTTCTTATCCAAAAGGACCGATTTTTTGAAAGGGGGGTGCAGCTCTTTTTGGGGTTCTTGAGCGACCCCGCCTTCAGGGGGCTGGTAAAAGATCTGGCAGGATATGATCTAAGTCTTTGCGGAAAGATGGTTTTCCCCATCGAAGCAGCCGAAGAAAAGCGGTGATTATAAACCATACCAGTATGATCAGATCCACTTACAGACAATGGTTTGATACGCACTGGCCTGTGTGGGCTGCGAACGTATTGAAATTCCTGTCACGCATGGTTCGAACGAAACTTGTAGGAGTGGGGCAGCTCCAGAGCGTCACATGCGGCGTTGCCCACTGGCATGGTGATGAGCTTGCCCTGATACCCGGTTTCGGCCATTTAGCCCCTACCATCTTAGTAAGTCACTCAAAAGACGGGGAGATGATGGCGAGGGGAACGCGCGCATTGGGCTACAGGGTAATACGCGGCTCATCCACACGAGGAGCGGTCGGCGGGCTGATAGCGCTGATCAAAGCCGCAAAAGAGGGATATACGGTCGTCCTGGCTGTGGACGGCCCTCAAGGACCCCGTGGAGTGTGCAAGCCCGGCATCATCCGGATTGCCCAAAAGACCGGGGCCCCGCTGTTCCCGGTGGGGGTTGCGAATTCGCACAGGTACGTATTTAAAAAGACGTGGA
>JAZDES010000150.1:0-3107 GCA_043808585.1 Pseudomonadota bacterium | reverse complement strand
TTTTGAGCGACATGCCAAACCCCCATAGATCAAAGTTTAAATATAAGCTTTAGCCTTGATCTGTCCAGTTCTAAACATGTAAACTGGCATCGCCTTGAAGGCTCCCAAATATCCTGCAGAACTCGGGGCACCGTAACACTTCAGCGTTTTGAAAACACTGAGGAGTAAGATGACAGACCGTGAGGGTCTTTTTTCCAAAGGACGTAACCCAAACTCTTCACAGCCTGTGGCACGCCCCCTTACCTTTAAATACAGGTTCTGCAAGGCAGGGGAGAGGGCTCTTCATAGGGACATCCTCTTATGGGGCTGTTTCGTAACGAGGTTCAAGACCTCACTGCCGTTCTATGTAGTGATGCCGTCCTTTACGTCCTTTGGAAAAAAGACCCTCGCGGTCCTCTGCCTTTCTTTCAAAACGCTAAAGTGTTACGAAACCCTATTTCGAGGTTTTCGGTCAGACACAAATAACTCTCATGACCGATGGCCAGTCGTACTTGCGAACCATTTTTCTTTTGAAATTGGTTTTGTTTGTCTTTAATCTAAGTGAAGGCGAAAAATCGCTCTCTGGTTTAAATTTTTTTCATTGGGGCCAGCATCCATTCGGAGGTGTCCTCATCGCATAAGATACATCCTATGAGTTATCCAAAAAATGGAGCCTACGATTTATTGCGAAGGCCGTCGGCATTGATCGATCACATTATCCGTGTGCTCCAGGAGAGCAATAGAAATGGAGGTCTCCTTCCACGAGGGATCTCCGGCTCGCAGGCAACCTCAGCCGTCCTATTGCTTTTGGGGCGCAACTGCCAAAAAGACAGCATTTCGCCTGAGCCCTGCCTGGTCCTAAACAAGCGATCGCCCAAAGTCAGGCAGCCTGGAGACCTCTGTTTCCCCGGAGGAAGGATCGCGCCTCGCCTGGATCTTCACCTGGCAAGGCTTTTGAGACTCCCCTTCTTCCCGTTGGGACGCTGGCCTTACTGGACCGCGTGGTACAAAAGCCGACAGCCTGAGGCCAGGAGACTGGCCTTACTTTTTGCGGCCGGCATCCGGGAAAGCCTAGAGGAAATGCGCCTGAATCCTTTGGGAGTGAAATTCCTGGGCCCCATGCCATCGCAGAGTCTGGTGATGTTCCCCCGGGTCATCTACCCTATGGCCGGATGGATTACCCGCCAAAGGCGTTTTCTGCCTAACTGGGAGGTGGAAAAGATCGTTCGTATCTCTCTGCGAGACCTGTTGAACCCAGAGTACTATGCCTGTTATAGGCTACATTTCGGGAAAACCTATCCCCATGGGCAGGATGGAAACCCTCAGGATCTTCCGTGCTTTCTCTACAAGAAACAGGAGGAGAGGGAGGTCCTTTGGGGTGCGACTTACCGCATTGTGATGGTCTTTCTTGAACTTGTCTTCGGATTTACCCCCCCCGATATCGAATCCCTTCCGGTGGTGTACGGATCCCTGAATGAAAATTATCTTACCGGCTCCAGATGACTCACGGAACTGGGAGCGCTTTTCAACCCCACTAACCCTACATCAACGAAAAGGTGATCATGCGAGAATCACCAGGAGAATAGGTATCGCCTGCAACTACTTGACTCCCGAGCTTCACTCTCTTTCCAATGAGCCCCATATTCGCCTCACCCGGATTTATGTCCAGTAGGTTGCCAATCACTGAAGGCCCTTCTTCGAGCTCAACCATTGCAACCACATATGGAGGCTTCTTGCCCTCAGGGGCCACACGTATTACCGTAAAGGTGCGAATCTCCCCCTCTCCGCCTATCCGGGTCACTTTCAGGTCAGTACCGTGGCAGTTTCGGCATGTACCCAGAGGCGGGAAGGTCACGGTTTGACAGTTATTGCAGTGGAGCCCCAGGAATTCTCCCTGCTCCAGGCCCTTCTGGTATTGTTCAAAGGTGAGCGTATATTCCATTTTCTTAACTCCTTAGGATTATATTGCATACGGTTCCGAAATCCCCGCCCAGGGTATCCACCAGCCCGACCCTGGCCCCTTTTACTTGTCGAGGGCCGCATTCCTCTCTGAGCTGTTCCACAATCTCTGTTACCTGACCGGCGCCGGTAGCGCCGATGGGGTGCCCCTTGGACTTAAGGCCTCCGGAGGGATTGATGGTAACCTTTCCGTTGAGGTAGGTCTCGCGCTTGGCTGCCGCGTCATAGGCCTTTCCGAAATCATAGAACCCAAAGCCCTCCAGGGCCAGGATTTCGGCGATGGTGAAGCAATCGTGAAGTTCTACCACGTCTATGTCGTCAGGCCCCATTCCGGCCTCCTTGTATGCCTGAGCCACTGCCACCTCCCTCGCCTTGACCCGGGAAAGGTCTTGCTGAAGATAGAGCGAACCTGCCGATGCCTGTCCCATACCGGCTATATATATGGGCTTCTTGACGAGCTCTTTGGCCTTTCCGGCATCAGCCAATACTATCGCTGCAGCGCCGTCAGAAAATGGACAGCAATCGAACAGTTGTAACGGATCGGCAACCATCATACTGTCCAGGACGGTACTTTGATTGATCTCTTTTCGAAAGTGGGCCTTTGGATTAAGCGTTCCATGGTAATGATTCTTGATGGCCACTTCAGCCATGTTCTTCTTCAGTTCGGGCAAGGGTATTCCGTACTTGCTGGAATACATGTGTGCCGCCATGGCAAAGACCCCTGGAAAGGTCAACCCGGCCCTTGACTCGTGCTGTGACTGTGTTGCCATGGCAAAGGTCTTTGTGGCCAAGGGGGTTCCCATCTTTGTGGCCCTCTCCGTCCCACCTGCCAGGACCACATCATACACGCCCGCACCAACAAGCAGGGCTGCATGCCGGATGGCCACGGTGGCGGTGGCGCACGCCGCTTCAAAGCGGGTGGCCGGAGCGGACATGGGCAGCCCCAGCTCTGCATGGGCAAAGGGCGCCATGTGCATCTGGCCCTCTTCAAAGTCCCCCAAACAGTTCCCAAAAAAGAGGGCCTCCACATCTTTCGATTCGATGTTTGAACTACTGATGGCCTCAAGGCCTGCCTCCGTAAACATCTCCAAGTTCGTCTTCTCTGAGATACCAAATTTGGTCATGCCTACTCCCAAAACAGCAACTTCTCTCATTACGGTAACCTCCTA
>JAZDES010000149.1:0-6340 GCA_043808585.1 Pseudomonadota bacterium | reverse complement strand
GTTCTAACCAGAACTGAACTACGTCCCCGTGGTAGGCGGAACGGGATTTGAACCCGTGACCCCCGGCTTGTAAGGCCGATGCTCTCCCGCTGAGCTACCCGCCTGCGCCTGGGTCCAAGGCCGAAATCCTTAACAGCTTTGACCCAGTTTGTCAAGACGTTAGTGCGCCGTAACTTGAGTTGAAGAAGTCTTTTCCGGCTGGATTGTCCTCTCCAGGGAGAAAGGCTCACATTTCTCGGCCGCGACAAATAACTCTTCTCCCTCCTTCAACACAATGGCCTCCCTCAGGACTTCATCCATATGCTCAACAAGTACCAGCTCAACCTTCTTCAAAATCTTCTTCGGGATCTCCTCAATATCCTTCTTGTTTTCAAGTGGTATGAGTACCTTGCTCACTCCCCCTCGGTGTGCCGCCAGAATCTTCTCTTTAAGTCCACCAATGGGAAGGATCCTTCCCCTCAGTGTAATCTCACCGGTCATGGCAATATCGCTTCTTATAGGCCTTCTTGTGAGGGCAGAGACTATGGAGGTGGCGACCGTAATACCGGCCGAAGGGCCGTCCTTGGGGATTGCCCCTTCAGGGATATGTATATGGATATCTGTCTTTTCATAGAAGTTGTCAGGAAATCCGAACTGCCTGCCTCTTGATCGCACATAGCTGAGGGCGGCCTGGGCAGATTCCTGCATCACGTCTCCAAGCTTTCCGGTAAGTGCCAGGCTCCCCTTCCCTGGCATGACCGTGGCCTCAGTTTGAAGCAGCTCTCCTCCCACATCGGTCCATGCCAGCCCGGTTGCAACACCAATGCAATCCTTTTCCTCTGTCCGGCCATAACGGTATTTCGGGACCCCAAGGTATTTGTGAATGGACCCGGCTTTTACTGCTATCTTGGTATCTTTCCCCTCCTTTACCACTTCCTTTGCAACCTTGCGGCAAATGGAGGAAATCTCTCGCTCCAGGTTCCTGACACCCGCCTCCCTGGTGTAAGTCCTGATTATGGTAAGGATGGCATTGTCGGTAAAAGAGAGGTTTTCCGCCTTAAGGCCGTTTTGCTCGGTCTGTTTCTTGACGAGGAACTGTCGTGCAATATTCAGTTTTTCCAGCTCCGTATAACCGGGTAGCCTGATGATCTCCATCCTGTCCTGGAGGGCCGGGGGAATATTGTGAAGGCTATTGGCAGTGGTGATGAAGAACACATCAGACAGATCATAATCCAGGTCCAGATAATGGTCATTAAAGGCGAAATTTTGCTCCGGGTCTAACACTTCCAATAGCGCTGCTGATGGATCTCCCCGGAAATCGGTGCTCATCTTGTCCACTTCATCCAGGCAAAAGACGGGGTTGTTCGACTTTGCCTTCCTCAAGAACTGTATGATCTTGCCCGGCAAGGCACCAATGTATGTCCTTCTGTGGCCCCTTATTTCTGCCTCATCTCTCACTCCTCCAAGCGAGAGCCTAACAAAATTCCGGCCAGTAGCCCTTGCCACTGATTTGGCCAAGGAGGTCTTACCAACTCCAGGGGCACCCACCAGACAAAGGATAGGCCCCTTAACCTTTTTGGCGAGGCGCTGGACTGCCAGATATTCCAGAATCCTCTCCTTGGGCCTTTCGAGGCCATAATGGTCTTCCTCAAGGATTGTCTCAGCCTCTTTAATATCCAGTCTTACCTTTGTCTTTTCATACCATGGAAGGGAAAGTATCCAGTCAATATAGTTTCGCACCACTGCGGCCTCAGCCGACATGGGAGACATCATCTTGAGCTTACTAAATTCCTGCTTAACTCGGGTATGGGCCTCCTTGGACAACCTCTTACGCTTGATCTTTTTTTCTAACTCGTCAAGCTCTGCCTTGAAGTCATCCTTGGTCCCCATCTCCTTGTGTATGGCGCGCATCTGTTCATTTAGGTAATAGTCCTTTTGGGTCTTTTCCATCTGTTTCTTGACCCGCTCCTTGATGCGCTGCTCAAGCTTGAGGATGTCCAGCTCACTGCCAATCTTTGCGTAGAGCCTCTCCAAGCGGAGGTTCAGGTCTTCGATCTCAAGGAGTTCCTGTTTGTCACTGACCTTCAAGGCAAGATGTCCGGCTATGGTATCGGCCAGACGGCCGGGGTCCTCAATGGAGGTTACAGCACTGACAATTTCCGGGCCTATCTTATTGTTCAATTGGGCATATTCTTCAAAGCTGGAATTGATGGATCGCACCAATGCCCTGGTTTCAAGGTCCGCCTGGTAATGGCTCGGGACCTTGTCAACCTCCACCATGAAGAATTCCTGCTTGTCCACAAAACCCTTTATCTTGCCCCTCTCCCTCCCCTCTATCAAGGCCTTAACCGTCCCATCCGGCAGCTTTAAGAGCTGAAGCACAACGCCAATGGTGCCGAAGGCATAGATGTTTTGAGGCGTGGGATTGTCTACCTTTGCATCCTTTTGTGCTGATAAAAAGATCTCCTTCTGATGGGACATGGCATACTCAAGTGCCTTGATGGACTTATCCCGGCCCACGAAAAGGGGCACAACCACGTTCGGGAAGACCACCACATCTCTTAATGCAAGAAGGGGGTAAAAATATTTTTCATCCTTCAAAGGATTTTCTTGGCCTCTCCTGAGTGAATTAAGCATTTTCCTATCCATATTTTAGTTGGTTCTCGTAGATAAATAGTGGCAATTCGCCGTTTGTTATCACCTCTTTGGCGATCATGCATTCACGGATTCCCGGATTGGATGGGATATCATACATTATGTCCAACATAATGGACTCCAGAATCGCCCTTAGCCCCCGTGCCCCGGATTTCCGTTCTACCGCGGCCGTGGCAACGGAAAGGAGCGCCTCTTCAGTAAACTTGAGTTCCACCCCTTCCATTTGAAAGAGTTTCTTATACTGTTTCACAAGGGCATTTTTTGGTTCGGTCAGGATCCTTATCAGTGCATCCAGGCTTAACTCGTCCAGGGTGGTGTGAATGGGTATCCTTCCGATAAATTCAGGGATCAGGCCGAATTTGATGAGATCTTCGGGCTGCACGAGGCTCAAGACCTGGTTGATATCTATTTCCCTTTTGCCTTTAATATCCGCCTCGAAACCGATCAGTTTACTCCCTATTCGACTCCTGATTATTTCGTCCAAGCCGTTGAAGGTGCCCCCACATATAAAGAGGATGTTGCTGGTGTCAACCTTGACAAAATCCTGCTGCGGATGCTTTCTGCCCCCTTTGGGAGGGACATTGGCCATGGTCCCCTCGATGATCTTCAGGAGGGCCTGCTGGACCCCCTCACCGGATACGTCTCGGGTTATGGAGGGGCTGTCCGATTTCCTGGCGATCTTGTCGATCTCGTCTATATATACAATACCCTTAGATGCGGCCTCCACATCATAATCGGCCATCTGCACCAGGTTAAGGATAATATTTTCTACGTCTTCACCCACGTATCCAGCCTCTGTAAGGGTGGTGGCGTCAGCAATTGTGAAGGGAACCTTGAGAATCTTTGCCAATGTCTGAGCCAAGAGCGTCTTCCCAGATCCTGTAGGGCCTATCAATAAGATATTGCTCTTGTGAATCTCAACCCCTTCCATGTCAACCTTGCTCTTGATCCTCTTGTAATGGTTGTGAACGGCCACAGACAGGACCTTTTTAGGTTTGTCCTGCTCAACTACGTATTGATCCAGGATCTCCTTTATTTGAGCAGGCTTCGGTAAATCACCAGCCCCCTGGGTTTCGCCTTCCTGAGTGTACTCTTCGTCAATGATTTCGTTACACAACTGAATACATTCATCGCAAATATATACCGAAGGACCAGCGATGAGTTTTTTCACCTCATCCTGACTCTTCCCGCAAAAGGAGCACAATAGATCATCATTGGAGCCATTATATTTAGCCATAACTTCTCCTCTACTTCTTGCCCTCTTGGTCCTGTATCTCGCGTTTCGTTATGATCTTGTCTATAATTCCGTATTCTTTTGCCTCTTCTGTGGTCATAAAGAAGTCTCGTTCGGTGTCTTTCTTTATCTTCTCAATAGCCTGGCCCGTATGCTTGGCGAGGATCTTATTCAGTGTATCACGTATTTTCAATATCTCTCTCGCATGGATGTCTATATCTGTTGCCTGGCCTTGGGCGCCTCCGAGGGGCTGGTGAATCATGATCCTGGAGTTTGGAAGGGCATATCGTTTGCCCTTGGCCCCTGATGCCAGGAGCAATGCCCCCATGCTGGTTGCCTGCCCCATGCAAATTGTGACCAAATCCGGTCTGATATATTGCATCGTATCATATATGGCGAGCCCTGCTGTGACAGAACCTCCAGGGGAATTGATATAGACGTTGATGTCCTTGTCCGGGTCCTCAGACTCCAAAAAGAGCATTTGAGCGATGATGATATTAGCGATGCTATCAAGGACCTGCTCTCCTACAATTATTATGCGATCCTTCAAAAGCCTAGAGTAGATGTCATAGGCCCGCTCACCACGGCTTGACTGTTCGATAACTATTGGTATTAGCATTGGGGCTTATTTATCTCCTTCCTCGGACCTGTTTTCTTTCAACGATTCCTTGTCTACCTCTGAAATCATAGCATATTCAACCAGGTAATTCAATGTTTTTTGCTCCAGCAGTTTCTGCTTGAGAGAAGGCACTAGGTCCTTCGCCTCATAATATTTTTTAATAGTTTCGGGGGCTTGACCGATGCTTGAAGCTATTTCCTTATACCCTTCTTCCAGGTCCTTTTCATCCGCCTCTATTTCCTCCTGCTTCGCAATCTGAGCCAACAAAAGCATCTCCCTGACACGCCTCTCTGATGGGACCCTAAAGCTCTCCTTAAGTCTTTCTTCTGAGAGACCGGATTTTTCAAAGCTCGACCCGCCCCTCTCAAGGTTCTCTCTCAGGTTTTCAACTGCCTGCTCGATCTCAGAGTCAATCAGGACCTGGGGAAGATCTATATCAAGTCCTTTCGAGATCTTTTGAATGAGCCTATTTTTTAGCTCTCTATCTATCCTTGTCTTCTCCTGGGCTGTTACTGTTTCTCTTACATGGTTTTTCAAATCTTCCAGGTCCTTCAGATCGGTGCCAAGGGTCTTCACAATCTCGTCATTTAACTCGGGGAGGACCATCTCCTTTATGTCTATTATCTTTACCTTGAATTTCACATTTCTCCCGGCAAGTTTTGAATGGTAATATGTCTCTTCGAAACTAACGTCTATTTCCGATTCGTCACCCCTTCTGAGACCGATCAAGGCCTCCTCAAAATCAGGATGAAAATCGTTGGCCCCAACCTTAACAAGGAAATTTGGTCCCTTAATACCTTCCAGAGGTCGGTCTCCCTCGTAGCCTTCATAGTCTAGGATCACATAATCATCCCGCCGAATGGGTCTTTCCTCCTCAACTGAGGTCAGTTTTCCATGGGCCTTTCTTATCTGCTCGAGCTGATTGAGCACATCTTCTTCCGTAACCACGCACTTTTCCTTTTCCACCTGAACCCCGAGGTAATTCTTTGCCTCGAACTCAGGACGGACCTCCATCAAGGCAGAATATTTGAAATTTTCTCCTTCCCTCAGGGTCTCCTTTTCAAGAACAGGGGTGCCAAGGGGAAATGTATTGACCTCTTCGAGGGCCTTTGGGAAAGTCTCCTTTATCAGGTCCTTGGTCACATCCTCTACTACCTGCTTGCGAAAGCGGCCTTCCAGTATCCCCCTTGGGACCTTTCCAGGCCTAAAACCTGGTATTTTGGCCTTCTTTCCCAGTTCTCTGTAGGCCTCGCTCAATTTTCTATCAACTTCTTCCGGTTCAATCTCAATCAAGAGTTTCTTTTTTACAGGACTTATTTCCTCTAAATGGGCTTTCATAACCGGCCTCAACAAGTGGTTTTGTGTTTCATTGGGGCATTTCTGATCGGCGTTGAAAAAATAATAATGATTTCCTCAATTTCAAGGTCATCCTGGAATTCCTCTTTACGTTCTCCCATCTTGGCATAGGCCAATCTCAGGCTTTTTTTAATCACAACCAAAAAGAAAGGGCTCTGCTGATTTGGCTAGGCCCTTGAAAATACTGGCGCGCCCAGGGTGATTCGAACACCCGACCTACGGATTCGTAGTCCGTCACTCTATCCAACTGAGCTATGGGCGCAAGAATAGGCTTAAGGCGCAAGGCCAAAGGCATAAGCCTATGGATTTTAATATATCAGAGTTATGGCATCCTGGCAATGAAACTTAAAAAAAGATAACACTTTAGCGTTTTGAAAGAAAGGCAGAGGACCGCGAGGGTCTTTTTTCAAAAGGACGTAAAGGACGGCATCATTTCAAAGAACGGCAGTGAGGTCTTGAACCTCGTTACGGAACAGCCCCATAAGAGGATGTCCCTA
>JAZDES010000148.1:0-5939 GCA_043808585.1 Pseudomonadota bacterium | reverse complement strand
CCCTGCCTGGCAGAAACTGTATTTAAAGGTAAGGGGGCGTGCCACAGGCTGTGAAGAATTTGGGTTACGTCCTTTGGAAAAAAGACCCTCACGGTCTGTCATCTTACTCCTCAGTGTTTTCAAAGCGCTAAAGTGTTACAAGGAAAGGAATTTAATTTGGAGTCGAGGAAGTGGAAGCAGTTGTCGTCACAGAGCAGGGCATAGGCGGTCCTGGGTTGCGGCAACGCCTATCTCAGGCCCTTGAAAACCCGACCGTTCTGGGCTTTCTCTTTGTTGCCCCGGCCGAACTCATCCTCCTGATATTTCTGGCATACCCGTTTTTCCTGGGGCTATGGCTGGGTTTTACAGACACGGTCGTGGGGCGAGAAGGAAACTATATTGGGTTTCAGAATTACCTCAGTCTACTGGACGATCCTGCCTTCTGGTTGACGGTATTTAACACCCTTGTTTACACCATAGTTGCGGTCTTTTTGAAGCTCATTCTGGGGGTCGGCCTGGCAGTAGTTCTGAACCGGGATTTCAAGGCCAAAGGCCTTGTGAGGGCAATCGTTCTCCTGCCGTGGATCATCCCCACGGCGTTGAGCGCCATCTGTTTCTGGTGGCTCTTTGATTCCACTTTTAGCGGGATTTCATGGACCTTGATGAAACTGGGGCTCATCGACCACATGATTAATTTTCTGGGTGACCCGTGGAACGCACGGCTTTCCCTGATAGGGGCCAATGTCTGGAGGGGGATCCCATTCTTCACCATCGGCCTGTTGGCTGGGCTCCAGACCATCAATCCGGACCTTTACGAGGCTGCGGACCTTGATGGCGCCGGTGCCTGGGCCAAGTTTCGAAGAATCACCTTGCCGTTGCTGATGCCGTTGCTGACGGTGGTGACGGTCTTTTCAACCATCTGGACCTTCGCAGATTTTCAGCTGGTATGGGTGATCACAAAGGGCGGCCCGGCCGGCACCACCCATATATTCGGGACACTCTCTTTTCAGAGGGCCATGTCAGGGGGGCATTTCGGTGAGGGGGCGGCCATCTCTAATTTCATGCTGCCCCTTCTGGTGGGCTGCGTGTTGATCGCATTCGTGTTCTTAAAAAGAGAGGATTAAGGTACAGTGGCTGAGCTAGTGAGAAAAAAATTTCTGAAGTTCTATGTCCCGCTGGCCCTGTATCTCTTTTTCCTACTGTTCCCTTTTTACTGGATGGCCAACACGGTCTTCAAGTCTGACAGGGAACTATATGACCTTAGCCTCAACCCCCTTTATGTTCACAACGCGACCCTCGACAATATTGTTCATCTTTTCAAGGAGACCATCTTTCTTAGATGGATGGGTAACACCTTCTTTGTGGCCATACTTGCGACCCTGATCTCCCTGGCCGCCAGTCTCCTTGCCGCCTATGCCATTCAGCGGATCAGGTTTAAGGGCTCGGGCCCGACCGGTGTGGCCATTTTCTTGGGATATCTCATACCACAAACCATTCTATTCATCCCCCTTGCGCAGATCATTTTCAAGGTACGATTGTGGGATAATCTCTGGTCACTGGTATTGACCTATCCCACCTTTCTCATCCCCTTTTGCACATGGCTCCTGATGGGATATTTCAAGTCAATCCCCAAGGAGATGGAAGAATGCGCCATGATTGATGGGGCCAGTCGGATAAGGGTCTTTCGAAGAATCATTCTCCCGCTGTGCCTCCCGGGCATCCTTTCTGCGGGGATCTTTTGTTTCACGCTCTCTTGGAACGAATATATCTATGCCCTGGCCTTCATTTCAAACACGAGCAGCAAGACGGTTCCGATCGGACTGGTCACGGAATTGGTCAGGGGGGATGTCTACCACTGGGGTCCGCTCATGGCAGGTGCACTATGCGCATCACTACCTGTTGCTTTGGTCTACTCGTTTTTTGTGGAACACTATGTGGCAGGTATGACCGGAGCCTTGAAGGAGTGATAATTTTATGGCAGAAGTAAGGTTTGAAGGTATTTGCAAGCATTTCGACGAGGTGGTGGCCGTCGATGATTTCAACCTCTCTATCCAGGACAAGGAGTTTGTAGTCCTTGTGGGGCCAAGCGGTTGCGGCAAGACCACCACGCTCAGGATGCTTGCAGGGCTTGAGGAGATCACCAGCGGGAACATGTATATCGGCGGGCGTCTCATCAACCGATTGCCCGCAAAGGACCGGAATATCGCAATGGTCTTCCAGAACTATGCCCTGTACCCGCACATGACCGTCTTTGAGAACATGGCCTTTTCCCTGGAGATGAGAAAATACCAGAAGGAAGAGATCAAGCGGCGAGTGAAGGAGGCGGCTGATATCCTGGGCATCCAGAACCTCCTTTCCCGAAAACCCAAACAGCTCTCAGGTGGACAAAGACAGCGGGTCGCGGTAGGCCGAGCGATTGTCAGGAAGCCCGAGGTCTTCCTTTTTGACGAGCCGCTCTCTAACCTGGATGCAAAACTCAGGGTCCAGACCCGGGTGGAGTTGAGAAAGTTGCACGAGCGGCTGGCCACCACAGCCGTGTACGTGACTCACGACCAGGTAGAGGCAATGACCATGGGGGACCGCATCGTGGTCATGAAAGACGGGCTCATTCAACAGGTAGGAAGGCCTTTGGAACTTTATAACAGCCCTGTAAACAAATTCGTCGCAGGTTTCCTGGGCAGCCCTGCGATGAATTTTTTTGAAGCAATACTGAGGGGATCGGGTGACTCTATATCCCTTCAGACGGATAGCTTCAAAATCGGCCTGTCACTCGAGAAGGCCTCTCTCCTGGGGGACTACAAGGAAGAGAAGATCATCGTGGGAATCCGACCGGAAGATCTCCTTATGACAGCCGATCATTCTCCTGGAAGGACCATCCAGGCCGATGTGGAAGTGGTGGAACCCATAGGGAGTGAAACATATGTATTTGGCAGTGCTGGAGCGATTTCGTTGGTGGCCGGCGTAGGACGGAATGCCCGGGTAAAGGCCCACCAGGCTATCGCCTTGGAGCCGATCATTGACTGTATTCACCTCTTTAGCATCAGAGACGAAAAGGCGATCTTACCCCATGATAAGGAATAACCAACTAAAAGAAGCATTGATCGAGATCGTAGGGGCCGAGAACTACACGGATCAACTCGTGGATTTGGTCTCATACTCCTATGATGCCTCGACATATCGACACCGCCCGGACTGCGCGGTGTGGGTCAAGACTACAGATCAGGTGTCTCGCATACTTGGCCTCGCCAACAAAGAGGGGATTCCTGTGGTTCCCCGGGGCGCCGGGACCGGCCTCTGTGGCCTTGCCGTTCCGGCCAGAGGCGGCATTGTTGTCGATTTGACTCCAATGAATAGGATTCTGAGTATCCGTGTCCCTGATCGATTGGTGGTGGTTCAACCCGGAGTTGTTTACGCCCATCTTCAGGCCGCCCTGGAGCCCACCGGATTTTTCTATCCACCCGACCCGGCCAGCGGCAAGATGTGTACCCTGGGTGGGAACGTCGGCACCAACGCCGGGGGTCTCAAGGGCGCCAAGTACGGTACAACCAGAGACTACGTCCTTGGCCTGGAGGTGGTTCTGGCAGATGGAGAGGTGATGCGGACCGGTTCGAAGACCATGAAATGCTCCTCCGGCTACGACCTGACGCGGCTTATGGTGGGGTCAGAGGGGACGTTGGGGGTGGTAACTGAAATTACACTCAGGATCTCTCCAAGGCCTAAGGCGGTGGCCACTGCCACTGCCTCATTCGACCGCCTGGAGGACGCGGGAGAGGCCGTCACCCAGATCATGCACTCGGGCGTCACTCCCAGTGTCCTCGAGCTCCTCGATGCCAAAACCATAGAGATGTTACGGAAATACGCCGGCTTAGATCTACCGGAAGTGGAGGTGATGATCCTAGCCGAGACGGATGGGATGAGTAAAGAGGATGTGGAAAAACAAATGGACCGGGTGGTTGAGGTATTCAAGTCATGCAATGCCAAGGGGGTCGATAGGGCAAGATCAGTGGCCGAGGCGGAACAGCTGTGGCTGGCCCGGAAGGCCATTGGCGGGATGCTGGGCATGATAGCCCCTGACCGTTCCTCCGATGACATGGCCGTACCCATGAGCCGCATAGCCGAATTCCTCAGGGGAGTCCAGGAGATATCAAAGAGGCATGACCTGCTTATCCTCAGTTATGGGCACGCCGGCGACGGAAACATACATACCACCGTGATGTATGATAGTTCCAATTCGGACCAGGTGATGCGACTCGAGAAGATCCTCTTTGATAAGCACAAACTGGCCTGCGACCTGGGAGGGACCCTGACAGGGGAGCATGGCATCGGAATTAGCAAGGCATCATATATGTACATGGAACATGATAAAGTTTCCCTCAGGGTTATGCGGTTGTTGAAAAAGACCCTTGACCCCAACAACATACTCAACCCGGGCAAGATGGGCCTGGAGGTGTGAGGGTGGCCAGATCACGACTTTCCTGACCCAGCGCCTCAAACCCCAGCTTTGCCGCCCCTAAGACTGCTGTTTCTCCGGCCTGGATAAACTGAAAATCCTTGAGGAACTTCTGTTTAAGCTTTGTATATGCGTCGCTGGCCCCGCCACCCACATGATAGATAGTCCGAGTAAGAGGGGTTATCCTCTCCCACTCCTTCAAGCCCTTTACCTGAAAGGATATTACCCCCCGCACCAGGGCAAGGAGGAAGTCCTCCCGGGTTGTCTTTAAGGTCAGACCTGTAAATGATCCTGACTTCTGCCTGATCCTGTGACGGTCCCCGGAGAGAAATGGGTGAAAGCGCACCCCTTGCACGTTACATTCCGTCAAGACATGGGAAAGATACTGATCATAGAAGTGCTCTCGGCTCATTTCTTTGCAGAAGGTCTCCCTGAACCACTCCACAGAGGCACCCCCCGCACCAACCGTCCTCATTGCCAGCCAGCGGCCCGGGTAGGCGTGAGTTCGAAGCAGATGGTCCTTGTGGACCAGGGGTCTGTCCAGACATAGGACCATTATCTCCACAGTCCCCGAGGTATTCATGAGTACCCCTGGTTCAGTAACCCCGGCCCCCACTGCAGCACAGGTGGTGTCGTTGGCGCCGATGATAACCGGTATCGCCCTGGGTAGACCGGTTAAGGCTGCAACTGGCCTACTAATTTCGCCGACAACGGTTTCTGACATCACGACTTGCGGCAGTTTCTCCCTTGAAACCTCAAGGGATTCAAGGAGTCCGTCATTCCAGTCACCATATCCCACTGTGTCGTAAAGACCTGTAAAAGAGGCATTTGATGGGTCTATGACAAATCGCCCGGAAAGACGCTTCATAAAAAATGTGACGGCATGTCCAAAAATCACCCCTTTGCGGCGATAGATGTCCGGTTCATTCTCTTTGATCCATAGGAGAGAGGTTACAGAAATCCCTCCGGGGATGGGGAGGTTACCGGCTATTCGAAGGAATCTCTCCTCCCCTACGCGGCCCAGTGCCCAGACGGCCTGGCGATAGCTCCTCCGGTCAAGATGGAGGATGATGGGGCCAAGAGGGGTGCCGTCGGAACTTATGGGCAGGAGGGGTGGACAAAGGGTTGAAAAGGATATGGCCTCTACCTCGGCTCCCTGTCTCAATTGTGCGCAGGCCTTCACAAAGGCATTCCAGAGAACCTCTGCCCCGATCTCAACCCTGTTTTTCGATTCTACCCGAGGGACATAAGAAACCCTTGCGCTCTCCAGAACAGAGAGGTCACGGCTTACAACGGAAGCCTTTAGGGACTGGGTTCCGACGTCAACGGCCAGGATGCAGTCCATGATCAATCAAGCCCCTTTACTTATTTTTCTCCCACCATTCCTGCCAGGGGGCCGGGTCTTTTCCAAAGTCCTTGCCTGTGATGGTCTTGAGCGCCAGTGCTGCGTTTTTCTTGACGCCATGGCTTTCGTCTTTCAATGCGGCAATCAGGGCTTCAATGGCACGCG
>JAZDES010000147.1:0-25006 GCA_043808585.1 Pseudomonadota bacterium | reverse complement strand
GAAGCGGGCTGAGTTTCCTGGACCTATTCATCGTGTTTGAAGAAATGGGGGCAACGCTTTTGCCGAGTCCTTTTTTTACCAGTGCCGTGTTATCCGGTATGCTTATAAGTGAGGCGGGAAATGAGGGCCTAAAGGATGAGTATCTGCCCTTTATTATTCGGGGCGATAAAATCCTGACGACGGCGCTAATGAGCGAAGACGGAGACTACGATTGGGATGATCCGGGTATCGAAGCCGTAGAGGGACCGGGGGGGACATACAGAATCCATGGGATCAGGCTTCTGGTTCCATATGCCCATGTGGCTGATGAGATTCTCCTGTGCGCAAATCTGAAGAGATCATCTGCAGAGGGGCCCACCATTTTCAAGATAAATAGGCACGCCAAGACACTAACGTTAACGCCCCTGGCTACTTTAACCGGCGAAAAGAAATTTGCCGTATCATTTGAAAATACCGCGGCCCGAAAGGAAAACATCGTCGGGGCCCCTGGTAAGGGAGGTGCCTACCTGAGAAAAATCTGGCCCAAGGCCATAGTCTTGAAATGCGGAGAAATGCTGGGTGGGTTGAGGCGCGTGCTAGATATGACGATCGACTATGTCAAAGCACGTCAACAGTTTGGCCGCCCTATAGGTAGCTTCCAGATCATACAGCATTATTGCGCTGATATGGCTACCTATCTCGAGACGACCCGGTTAATCGCGTATCAGGCGGCATCGCTTTGCAGCGGAGACGATCCCTGTGATAAAGAAATCGCTATGGCCAAGGCGTGGTGCAATGAGGCATATAAGAAAAGCACATGGATCGCCCATCAAATCCACGGAGCAATGGGGTTTACAGAGGAGTATGATTTGCATCTATTCTACAAGCATGCCAAAGAGGCGGAACTAACCTTTGGCGACTCCCGGTTTCATCGCTCATTGGTGGCGGATAAGATGGGGATATAGCAGCAGAGGAAGATCCTTGACATAATAAGTGATATTTACTAACAAGCCTTACCGCTCACCTAATAGTTCTCGATTTTTGTCTCCCTGAGCCTGTAATGCCATCCCCGAGTGGAGGAGCTTAAACATGACCTACAGAGCCATAAAGGTAGAAAGGGACGGGCAAATAGTTACGGTGACCTTGCACCGCCCCGAGGTCCTAAACGCCCTGAACTTTGAAATGATTACTGAGCTTCATGACCTATTGAGCGGCCTCTCATCGGACAAAGAGACACGAGTAGTGATCCTGGAAGGGGCAGGCGGAAACTTCTGTTCAGGTGCTGACATCTCCCTCTTCCTGGAAGAAACAAACGCCCCCGAGTGGCTTGAGGGCATAACCCTCTTTAGTGGCTTGATAAGAAGATTGCGCGAAATCCCCCAGCCTGTAATTACTAAGCTGAGGGGCGTAGCGGTTGGCGGAGGGGCAAATCTGGCCCTGTCAGGAGACTTTGTAATCGCCTCCCATGAAGCCAGGTTCCGGGAAAACTTTATACATATCGGCGCCATCCTTGACGGGGGGGGTACCTATTTTCTCCCAAGACTCGTGGGTCTTGTGAAGGCCAGGGAACTGGCGCTCCTTGGGGATGAGATTGACGGTAAGACAGCGGCATCCATCGGCCTAATCTACAAATCAGTGCCGGATGATGAATTGGATCAAGAGGTCTCTAACCTTGCCCGTACACTCTCACAAAGACCGTTTGCACCAATGTCATTGATAAAACAGGGCCTCGAGGAAAGCCTTGACAGGTCCCTCAGTCAAGTCCTTGAGTGGGAGTCTGCCTATCAAACCATCATGCTTCAGACCCGGGAACATAAAGATCGGGTTAGATCGTTCCTGGAACTGCGAGGAAAACTGAAGGGCAAGTAGCAAATGGGCAAAGTTGATTCTCGGGGCTATTGCAAGTTAATCATGTACCTTTTCAATACATTGGGGTAAATCATTTCTAGACCTGCTTTTCTGGATTCCCGCTTTCGCGGGAATGATAGTTACTCAGCTTATTTCGTCATTCCCGCGAAAGCGGGAATCCAGGAGCCAAACCACTACTTATTGAGCCGTTACTTAATCATTCCGGGGGTGTCATCCCGGCATGAGTAGTTCAGAGGGAGGGGGAAATGAGTTTAAAGGCAGTAATCACGTGTGCCCTTACCGGGGTGCTCACCGATCCGGCGGTCCACAATGTGCCGGTCACCCCGGAGGAGATGGCGGACCATGCTGAACAGGCCTTCAATGCCGGGGCGAGTATTGTCCACTGTCACTTCAGGAATCAGGAAAAGGGGATGGGGCATCTCCCTACCTGGGATCTCGAAACAGTAGGGAATATTGTTGATGCCATCCGGGCTCGAGTCCCGGAAATCATTGTCTGTATGAGCACAGGGGTGATCGGCCCGGATATATCGGGTCCGCTGGCCTGTCTCGAGGAGTTCAAGCCTGAAATGGCCGCGTGCAATGCAGGCTCCCTAAATTACTTGAAACTCAGAGAGAGCGGGGCCTGGGCCTGGCCCCCCACCCTATTTGACAATCCAGTAGAGAAGGTCAAGGGGTTCCTTGATGTCATGAGGAAAAATGAAGTGGTTCCGGAGTTTGAGTGCTTCGATTCGGGAATCGTCAGGAGTGTTGGGCTTTACAAGCGCAATGGTATGTTTGATGGCCCTGCCCATATCTCCCTGGTGATGGGAGTTGCCAGCGGCATGCCGGCCAAGCCGGAATGGCTCCCCCTCCTTATAAAGGAGATGCCGCCCGATAGCCACTACCAGGTCATCGCCGTGGGTCGGAGCGAGATATGGGACCTCCACAGAAGATGCGTCGAAATGGGCGGGAACGTCAGGACTGGCCTTGAAGACACCTTCTATCTCCCAAATGGTGAGAAGGCCGTGGACAACGCCCAACTCGTTGACGCGTTGGTCAAGATCGTTCGAGAAGTGGGACGTGAGATCGCAAGCGCCGCTGAGGCTCGAGAAATCCTTGGCCTAAGGGCTCGATGATCATTGTGACTTGATTGCCACCGCCCCCGCTGTGGCTGAACCGAGAAAGGGGTGTAAACATGGCTGAAACCGGTCAAAACAAGAGGGTTGAAGTGAGGGCTCCCATGTCAGGAGTATTCTATAGAAGCCCTGCATCCGATCAACCGCCTTACGTAAACGTAGGGGACCTGGTTAAGAAAAAGCAGATACTGGCACTGCTGGAGACCATGAAGGTATTTCAAAAGATCAAGTCGCCCGCAGATGGCAGGATACTGGAGGTCGTGGCCCAAAACGAATCTACCCTGAAAGATGACGACCTTATGTTTGTTATCGAAGCCGTATCAAGGTAATGGCCATGGGAATAGGGAAAAACCCCTTGTGGGTATTGGTGGAGGTGCCCCGCCGTGGACTTTGAGCTTACACCGGAGCACAAGATGCTCAAAGAAACTGTTGCCAGGTTCGTGGATAATGAGGTCATCCCCCTCGCCCCTCTGATCGATGAAGAGGAGCGGTTTCCCCAGGAGAACTTCAGAGCCATGGCCGATATGGGGCTCTTCGGAATCTCCATACCTGAGGACTGCGGAGGGAGCGGTTCAGACTTCCTCTCTTGCGTCCTTGTGATGGAGGAGCTGGCAAGGGGGTGCGTCTCAACGGCCAATACCTACGGCTCCCACGCCATCCTGTGTACCGAAAACATTTACAGAAATGGTAATGAAGACCAGAGACGCAAATACCTGCCCGACTTGATCCAGGGCAATAAGATCGGCGCCATTTGCATAACAGAACCGGAGGCTGGCTCAGATGCATTATCCATGCGGACCAGGGCGGAAAAACGGGGGGATAGATACATCCTGAACGGCACCAAGATGTTTATCACCAACGGCCCCATTGCCGACGTGGCAGTAGTTTACGCAAAGACAGACCCCGAGGCCGGCCAGCGCGGAATTTCAGCATTTATCGTGGAGAAGGAATTCCCCGGGTTTTCAACGGGCAGGAGTCTGAAAAAGATGGGGGTGCGTGGTTCTCCAACCGGCGAACTAATCTTTGAGGACTGTGAGGTCCCTTCAGAAAATCTCTTGGGCGAGGAAAACCTGGGCCTCCGGGTCCTGATGAGCGGGCTCGACCGCGAAAGGATCCTCTATTCCATCGCACCCATAGGGGTCGCCCAGGGGGCCTTTGATCTGGCCTTCAGGTATGCCTCGAAAAGGGTCCAGTTCGGGGCGCCCATAATCAGCTTCCAGATGATGCAGGAGATCCTGGCCGATGTCGCCACAGAAATACAGGCAGGAAGGGTGCTGGCATACTGGGCGGCAACAATGGCTGATTCCGGGAAAAGGGTGAGACTCGAGGCCTCCTATGCAAAACTATTCTGTGCAGAGGCGGGGGTCAGGGCCGTTGGCAAGGCCTTGCAGGTATTCGGAGGTTATGGATTCATCAGGGAGTTCCCCATAGAAAGGATGTACCGGGACATTAAGGGGATCGAATTCGGGGCCGGCACAAACCAGATCCAGAGGCTCATTATCATCAGCGAGCTTATGAAAAGACACGGCAGGGAAGTCCAGTAAAACGATTCGCAGCAATTCAGTTATAAAGAGGTTTTCGGCAAAGCTAACCTGAAAGAAGGAGGCATAGCCATGGAGGAGAGGATCTGGCACAAGGCGTATGCCCCGGCCGTTCCGCCAAGCGTCGATTATGAGAAGATCACCATGCCGGAGGCCCTTGAGAGAGCGGCAAGAAATTTCCCTGACAATGTGGCCCTCATAATGATGGGGAAAAGGATCACCTACAGGGAGCTCAATGAGCTGGTGAATCGATTTGCTGCGGCCCTGGCAGACCTCGGCCTTAAGAAGGGAGACAAGGTGGCCATCCTGCTCCCCAACATCCCCCAGGTGGTGATCGCCGCCTATGCCGTCTTCAGGCTCGGTGCGGTGGTGGTTATGAACAATCCCCTCTACACGGAAACCGAACTGGAATATCAGCTAAATGACTCTGATTCCCGGATGGCCATAACCCTGGATCTCCTTGTCCCCAGGATCCTCAAGCTGAAGGAGAAGACCGGAATCGAGGCCGTGATAGCCTGCCACATCCGCGATTATCTCCCCTTTCCCAAAAAACAGCTCTTTCCATTTGTGAAAAAGGCTATGCACAGGAAGACCGACCCAACAGAAGGGGTCCATGATTTTCTGGACCTGATCAAGAAATATCCATCCCTCCCCCCGCAGACCGAGGCCTCATTTGACGACCTTGCCACACTCCTCTATACCGGGGGCACAACCGGCCTCTCAAAGGGTGTTATGCTCACCCACCGTAACCTCAGCATCAATGTACAGCAGTTAAAGGCATGGTTCCACGATGCAGAGGATGGGGCCGAGAGCCTCCTCGGGATCTTCCCAATTTTTCATTCCGCCGGCTTTACAGTGGTCATGAACCATTCCATATTCAGGGGATTTACTGTGGTCCTGGTTCCACGCCCCGAACCAGGGGGCATCCTGGATATGACCAGCAGGTTCCGGCCCACGATCTTTACCTGCGTGCCGACCATATTTGTAGGCGTTCTCAGCCATCCACAGTTCTCCAAGGCCGACTTCTCATTCATCAAATATACCGTTTCAGGAGCCGCCCCCCTTGCCCTTGAGACCATCCGTGAGTGGGAGAATGCCACCGGATCTTCCATTGTAGAGTGTTACGGTCTGAGCGAAACCACACTTCTCTCCCATGCCAATCCCTGGGGAGGAAAGACCAAGGTTGGGAGCGTGGGGGTCCCGGTAACGGACACCGACTGCCGGATCGTCGACCTGGAGACAGGGACCAAGGACCTCCCCCTTGGAGAATCCGGAGAGATCCTGCTCAAGGGACCACAGCTTACCGAAGGGTATTACAAGAAGCCCGATGAGACCGTCAGTGCCATTCGAGACGGATGGTTCTATACGGGCGATATCGGGTACATGGACGATGAAGGCTATCTCTTCATTGTAGACCGGAAAAAGGACATGATTATTGCCGGCGGGTACAACATCTACCCTAGAGATATCGACGAGGTCCTATACGAGCACCCCAAGATCCAGGAGGCCTGTGCCGTGGGCCTACCCGACCCCTACCGGGGAGAGACGGTCAAGGCCTTCATCGTCACAAAGCCAGGTGAGACCCTGACAGAAGAGGAGGTTATCTCCTTCTGTAGGGAGAAACTGGCGGCCTACAAGGTGCCCAAGCTGGTGGAGTTTATGGAGGAACTTCCAAAAAGCACGGTAGGAAAGGTCATGAGGAAGAAGCTTAGAGAGATGGGGATGGAAAGGGCCAAGGGGGGAAAGCAGGAGGGTGTATGAAGGGATTTGATGCAATCGTCATTGGAGCCGGTAACGGCGGCCTGACCGCATCCACGGGCCTCGCCCGAAAGGGACTCAATGTCCTGCTCCTTGAACGACACAATGTACCGGGGGGATGCGCTACCAGCTTCTGCAGGGGCCGGTTTGAGTTTGAGGTGGCGCTTCACCAGCTCAGCGGCATGGGTACCCAGGAAAAACCGGGGCCCCTCCGGATGCTCTTAGATAGCCTTGGGGTACTTGATGATTTGGAATTCGTGGAGATGCCTGACCTTTACCATGTGGCCATGCCTCATGGGTTCCGGTTGACGCTAAAGACCGACAGGGATTTGGTCATTTCCCAATTGCAGGAGAGCTTCCCTCAAGAAAAAGAGGGCATAGAGAGATTCTTCGATCTGGTTTACAGCTATGCGACCCAGATGCTCTCAGTCTTCTATTTCAAAGACCCTGAACCCTCCCGGGAGAAGTATCCTGTCCTTTATAGCCATGCCTTCAAACCCGCAATCCAGGTCCTGGATGAAGTCTTCAGCGATCCACTGCTCAAGGCTATCTTATCGGTCTACTGGGGGTTTCTGGGCCTTCCTCCTACGAGACTCTCCTTTGCCTATCTTGCCATGCTCTTCTTTACCTATATCGAGTTCAAACCCTTTCACCTAAGAGGCGGCTCCCAGGCCCTGTCAAACGCGATCCTGAACAGATTCCTCTCGAATGGTGGTACAGCGCGCTTCAACTGCAAGGCCGACAGGATCATTGTCGAAGGAGGGGCTGTGAGGGGGGTAGTCACGGAGCACGGAGACTCAATACCGGCAAGATATGTGGTCTCCAATGCCTCGCAGGTCTCAACATATGTCCAACTCATCCAACCTGATAATGTACCTGACCAGGTCCGGAGGGAGATGAGGGGAAGGACCCTCAGCCCTTCAGCATTTGTGACCTTTGCAGGGTTTGATTGTGAACCCTCCGAGCTTGGCATCAAGGATTCCACCACCTTTCTCATGGCCAATATTGACATCACCGATCGGAACTTCGACCGGATGAAACGCCTTGCGATTGACGACGAGCTGATGGTCATGAGTTGTTACGACGTGGCGGATCCTGAGTTCTCCCTGCCAGGGACGTGCCAGGCCAACATCGTTACCCTGAAATATGGGGAGCCCTGGCTGCGCGTCCCCCCTTCAGAGTATCACCGTGTCAAATACCGGTGCGCGGAGGCCATGCTGAACAGGGTGGAGAGCGTCTTCCCCGGCGTGCGAGACCACCTGGAGGAGGTGGAGGCGGCGACGCCCCTCACCCATATGCGGTACCTTGGTCACCCCGCAGGCGCGATCTACGGCTTTGAACAGTACACCAAAGACTCCATGTTTTTCCAGCCGGGACGTTACTCCCCCATTGAAGGTCTCTATTTTGCCAGTGGGTGGATCGGCGACTGCGGATTCCAGCCCACCTTGCAGGCGGGCCTCTCGGCAGCAAGTTCCATAATGAAAAAGCTCGGTGGATAACGGGGTGGAACAATGAAGAAGTTAGTTTTCCAGGAATTTGATGGATATAGTGAAATCGTCGAGGATATAGAGACGAGCAGAAAATATGGCATAGACTATTCGGCTGAAAAAGATTCACCCGAGCAGTACATCCATCTCCTTCATCCCCCCCGGCTGGAGCTCCGGGTATCGGACATCTTCCAGGAAACCCTGTCGGCCAAGACGCTGCGGCTGGTTTCAACAGACCATTACCTCCCCCCATTTCAGGCGGGACAGTATATTGCGCTATTTCTTGAGATAGATATGGTCAGAACCAGCAGGCCGTACAGCATCTCTTCACCCCCCAACCAGACGGGTTATTATGATATTACCGTAAAGCAGGTGGAAGGCGGGCTGGTTTCCAACTATCTGTTCGATGAGATAAAGAAGGGTCATACCCTTCGAAGTTCCGGGCCTGCGGGAAACTTCTACTTCAACCCCCTATTCCATGATAGGATAATGGTCTGCCTTGCAGGTGGAAGCGGTATCACACCCTTCATGAGCATGATGCGCGAGGTCGTTGACTGCGGTCTTGATCGAAGCATTTATCTCTTTTACGGCAACAAATCCCCTGATGACGTAATATTTGACGACCGGCTGAAGTCAATCTCCGAGCGATCGGAAAATGTTCACTACTTCCCGGTGATTGAGAATCCCGGGGAGGGATACAAGGGCCTTAAAGGATTAATAACTGCCGAACTCATAGGGAAGAGGCTTGCGGATCTTTCGGATAAGACATTCTACCTCTGCGGCCCGCAAGGTTTTTACGATTATTGCATCCCTGAGCTTGAAAAACTGGGGATCCCAAAAAGGAAGATAAGAAAAGAGGTCTACGGCACCCCCACAAAGATCTCTGATCATCCTGGCTGGCCTCAGGAGGTAAAGGCAGAGGATCTTTTCACCATAGAGGTAAAGGGTCATAAGACCCTGCGGGGCCGTGCAGGAGAGCCGCTGCTGGCAGCTCTTGAAAAGGGAGGGCTTGTGGTTCCATCCCTCTGCCGTTCAGGGGAATGCAGCATGTGCAGGGTCAAGGTCCTTTCCGGTAAGGTATTTCAGCCCCCCGGTGCACTGGTTCGCAAATCGGACCGACAGTTTGGCTATGTGCACTCCTGCGTTTCCTATCCGCTGGACGACCTGGAGATTTTAATCTGAGATGCTGCTAGTAAACAACCTAGAAGCGGTCTACAATGACATCATCCTGGTACTCAGGGGGATCTCCCTGGAGGTGCCGGATGGCAGCATAGTCGCCTTTCTGGGCTCCAACGGCGCTGGGAAGTCAACGACTTTGACGGCAATATCGGGTCTCCTGGAGTACGAGGACGGCGAGATAAAAAAGGGCACGATCGAATTTGACGGTCATGCTGTCCACAAGATGGACCCCCAGGAGATCGTTCGCCTGGGTATCACCCAGGTACCGGAAGGCCGGCGGGTCTTTGCGGAGCTCACTGTTGAGGAGAATATCCATGTCGGCGCTCACACCCGCAAGGACGGTAAGGCGGAGATCGACAAGGACTATAATCTTGTACTCAGCTACTTTCCCATACTCCGGCAGAGGTTGAAGCTGCAGTCGGGCCTTTGCAGTGGCGGGGAACAGCAGATGCTGGTCATCGGGCGGGCCTTGATGGCCCGGCCGTCGCTGATGATGCTGGACGAACCATCCCTGGGATTGGCCCCACTTCTGGTTGCCGAGATCTTCGATATCATCAAGAGGATCAACAAGGAGGAAGGGGTCTCCATCCTGCTGGTCGAACAGAACGCCCTCCTTGCACTCGCCGTGTCCGAGTATGGATATATCATGGAGAATGGAAAGATCGTGCTGGATGGCCCGAGCCCTAAACTGATGGATAACGAGGATGTCAAGGAGTTCTACCTCGGCGTAAAGGAAGGCGAGGAGCGAAAGAGTTTCGCCGAGGTCAAGCATTACAAACGCAGGAAGCGCTGGCTTTCATGATTTTTGAGACCGCCCACGCCTTGTGCTGGAAAGGGACCTGAGCAGATGGGGTTTTTGGACATAGAGAAAGTATCGCTAAGTTTCGGAGGGATAAGGGCCCTGATCGAGGTATCTCTTTCTGTTGAGAAGGGCGGGCTTTATGCAGTTATAGGTCCCAACGGGGCGGGCAAGACCTCCCTCTTAAACTGTATCAGCGGGTTTTATAAGCCAGATGACGGGACGATCCTATTTGAAGCCAGGGATTTCTCAGGGCTCCGGCCTGACCAGATCGCCAGATTGGGCATTGCCAGAACCTTTCAGAACGTGGCGCTCTTTTCCAACATGAACGTTATAGACAACATGCTGCTTGGTCGTCACAACCACTTTAATATCGGCTTTTTCAGAAACGCACTCACAGGATATCGCGCCCACGAGGAGACCGTCAACAGACTCAGGGTGGAGGACATCATCGATTTTCTGGAAATGGAGAAGTGGCGAAAACATCTGGTCTCCAGCCTTCCATATGGTGTCCAGAAGAGGGTTGAACTCGGCCGGGCCCTGGCACAGGATCCCAAACTCCTGCTCCTGGACGAGCCCATGACCGGCATGAACCAGGAAGAGACAGAAGACATTGCCCGTTTCATCCTGGACGTCCACGAGGAACTGGGGACAACAATAGTGATGGTAGAGCACGACATGGCCGTTGTAATGGATATCTCAGAGCGGGTATGCGTGCTCGATTTCGGAAAAAAAATCGGGGAGGGAACTCCGCAGGAGGTCCAGGAAGACCCTGAGGTTCAAAAGGCCTACCTGGGTGAAGAATACGAGACACTTGTCAGGAGACTGGGCAAGAGATGAAGGAAGACACCATACCCCGAATTTTCCTTGGCAAGGTAAAGAAGTATGGCGATCGCGTGGCCCTTCGCGAAAAGAACTTCGGCACGTGGCAGGAGATCTCGTGGAATGAATATTGCCGACACGTGAGACATTTTTGCCTGGGATTGCTTGAGCTGGGGCTCTCAAGGGGCGATCACGTGAGCATCTTCGGCGAAAACGAACCCGAGTGGCTCTATGCCGACCTGGCCGTGCAGAGTGCCGGTGCCGTGGCTGTCGGGGTCTACCCGACAAATCCGGCCAAGGAGGCCTGTTACGTCATTGGCCATTCTGAATCCATCTTTGTGGTATGCGATAACCAGGAACAGGTGGACAAGGTCCTCGAGGTCAAAGAAAAACTGCCCTTACTCAAAAAAATCATCGTCACCGACATGAAGGGTCTTCGCCATTATACCGACCCCATGATCATCTCCTTCGAGGCCGTGGAGGAGATGGGGAGAAAGGTGGAGGAGAAGGATCCGGAAAAGTACTACCGCTCCCTGGAGAAACTGAGGTCTGAAGATGTGGCCATCATGGTCTACACCTCGGGCACCACTGGCCCCCCCAAGGGCGCCATGTTGAGCCACGACAATGTGGTGCAGTTCCTCAAGGCCCAGAGCCAGGTTCTTCCCCAGTATGACACCGATGAAATTGTCTCCTACCTGCCCTTGTGTCACGTGGCCGAACGCATGATGTCGGTCTTTTTTCCACTCAATTCCGGTGCCACGGTCAATTTCGCAGAAAGTGTTGAGACCGTTACCATGGATATGCGTGAGATCCTTCCGACCTTTTATCTGGCGGTACCCCGTATCTGGGAGAAGATGATGGCCGGTATCATCATCAAGATGAAAGACGCCACCTGGCTAAAGAAGAAGATCTATGACCTGTTCATACCGGTCGGCGAGCGCATGGCTGATGCCAGGTTATCCGGTGAAACTATCCCATTTCTCCCCAGAATCAAATACGGGCTGGGCTATCTGGCCCTGTTCAGGCCTCTGAAAAAAGAGCTGGGGCTCCTGAGGGCACGGATTGCTGTCAGCGGGGCCGCGCCCATCGCGCCTGAAGTGCTCAAATTTTTTCATTCCCTGGGTGTGATGGTGCTGGAGGGATGGGGAATGACCGAGGAGACGGGGATAGGCACTGTCAACCTCCCCGGCGAGGTGAGGCTCGGGACCGTTGGCAAGCCCATACCAGGGGTTGAGATCAGGATAGCTGAAGACGGGGAGATCCTTCTGAAATGCAACCACGTCTTTGTGGGCTACTGGAAGGATCCAGAGGCTTCGGCAAGGACCGTGAGGGATGGCTGGCTTTACACCGGTGACGTGGGCGAGATTGACGATAAGGGAAGGCTCAAGATAACGGACCGGAAGAAGGAGATCATCATTACTTCGGGTGGCAAGAACATCGCCCCGTCCGAGATTGAAAACCGCCTCAAGTGCAGTCCTTATATAAACGAGGCCATAGTCATTGGTGACGGACGTAAGTATCTGACCGCCCTCATACAGATCGAGTACGACAGCGTCGCCAAGTGGGCCCAGGAACGTGGCATCGCTTACACCACATTCAAGAGCCTGTCTCAGAACCCTGAGGTCAACGAGTTGATCAAGGAGGAGGTGTACGAGACCAACAAGGACTTTGCCCAGGTAGAGACAATCAAGAAATTCAGACTACTGGACAAAGAACTTGACCATGACGATGACGAACTGACAGCAACCTTGAAGCTCCGCAGAAAGACCGTCAACAAAAAGTTCGGCCATATCATCGAAGAAATGTACAGAAGCAAGAATTGATGATTGACGATTTGCGGAGGCCGCTCTGTTCTCGTCAATCGCCAATCCAAAGGGGTAGCCAATGGGCTTTCAGATATTTACGCAGCTTACGATCACCGGCCTGGCCTGGGGGAGCGTTTACGCCTGTATTGCCCTGGGGTTTGTCCTGATATTCAAGGCAACCGACATCTTCAACTTTGCCCAACCGGAATTGATGATGCTTGGGGCATATGTTGCCTTTACCCTCATCACCGCCCTCAGGCTCCCTTTTGTCCTGGGGTTCTTGTGTGCCCTCGTCCTGATGGGCCTTATCGCCGCCATCCTTGAGATGATGGTGGTGAGGCCGATGGTGGGCGAGCCGGTCCTGGCCGTAATCATGGTAACACTGGGCCTGGCAAATGTCCTGAGGGGTCTCACCGGCCTGATCTGGGGATATGAAGAGCTTCAGTTCCCGAGCCCATTCCCTGGGGAACCGTTCTTGTTCTTGGGGGCCGCCATAAACCAGGCAGAGATCTATACCATCTTGGCCACCGCCATCCTCCTGGTCATATTTTTTTCCTTTTTCAAATATTCCGCATCAGGAATCAGCATGCGGGCCACTGCCGAGGATACCAGGACCGCCTTTTTAATGGGCATCAACGTAAAAAGGGTCTTCACTGTTTCGTGGGCCATTGCATCTCTGGTAGCCACCGTTGCAGGCGTCTTCCTGGCAAGTTTTACCTTCCTCGAGCCGATTATGGGCCACACCGGCCTGAAGGCCCTTCCTGCAATCATTCTAGGCGGACTCGACAGCGTGCACGGGGCCATAATCGGCGGCCTGATCATAGGCATAGCCGAAAACCTGGCCGGCTTTTACCTGGAAGATTACCTCGGCAGCGGGATCAACGAAATCACCGCTTACGTAATTGTGCTAATAGTAATGATGATCCGCCCCTACGGGCTTTTCGGAACCAGAGAGATCGAACGTGTCTAAACCCGGAGATGGCTGAATGGCAGTTACTCGGTTTTGCATAAGGACTTATCAACAGGACCTGGAGATCTTTCCGAGCCCTGCTGCCAAGATATCACTTGTTGTGCTTGGCCTCTTTCTCCTGGGACTTCCTCTATTTGCTGGGAGATACATTGTCTTTGTGGCCTGTGTCTGCGGGGTGTCGGTAATAGGCGCCCTCGGACTCAACATCCTGACCGGCTATACCGGGCTCATATCTCTGGGTCATGCGGCCTTCATGGGCATCGGGGCATACACCGCAGCCATACTCTCCTCAAAGGCCGGATTTCCTTTTATTGCTGCCCTGCCTCTGGCCGGAGCAATGGCGGCGGCCACCGGCGCTATTGTGGGCATTCCCACCCTCCGGTTGAAGGGGTTGTATCTGGTGGTCACCACGCTGGCATTTCAGTTCATTGTAGAACATGTGATATACCACTGGGAAAGCCTGACCCTCAGCGACAGGGGTATCACATTGCCAAGCCCAGCTCTTCTGGGTTACGAGCTGGACACCTACGAGTCGTTTTACTATGTTATCCTCGTTCTTGCCGTTGTTACCGCCATCTTTACCAAGAACCTGGCCATGAGCAGAACAGGCCGGGCATTTGTTGCGGTCAGGGATCGGGACATAGCAGCCGAGATCATAGGCATCCACCTGGCAAAGTACAAGATCCTCTCCTTTGTCATCAGCAGTTTTGTTGCGGGTCTTGCCGGTGCCATGTACGCATACCTCTTGGGGCTCATCGGCCCGGACCATTTCACCTTCAACCAGTCGGTCCTTTACATCGCTATGATTATCGTCGGCGGAATGGGCACTGTGATGGGTTCCATTATCGGGGCCATATTCATGGTCCTGCTACCTGAAATTATCAATGCGGTTTCCGGTCCCATAGCCTCTGCTTACCCCGCTTTTTCCCCGCGGATCGGGGCTGTGGCCGTGGTGGTGTATGGACTGATTATCATTTTGTTCCTTCTGCTTGAGCCGGATGGTCTTTTTGGCATATGGGTGAAGATAAAGAGATATTGGAAACCCTGGCCCTTTACCTATTGAAGGATAGAAGGATAGTTTGTATCCTGTTCAAATCCAAGGGGTATGACATCAGCTGAAAACACCTCTGAAAAACGCCATGGTTTTTGAATAGGACAAGATGGTTCGGAGTATTCATTATTAACCATAACCAAATTAAGGAAAAGGAGGGTACCATGAGAAGAAAGAGTTTGCGTTTGGCACTGGCCATTCTGTGTGTCTTGGCCCTGGGTTCCCTAGGTGCTGCCCGCGCCTTGGCCGAGGTTGGGGTGACTGATGACAAGATCCTGTTCGGGACGTTTCAGGATATGTCCGGGCCCGGGGCCTATCTGGGCAAGCAGTGCACTGCCGCACTGGACGTCTGGAAGAAATGGGTAAACGACGATCTGGGAGGAATCCACGGACGCAAGGTGGATTTTGTAGTGGAAGACAATAAATACGACCCGGTCCTTACCAAGACTGCATTTACAAAGCTGGTCAACCAGCACAAGGTCTTTGCCATAATAAGCGTTTATGGTTCCACACCGTGCACGGCGATTCTTGAAGACATCAAGAGGGAAAAGATACCGGTTTTTCCCACTGCCGCCACCACACAGAACATGTTCGACCCGCCCATTCGCTACCTGTTCTGGTATGCCTGCAGTGATGAGGATAACGGAATAATGATGCTGGATTTCATCGTCAATGAGCTGAAGGTGAAAAAGCCCAAGATCGGGGTCGTTTACCAGGACGACGAGTGGGGCAAATCTGCACTCAAGGGGGTCGAGACAGGGGCAAAAAAATATGGGCTCAAGGTCGCCTCGGCGGCATATAAACGAGGCACGAAAAACCTCAACGCCCAGGCCATGAAGATGAAGGCCAGTGGCGTCACTCATTGCTTTTATGCAGGGTATGCGCCGGTCTACGCCAGCCTCCTTAAAGAGGCCAACAAAATCGGATGGAAACCCCTTTTCTTCGGGGACTATGTGACAGTAGACCCCAGGACCTTCATGGCTGGAGAGCTTGCACACGGACACTACCACTTCTTCAATCTGGGCATGCGACATGAGAGGGTTCCCGGCTGGATCAAGATGGAGAAGCTCTTTGCCGAGAAGCTGGGAGAAGAGGCGGCCAAGGAACCGCTCAGCTGGCGGCTCATGCCCTTGTTGTGGTCCCCCTTGTTATTCTTGACCCAGGCACTTGAAGATTGCGGCCGGGATTTGACCAGGGAGAAATTCGTAACCGCCCTGGAGAATATAAAAGACTTTGACACGGGAGGGCTGGGTAAGATCCAGTACGGCCCAAACATGAGAAAGGGGACCCACTATTACAGGGTAATGAAGTGTGACTTTGAGAAGAAGGACTTCTTCCCGGTTACCGGATGGATTCAACCGAGTATTGTGTGGGGGTCTAAAGAGCGACCGGCCGAGAAATAGGGGCCTCGCTCCAATAACAAGCCAGACTCGTCTGGGGCAAAGGATGACCTGTCCTCGGACAGGCAGGGCCATGGAGAAAGGCGGGGCCGACCCCGCCTTTCTCCGATATTTGGCCGAACATTGTGACCTAATTTAATGATTACCAAAGCGCAGTTGTCTTTTTGGATGGTGCGACTTGAGGAGCAAAAGAATGGTCGAAGAGCTTTTACCGAACCTATTTCGAAACAAGATACCTCTACCTGGGAGTCCCCTCAAATACCTAAATTCCTATGTGATAAAGGGCCCGGATCGGAATTTGATCATCGACACCGGGTTGAACCGGGAGGAGTGTTTTGAGGCCATGAATAGTGGGCTCCAAGAATTGGATGTTGACCTGAGCAAGACAGACCTCTTCATCACGCACCTTCACGCCGATCACTTCGGCCTTGTATCAAGGCTTGCTACTGATACCACCAAGACCTACTTCAACCGTCCGGACACAGAGATTATCGAGACCTGGGGCGGTTGGGAATCGATGCTCAGCTACGCCGGCCTGAACGGCTTTCCAAGACAAGAGCTACAGAAGGCCCTAAGCAGCCATCCTGGATACAAGTTCGGATCGAAGTGGGTTCCGGAACTTAGCATCTTGAAAGACGACGATATCATAAGGATCGGAAACTACCTCTTCAGGTGTGTCGAGACCCCCGGTCATACACGGGGCCACACCTGTCTATATGAGCCGGAGAAAAAAATCCTAATCTCTGGAGACCACATCCTCAACGACATCACTCCCAATATCCAGTGCTGGTCCGATCAGGAAAACCCATTGGAAGCTTATCTAACGAGTCTCGATAAGGTATATGGCCTGGATGTTGATCAGGTACTACCGGGTCACAGGCGTCTTTTCAAGAACCATCAGAAGAGGATCCGAGAGCTAAAGAGGCATCACCATCGAAGGGCACAAGAAGTGATCGAGATACTGGCGAGGGGTCCTAAGAACGCCTTTCACGTTGCCTCGGAGATGACATGGGACATCGCATGCGACTCCTGGGATCAATTCCCTCTGGCGCAGAAATGGTTTGCAACAGGAGAGGCGATTTCACACCTCAGATATCTTGAGGAGAAGGGCGCAGTTTCCAGAGAAACACAAAAAGGAGAGATCCTTTTTCATCAAGCGAGTGAAAGGAGGAGGGCCTTATGAGTAAAGAAGGGGCCGGACATGAAGGACTTGTCCGGTATCAGAGGGATGGTCACGTGGGATTTATTACCCTCAACAGGCCGGAGAAGCGAAACGCCTTGAATCCTTCTGTCTGGAGATCTCTTGACAATGCAATAGGCATGGCTGAAGAAGACCCTGATGCCAGGGTTATCCTTTTACAGGGAGAAGGGAAATCATTCTGCGCAGGCCTGGATCTCAGCCCGGAAAATGAGCTGTTTTCAGTTGTGGCTGAGGGTTCAAGTGCATCCGAGAAGCTGGAGTTTTTCAGAGAGGTGAGAAAGACCCAGGGCATCTACACGAGGCTGGAGCTTCTTCCGTTGCCCACCATTGCGGTCATTCACGGCCACTGCCTGGGGGCAGGTCTCGAGCTGGCCCTTTGCTGCGACATCCGTCTCTGCTCCTCAGAGACCCTCTTTGCCCTGCCCGAGGCGAAACTCGGGTTCATCACCGATGTGGGCGGCCTTCAGCGCCTACCTAAGGTGGTGGGAAAGGGACACGCCCGGGAGATCGCCTTCCGGGGGCACAGGTTTGACGCAAAACGGGCCCAGGACATCAATTTGGTCAATGGTTTCTATCCGGATCCGGAAACCCTCAGAATAAAGGCCATGGAAATGGCAGAGGAGATCGCGGCCAATCCTCCCTTAGCGGTACAAGGGGCCAAGGAGGTTCTCCTATTCGATGAAGAGGCAACACTGAATGAATCCCTTGAATACAATGCGGCCCGTTCCAGCATGATCGTCCCTTCAGAGGACCTCTCAGAGGCGATAAACGCATACCTGGAAAAACGAAAAGGAGAATTCAAAGGGGCTTGATTTCGAACTTCCGCAGTGTATATGGGGTCTGCTCTTGACTCTTATCAAGCTACAACAAGAGTAGACCCAATTTTCGGCACACCCCTTTTTGGGCACAGCGTCTCAACGACGCTACGCCCCTATTCTTGTACCACTAGGATCCCGAAGAAATGGGATGGATTTAATCACAAATCAAGATCTGAGCCCATCTATGTTTCGTAGAGAAACATTTGAAGGTGACAAAAGGAGGGTTTTTGTGATAATCTTAACAATCTCGTAAAAAGTCCGAAATGACCCGTTTTCGTCATTCCCGCGAAGGCGAGAATCCAGTAAAATCAAACAGTTCTGGACCCCCGCCTTCGCGGGGGTGACGGTCTTGGGGACTTTTTACCAAACCATCAATTATTGGAGACATAATATGCCAAGAATCATGATCGTAGAAAATGACGCAGTCCTAAAAATGAACCTTGAGGAGATGCTCACTTCTCTCGGTTACGAGTTGGTGGGGCAGGCCGAAACAGGGGAGCAGGCCGTTGAAACAGCTCGAAACCTGGAGCCTGATCTCATTCTCATGGATATCATATTGCCGGATAAGATAGACGGGATTTCTGCCGCCGAGGAGATCAAACGGGAATCGGATGTCGCGGTGATATTCATCACTGGCTATCACGACGAGGAATTCGTTGAAAGATCCAAAAGAGTGGCGCCCTCTGGATATATTGTAAAGCCCTTTCATGAATCGGAAATCAAAGCTGCCATTGAAATTGCCCTTTACAAGAGGAAAATGGAGAAGAAACTGCATAAGCGCTATGAGCAGTTGAGGGAAGCCAACCGGGTGTTAGAGCGGGAGATAAAGGAGCGAAAAAATGCCCAGGAAGACCTAAGAAAGGGCCAACAGGCATGGGAGGAAATCTTTCAGGCCAATGGGAGCCCGACCGTCCTTCTCGATATAGATCATTGCCTCATCAAGGCCAATAGAGCCGCTTTGAAGGCAATGGGCAGGCATGAGAGGGACCTCATCGGAAAGAAATGTTACGAAGTTTTTCACAATAGCCAGGAGCCTCCGCACACCTGTCCCTTTGTAAAAATGGAGAACCCCGGCCATTTGGAAACCTTTGAAATTGAGATCGAGGCCCTGGGCGGCACTTTTCTGGTTTCATGTACCTCTATGCTCGATCAACAAGGAGACTTTGGAAAGGTCATTCACATTGCCACAGACATCACTGAACGGAAGAGATTCGAAGCCGAACTCCAACAGACCGAGAAAATGGAGGCCATTGCCACCCTGGCAGGAGGCATTGCCCACCAGTTCAACAACGCCCTGACCCCTATCATTGGGAACATCGAACTTCTCGAGTTGGAGCATTGTGACGATGAGACGACAATGAGAAGCCTGAAAGGCATGAAGACGTCAGGTAATCACATGGCCCACCTGATAAGGCAATTGTTGGCCTATGTAAGGGGAGGAAAATACAATCCTCGACCCATCTCCCTGAGCGGTTTTGTGGCAAATACCCTACCCCTTATGGAACATACCCTTAATGCCGGCGTGCATTTGGAAACTGATCTTGCGCCGGATGAAAGGAAAGTAAAGGCCGATGGCACCCAGATGCAGATGGTGCTTTCTGCCCTAATAGCCAATTCAAATGAGGCCATAGAAGGCCCGGGCTGTATCAGGGTTTCAACCAGAAACATGAACCGTGACCAGGCGTTAATAAAGCGCCACCCCGGTCTTACGCCTGGCCCGTATGTCTGCCTTTCTGTTGAGGATGATGGAAAAGGGATGGATGAAGAGACAAGGAAAAGGATATTTGACCCCTTTTTTACCACCCACTTTGTGGGTCGTGGGCTTGGCATGGCATCTGTTTACGGCATTGTCAAAAGCCACAGTGGGAGCATCACGGTGGACTCAGAATTGGGGAAAGGGACTGTGGTCAGAATCTACCTCCCCGCCACAGAGGCAGAGGAAGAGGTAAAGAAAGAAGTGGTTTCTATCCCCGAGGTCGAACTGGTAACCGGTGAAGGGACCATCCTGCTGATAGAAGATGATGCCATGGTGGCTAATTTGACCCGGGCCATACTGGAGAGGCTCGACTACCGTGTGTTGGAAGCAAGGACAGGGAGAGAAGCAGTAGAGATTGCCAGCACCTTTGACGACCAGATTGACCTTGCCCTCTTAGACATAAAACTGCCTGATATCGGGGGTGATAAGGTATACCCGCTTCTTATGGAGTCGAGGCCGGGTCTCAAGGTGGTTGTTTTCAGCGGCTATTCCATCGATGGCCCTGTACAGGGAATACTGGATGCAGGTGCCGAAGGATTTATTCACAAGCCGTTTTCGATTACAGTATTAGCTGATAAATTAAAGGATGTGTTGGAACGAAGATAAGCCATATATCACTTTAGTAGCGCCCTTGGCCTGCCCCGTTGAATTCACGGGAGTGACGAGCGGAGCGTATTCAACTGGGGCCTGCCCCGCCTGCCCCGTTGAACCGGGTACCCTCTGGGTGTTCAACCGGGGTTAAATTCATGCCAATGACAGGGAAACGTATTTAACTGGGGCGTCTTAGCGGTTCAATATTTTTATTCCTTTTCAGTTGTCAATCTTCAATCCTATAGTTCTCTGTCCCTCCGTGGTCTCTGCCTGCCCTGTTAAATGTGAAACCTATTTATCTGGGGTGAAAGATAAATCTTTCTCGTTATTTTCAATCTTCAATTTTACCCCGTTAAATTCACCTAAGTAACGAGCGGAGCGGATTTAACCGAGGCGACAATCTGCAATCAACAATCGACAATCTGCAATCTTAAATCTTCGTATCATTTTAGCCCTTTTCCAATCTGGCGTTTATCCGGGGCAATGGGGGTTTTCTTTTTGAGAGGTGTAACCCTGTCTGGGCCCGTTAGAGAGCGTTAAGAAATCACGGAGAGCGCTCTCTCAAGAACGAGATGATGTTAGCGTTGGCACAGTTCCTTATTTTCAGCTGTGGCGCGTGATTACTTTACGCTCTCTCACGGGCGAGTTTTACACCCGAAAAAGGGAAACTCCCATTGCCCCGGTTGCAGAGCGCTAAAGTGTTACAAATCTTCAATCCTAATGCGTTTCCTAAACCCACAATCATACAGCGTCTTAAAGACCCGTCTTTGTTAGCAAAGAAGGAACTTACTTTTTTACCAGCGTCCCGCTTACACATGTGCCCAGTTGGAAAAACTGGATACCTTTATCACAGCCCGCCGCAGTAACTGGGAAACCCTCTACAATGCCCTCGAACCCTATTCGGATTATCTCATCCTGCCGGAAACCCGGGCAAATACCGAACCCTGTTATTTCGGTTTTGTCATTACCGTAAGAGAAGACGCTGGTTTTACCCGTAACGAGCTGACCGTGTTTCTTGAGGAATCAAAAATCGAGACCCCCAATCTCTTCTCCGGAAACCTGATTCGCCATCCTGCCTATGAACACATAGAATACCGGGTGGGGGGGGATCTAAAAAATACCGATACGATCATGAATAACACCTTTTTCATCGGTGTGTATCCGGGACTGAAACCCGAACAAATTGAATATGTAACCAAGGTTTTCCATAGGTTCTTCAGTGCAAGACTTATTTCTCACAGACCCACAGGGCCCCAGAGCCTGGGTCCTGTGAAGCGAAATTAAAAAAATAATCTCTGTGTCCCTGTTTGCCCCGTTGAATTGCTCGGCCGAGAGCACCCCGGAGGGGATTCAACTGGGGTGAACTCTAGCGAAGTTTACCCGGTTGAATTCGCTTTGCGAAGCTCCGAACGAGCATTCATCAGGGCGGGCGAGAGATTCCTAATTATTTACCAGCTCCCAACACCAATAACAGACAACAGCAGACCATAACTCAGGAAGGGCGACACAGGATTAGCAAGATTGACCGGACAAAAGAATCCTGAAAATCCTGCCCGCCCCGTGAAATTGACGAAGTCACAGAGCGAGCGTATTTCACTGGGGTCAATCCTGTCCAAAATGAAGTCAGAAGGTGACAACGTCCCCTAATTCCCACGCATTCCATCGCCAAATAGGCAGTATGTGCGCGATTGGAGATAGGGAAAGGAAAAGATGCTTGACAATCCGGAAATTACGAGCGAATACTTGAAATAATTTCAGCATGTAGCAATGTTACCTAACATTGAAATAGGAGTTAAATCAATGGAAGATACGATGCCCTTCGGGGAGATACTGGAGGAACTTGATAAACTACCTCTCGGAGATCAGGAAGCCCTAAGAGATATCCTTGCAAAGCGGATCATTGAGCACCGCCGGAATGAGCTTTTCACGGAAATAAGGGAGGCACGTAAAGAACATGAAGAAGGCAAGTGCCGACCGGTGAGCCCCGATGAGCTAATGACAGAAATAGTGTCATGAAACGTCTGTTAATCGGGTCTTCTGCTTTTGTCAGAGCAGCAAAGAAAACTGTGAAAAGGCATCCCGAGGTTGCTGAAGAACTCCGAACCGCTCTGAAGCTTTTGGCTGAAGATGCAACCCATCCCAAACTCAAGACCCATAAGTTAAAAGGCAAACTTGAAGGATCTTGGGCATGCAGCGCAGGCTACGACCTGAGGATCATATTTCGATTTGGACAATATGAAGATCGGGAGGCTGTGTTCCTCGAAACAATAGGGACGCATGAAGAGGTATATTAGACCAAAAGCACCAGATCCACCAAACACACCAATTCATTTTTCCAAATACGAATCGGACAATTTGACCCGCATCAAATAGCACACTATCCAGGTAAGTTTTCATTCTGCTCCATTCTCTTTGAGCCATGGTCCTATGCTCTCTGGGGAAGTTTCAAACAACGAGTAACGAGCAACCAGTCACAAGCTCGCAGCAACGGGCAACGCGTAAGTCGTTTTGGGACCAACGTCCCCTTGCCATCGAAGTAAATAAGGTCGACGAAAGTACCCCCTCCGCCGAAGGCGGATTGTCTTTTTCCCTTTCTACCGGAAAGGGGAAAAACAACAAGAATCCCCAAAATCCCGTAAATCCTGTCTAATAAACAAAAAAGCTTAGAAACTTAAGGGCGTCCCGCTTCACGGTCATAGCAAATTATTCTTGACAGGCATGAGGATTTCAAATTAGAGTTGGTGCTATACTTATACTAAAGACGAAAGGTAATCCCCCATTACCCCATTATGAAAAATGAAAGCACGATAAAAGAGGCCAATAGATACCTTAAGAATGCCAGAGCGGCCCTTAAAACGGTCCCTGTGGAAGAAGATACCTACCTCGACATTAAACCGGTCAGAGAGGCCTTCGGCACAGCTTACCTGGCCGTTCTTGAATCTATAAATGCTGTTCTAATTGAAAAGGGACTTACAAAAAAAGATCTCCCTAAATCCATTAATGGCTATCGTGCGGCCTTAAAAAAGCATTTAGCGGTTCATGATGGAAGGGTCTTAAGAGAATTCGAGAAACTTTACGATGCTCTTCACATTGCAGGATATTACAGAGCTCTTATATATGACACTAAGATGGTTAAGGATGCATTGGAAGCGGCTGAAAAATTTATAGGGAAATTAAGTAAGACTATTGCGTCCCAGTGAGCTTTAACGAAACCTCCGTTATTAAATTGAGTTGCACGCAACCCCATGGGGGATTTAACTCCTAAATCCATTCAACCAATCGACCAATTAACCCATCAACCATTTGACCCGTCCTATGAGCTGAGAACGATGCGCTACGAGATCATTACGCTTTGCGCAATGCGGTTCCTCGCGTCCCAGATTTCTGGCATCTCTCTGGGGCCCTATGCCTATTCGCCACATTCGACTAACAAGAGCAGAGCTGATCTCTTTTACACATGGAGTTTTGTAATCATCAATATACCGCAAGGCTGAGAGTTTTGTTCGTCCTGCTCAACAAACAAAAGTCTTTCGTCCTTCAATCTTTTGATCCTTTACCCTACGCCCCGTGCCCTATGCCCTTTGCCTTTCCAGCTTTCAGCTTCAACCCTTGAGCTCCAAATGTCCTTATTTTCAGCTGTGGCGCGTGATTACTTTACGCTCTCTCACGGGCGAGTTTTACACCCGAAAAAGGGAAACCCCCATTGCCCCGGTTGCAGAGCGCTAAAGTGTTACAAAGAAATAATTCATCAAATTCAATAACGTCCCACAAACCCACAGGCGTCCCCCTTTCCAGGATGTCCCCTTTTATAAAATTATTGAGAACTGCTAGGAAATATGGGAAAGATCTTTGAGTTTTTTTGTCCCCACTATATTAAATTCCTTTTCCGATAATTTGACAAGCTTGGAGGAATGAGATGCTTAAGGCCATAAGGGTAGAGGTAAAACCAGAAGAAATTATTTATGCTGTAAAAAAGATGAAAAAGAAAGAACGAGATGCTTTTTTAGAAGACCTCCTCGCTTCTACTTCACCTGAGTATCTTATGAGCATTAAAGAAGCCAGAGATGACTATAAAGCCGGGAGGACAAAAGCCCATAATGAGGTGTTTACCGGGTGAAATTCCGTCTTCTCTATACACATCGTGCAGTCAAGGATATCAGGGGGCTTGAGCGAACAATTAGAAAACGCATTGGAAATTCCCTCCGCAGATATGAAAATGATCCTCTTAAATATGCTGAAAAACTAACTGGTCCCAAAATTGGTAGCTATAGATTTAGAATCGGTGATTATAGAGTCATCTTTGACATTTAAGGAAATGACATTGTAATTTTGAGAGTAGGCCACAGAAAAGACATTTACGTAAGGCTTTAAAGGCCTTCTATATAATTAGCAGCTCGACAAATCGGACAATTTGACCCGCATCAAATAGCACACTATCCGGGTAAGTTTTCATTCTGCTCCATTCTCTTTGACCCATGGCCCTATGCTCTCTGGGGAAGTTTCAAACAACGAGTAACGAGCAACCAGCAACAATCTCCCAGCAACGACCAACGCGTAAGTCGTTTTGGAACCGACGTCCCCTTGTCTACAAAATCCTGAATATCCTGGCCATCCTGTCTAAAATAAGTTTACAGAAGTACAACCGTCCTCTCGGCCACCTTTAATCCTGACGGGTGATCCTGGTCCCCACGCAGACTTACACGGTTTCCTCTTGACAAACAGCATTTTGAATATATACTTTCAGTATATATGTACAGGGGGGGATAAAAATGAAAACAGCAAAATTGTTTATGAATGGTCAAAGCCAGGCCGTCAGATTGCCAAAGGAATTTAGAATGGCGGGTACCGAAGTGTATATCAAGAAA
>JAZDES010000146.1:0-14466 GCA_043808585.1 Pseudomonadota bacterium | reverse complement strand
TGCGGTATCTGCTGGTGTTATGGAGATGGACAAGTTCATAGCGGAGGTGAAGCGAAGTGCTGAGGATGTTGGCAAGATAAGTGCTCAACTGACGCGGATAATAGAGCAGGTTCAGGCCCTGTCTCCCAGTTTTGAGGATGTCAATGTGGCGATGGGCCATCAATCGGAGAATGCCCATAAGATCAACACTGCCATGGTGAACCTCAGTGAAGAGCTGGAGCAGACCCTGGAGTCCCTGCGCGAGACCTACAGTGCCATTGAACAGTTAAATGATGCTGCAAAAGGGCTCCAGGACGAGGTATCACGCTTTAAGTTAAAATAAGGGGATCGGGGGAAAAGACATGCTCGTATTGTTCTTTTACCTGGGAGACGTCAAGTATAGCATCAAGTGTGACAAGGTCAGGGAAGTGGCCCCCATGGTCAACCTTAAGGAGGTGCCCAATACCCCTAAATACTTTGCAGGGCTTTTCAATTACAGGGGTATGATTGTCCCGGTAGTCGACCTGTGCCAGCTGATTCAGGGACGTCCCTGTAAGATGCGGCTCAGCACCCGGATAATACTTGTGGATTATCAGAGAGATGACAATACCCATTACGTTCTTGGTCTCATGGCAGAGAGGGTCACTGAAGCGGTGAGGAAATCGGAAGACTCCTTTGTCTCTCCGGGCATCAATATGGGTAGGGCCCCTTATCTAGGGGGAATCGTTATGGAGGAGAAGAAGATGATCCAGTATATAGATCTGGATCTCTTGCCGGGGAGCTTCAATTTTCTACCAATGCTTCACAGTAGTGTAGATAATGCAGCTGAATAGCATTGAGTCCTTGCTGGAAAAGAAGATAGGCCTATCCGCCGAGTCCATAGGTGCCGAGACCATAGCGAAGGCCGTCCAGCAACGCATGCGTATCTGCGGGCTGGAAGAGGGTGGGGACTACCTAAATCTTCTCAGTAAATCGAGAGATGAATGGGAGGAACTAATTGAAACGGTTGTGGTTCCGGAGACATGGTTTTTTCGGAACAGGAAGTCATTTACCTATCTGGGCCTTTACGCGAAACACAAATGGCTGCCAGGGAATGACGATGGCATTCTAAGGGTCTTGAGCATAGCCTCCTCTTCTGGAGAGGAGCCTTATTCCATTAGCATGGCTCTGCTGGACGCGGGCCTTCAGGAAGGCCGTTTTTCTGTCATCGCATTAGATATAAGCAAGAAGACGCTTGAGAAGGCCAGGGCAGGGCTTTACGGTCCTGAATCCTTCCGAGGAGAAGACCTATGGTTTCGAGAACGGTATTTTGAGGCAAGACCCGAGGGCTATCAGCTGCATCCCTCGGTGATGAACACTGTCCAATTTGTCAGGGGAAACGTACTCGATGGACAGGTTCTGTCGGGGGATGCAGCATATGACATCATCTTTTGCCGCAACCTATTGATATACCTGAGCCCTCGGGCAACAGAGAGAGTCATGGAGGTCATTGATCGGCTGCTGGCAAGGGCGGGCATCCTCTTTGTCGGGCATGCCGAGCGAGCCCTGGCCATTACCGCTGGACTCCAAATGGTAGGGGAGGCCGGGGTTTTCGCCCTCACCAGACAGACTGGGGCACCAACGCCGAAAGGGCCTGTGAGACCCAGGCCTCGGGTAAGCTCCGAAAGGAGGCGCCATACACAGGGTAAACCCTCAGCTTGTGGCAAGGCTGATGTCCCCCCTGACCTTTTCACAAAGACCGGTCCAGTAGACCATAAATCATACCCTGTGAAGGACCGTAAAAGGCCCCCCAATGAAGAAGCAGGGCTGCTTGAACAGGCAAGGGCGTTGGCGGATAAAGGGGCTTTGGAGAAGGCCTCCAAACTGTGTGAGAAGGTCTTGGACCGAGACATGGTCCATGTTCAGGCCCATTATCTGAAAGGACTGATTTGCCTGGCCATGGGGAAAGAAAAGGATGCTGAGGAATGGCTCAATAAAGCGGTCTATCTTGACCCCCACCATTACGAGGCATTGAATCATCTGGCACTTATTGCAGAACACCGTGGTGATGGAGAAAGGTCAGCACAACTGCGGCAACGGGTGAAACGTATCCGACAGAAAGAGGGCATCCATTGAAAGATCTAGTTGTCCTGAGACAGGAGAATTGCTGGAAGCGGATCGGGGTGTGGGGAAAGGAAACTCCACGTTGCGCAGAACTTAAGCGGGTTATCCACTGCCGTAACTGCGAGGTATTTACGCAGAGTGGGCGAAACCTCTTGGAGCGTGACCTTCCCGAGGAATATAAGGAAGAATGGACCCAGGTATTAGTCGAAAAAAAGGAGGAGGAGTTCCCAGGGACCTTATCCGTGGTCATTTTTCGCATACAAAGGGAATGGCTCGGGTTGCCTGCCAGTCTATTTGCCGAGATCATTGAACCTGGCATGGTACATAGCCTCCCACACAGCAAAAACCAGGCGCTTATGGGTGTAATAAACGTGCATGGCGAAATCCAGTTATGCGTTTCGCTCCAGAGGCTGTTGGGCCTGGAGACAGAAGAGCCCAAGAAGGATGAGGGACGGAAAAGGTATCAAAGAATGATGGTGGTAAATAAGGATGGTAACCAATGGGTATTCCCAGTCGACGAAATTCACGGGATTCACCATGTCCGCCCGGACCGTTTCCAGAATGTGCCTGTCACCGTGGCCAAGGCCAAATCAACCTTTACCAAGGGAATTTTCAAGTGGGATGATAAATATGTGGCCTTCCTAGACGACGAACTGCTGCTTTATACACTGGCGAGGAGTATGCAGTGACTATGGGGAATGGACAGGATTTAATCGATTCTTCCATGCTGGATCTTTTCCGTACAGAAGTAGACACACATGCGGCGATTCTAAAAGACAGTCTGCTGGCATTGGAGAACGATCCCTCTGCCTTCGGCAAGCTGGAGGCGTTGATTCGTGCCGCCCATTCGATCAAGGGGAGCGCCAGGATCGTTGAGTTGGATCAGGCGGTACGGATTGCTCATTGCATGGAGGACTGTCTTGTAGCGGCACAGAGAGGGGAAGTCTCCCTCGGATCGGAGCAAATCCATATCCTCCTCAAGGATGTTGATATACTAACCCAGATCTCTAACGCCCTCGGGGAAGGCTTAGAGGGTTGGTTGACACAACATCAGGCAGAAATCGACCGGGTGGTTTCCGCCACAAAGGGAATACTCAAGGGTGAGGGCGAAACACCACCGGCACCTTTACCGAGAGAACCTGTGGTCAAGAAAGAAGATAAACCGTCTTCACCTCCACGGGAGCAACGGAAACAGAGGGAAACCGTGCCGAAGGCGGTAATCGCTGATGCCTCCATGCTGGATCTCTTCCTGACCGAAGTGGAGACGCATGTGGCGATTCTAAACGACGGTCTGCTGGTGCTGGAGAACGACCCCTCTGCCTCTGACAAGCTAGAGGCACTGATGCGCGCTGCCCATTCGATCAAGGGGGCTGCCCGGATCGTGGAGTTGGATCAGGTCGTAAAGCTGGCTCACTCCATGGAAGACTGTTTCGTAGCGGCACAGAGAGGGGAAGTCCTGCTTGGTTCGGAGCAAATCGATATCCTCCTCAAAAGTGCTGATATCCTAACCCAGATCGCCAATGCCCTAGAGGGAGACTTGCAAGATTGGTTGGCACAACATGAGGCCGAGATCGACCGCCTGATTGCCAACCTAGCCCTTAGCCTTAAGGGCGAATCTCCCGAACCTGAACCACCCAAGGCCGCCTCCCAGGTCGAAGAGCCGGCACCGCCTCCCTCTCTGAGGCCAACTACTGATTCTGCCCTGGCCCACCCAGGCGATCGAGAGGAAAGGGCGGTTACCGAAAAGGTAGCTGAAGCCAGACCCTACTACCCGGAGTCAGATGACAAAGACCGGATGGTGCGGGTTACGGCGGGAAAGATCGAGCGCCTCATGGGCCAGGCAGGAGAGGTGGTTGTCAGTGCCCGTTGGCTCCCGCCATTTTCTGCCTCTTTATTGGAGCTAAAGAAAAGCCATATCGAAATATTCAAAACCCTTGAAGGATTGAAAGAGGCCGTGGAACGTAAGCAAGGAATTGAAGAGGTCTCTGGGTTGTTGCTCGATGCCAGGGAAAAGGTCAAGGAGTGCAGTCTCAATTTGGCCGATAGATTGAATGAACTTGAGATGTTTACCAGTACAACGGCCAGCCTGTCGGACCGACTGTACCACGAAGTTATTGGCGTGCGTATGCGCCCCTTTGCAGACGGTGTCGGGGGTTTTCCTCGGCTGGTTCGGGACCTGGCCAAAGAACTGGGGAAGAAGGTCAGACTTGATATAGTTGGTAAGTCCACGGAAGTGGATCGAGATATCCTTGAAAAGCTGGATGCCCCTCTTAATCACCTCTTGCGCAATGCGGTTGATCATGGCATAGAGCCCCCTGATGAGCGCCTGGCTGCCGGAAAGCCTGAGACAGGAAGGGTCCGTTTGGAGGCGGTGCACCGTTCGGGGATGCTCATGATTATGGTCGCCGACGACGGGCGTGGCGTTGATTTGGATAAGCTGCGGCAAAAAATATTGCGCAAGGAGATGGTCGCCCGCGATATGGTAGACAAGCTGACCGAACCCGAATTGATGGACTTCCTGTTTTTGCCAGGCTTTTCTACTGCGGATAATGTTACCGAGATATCAGGCCGTGGGGTGGGCCTGGATGTGGTCCGCAACATGGTCCATGAGGTGGGAGGCGTTGTGCGTGCCGTGTCTAAGCCCGGTGAAGGGCTGAGCTTTCAAATGGAGTTGCCGCTTACACTCTCTGTGGTCCGCACATTCCTGGTGGAGATCGGCGGGGAGCCTTACGCGTTTCCGTTGGCCCGCATAGACCGCTGTCTGGTACTCTCCCAACAGGATATCCACACGGTGGAAGACCGTCAGTACTTCGAGTTTGATAATGACAACATCTCCCTTCTAAATGTGCACGACGTGCTGGGCACCAATGAGCCCGCTCACCATGAGGACAGGTTCCATGTGGTGGTGGTAAGCGACAGGCTAAACTCCTACGGCCTGCTGGTTGACAAATTCTTGGGTGAATACGATCTAGTGGTACGCCCACTGGACCCCCGGCTGGGGAAGGTCCCTGATATCAGCGCGGTTGCGGTAATGCTGGACGGTTCTCCTGTCCTGATCTTTGATGTGGAGGACCTGGTGCGCTCCATTGATAACTTGCTTGCAGGCAGACGGCTGCGGAAGGTGACCGGTCGATCGGACAAGGTCGAGGTAAAAAAACAGAAATCTATCCTGGTTGTGGACGATTCCATCACTGTGCGTGAAATGGAGCGAAAGCTGTTGGAGAACAAAGGTTACCGGGTGGAAATAGCAGTTGACGGGCTGGACGGCTGGAATGCCGTACGTACGGGTGACTTTGACCTGGTGGTCTCCGATGTGGATATGCCGAGGATGAATGGTATAGAACTTATAACCAATATCAAAAACCATGCTGCCCTGAAATCGCTGCCTGTGATAATTATCTCCTATAAAGATAAGGAGGAAGACCGCCTGGGAGGTCTGGAAGCGGGTGCCAATTATTATCTCACCAAGGGCAGCTTCCAGGACGACTCTTTTATCGACGCTGTTGTAGACCTTATAGGAGAGGCCTGATCGTGAGGATCGCCATTGTCAATGACGTAAGAGCGGCCGTGGAAGAGCTGCGCCAAATTGTGCTTAGCGTTCGTGGCCACGATGTATGCTGGGTCGCCCAAAGTGGTGCTGAGGCCGTGCAAAAATGTGCTGTCGATAAGCCCGATCTCATCTTGATGGATATGATCATGCCGGGAATGGACGGGGCTGAGGCCACACGCCGAATAATGCTTGAATCCCCATGTCCCATTCTGGTGGTGACCCCCACAGTAGATGGTAACGCTGCCAAGGTCTTCGAAGCCATGGGACACGGGGCATTAGACGCCATCAATACACCTTCAATGGGAAAAGATCCCGTGGCCCGCAGCAGCAGAGAGGCCCTGTTGAAGAAGATTGAGATGATAAGGAAACTGGGAGGGCTTCCCCGCAAGCCTTCCATCTCTAAGCCAGCCGAGCGGGTAGCAACGGAAAAAGTTCCGCCCTTAATAGTAATAGGCTCGTCCACCGGTGGGCCTAAGGCCCTTGCAGGAGTGCTATCTAACCTTCCGAAAGACCTGGATGCCGCGATAGTCATTGTACAGCATGTGGACGGGGCCTTCTCCGCTGGTCTGGCCGATTGGCTGGGCCACCAGACCCCTTTGACGGTAAGGCTGGCCCCGCAGGGAGGCAGGCCAATTAAGGGGACAGTACATATGGCTGGAACAGGGGAGCATCTGGTACTCACACCAGACCTTAGATTTTCCTACACCCAGGAGCCCCGTAACAGTCATTATCGGCCCTCGGTGGATACCTTTTTCAGGAGTGTAGCCGATCATTGGCCTGAGAAATGTGTTGCTGTTCTGCTTACCGGGATGGGTCGGGATGGGGCCGAAGGGTTAGCTGTCCTGCGCCAGGCAGGCTGGTACACGCTAGCCCAGGATGAGGCAACCAGCATAGTATACGGCATGCCAAAGGCGGCCAAGGAACTGGGCTCTGCCATCGAGATCCTTCCAATAGAAAAAATCGCTCCGGCCATTATTCGCTTTCTCAATAAGTCCTCGAAAGGCAAAGGCTAGCGACCAGTGGAAGGGAACAAATACCGCGATTAAAGAGACGCCATGCATGATTCTGTTTTCTTGACCCCGCACCGAATTACAGTACTCCTGGTGGATGACCAGCCCATAGTAGGTGAGACGGTTCGCCGGATGTTGGCGACCGAGCATGACATCGACTTTCATTTTTGCCAGGACCCAACCAAGGCCATTAAGACTGCCAACAGGATTTCTCCAACCGTAATTCTGCAAGACCTGGTTATGCCTGAAGTGGATGGGTTGACACTGGTTCGGTATTTTCGTGCCAACAAGGCCACCCGGGACGTGCCACTTATTGTCTTATCCAGCAAGGAGGAGGCAATAACTAAGGCCGAGGCATTCGCCCTGGGCGCCAATGACTATCTAGTGAAACTGCCAGATCGACTGGAAGTTGTCGCACGCATCCGCTACCATTCCAAAGGTTATATCAATCTCTTGGAGAGGAATGAGGCCCATGACCAGCTGGAAAAGGCCAACCGCTTTATTCGTAAGACCTTCGGCCGATACCTCTCAGATGACATCGTAAACAGTATACTGGAGTCACCGGAGGGGGCTGCGCTGGGGGGGGAGAAACGCTTCGTCACGATTATGATGACCGATCTTCGTGGATTTACCTCCATAGGGGAGCGCCTTCCCGCGGAGGAGGTCGTAAGCATCATCAACATCTATCTGGAGACCATGACGGAAATCATCCTGAAGTATCAGGGCACCATTGACGAGTTCATAGGCGATGCCATCTTTGTCATTTTCGGGGCCCCCATCCTGAGGGACAACGATGCCAAGAGGGCTGTGGCCTGCGCTGTTGAGATGCAGCTTGCCATGGCCGATGTTAACAGTAGGTGCACGGAAAAAGGCTATCCGAAAGTGGAACAGGGTATTGGTATCAATACAGGTCAGTTGGTGGTTGGCAACATAGGTTCAAAAAAGAGGATGAAGTATGGTGTGGTGGGTCGTAACGTGAACCTTACCGCCAGAATAGAGTCTTATACAGTGGGTGGCCAAATCTTGATTTCAGAAACAACGCTGGAGGAATGCGGCCCGATCCTGAGAATAGACGATCAGATGGAGGTCATGCCCAAGGGCGTCAAGAAGCCCATCACCATTTACGACGTGGGAGGGATTCGAGGCGAGTTCAATCTTTTCCTCCCTGAGAAAAAACCGGTTGAATTGGTTGGGCTTGTGAAGCCTTTGAAGGTCCAGATTGTTCTTCTGTCAGGAAAACATGCGGGTAAAGACTTTTATGAAGGCAAGATAACAAAGATGTTAAAAAATGCCGCAGAGATACAGGTTGAGATGGAAGCCCATAGGCTGGATAACCTCAAGATCTCTCTGTTTGACAACGATAGCAAGGAGATCACCTCCGACATATACGGCAAGGTCACCGAAGAACTCCCCGGCCCTCCCAATACCTTCAGGGTCAACCTCACATCGATTCCTCCTGAAGCCCAGGCATTTCTTGAAAGAATAATGGAATCCAATAGAATCGAATAGCTCCATGAAAATCAAGTTCATTGGCGTCGGATCCGCCTTCACCACCTTCAAGTATTACCAATCCAACATGTTGATCCTTGCCAGAAGCGGCAAGAAGATGCTTGTCGATTGTGGCAGTGATGCAAGATTTGCCCTGAGTGAATGCAATATCCACAATCTGAACCTCTGTGAGGAGATCGACGCGGTCTACATCTCCCACCTTCACGCGGATCATATCGGGGGGATGGAGTGGTTGGCCTTTAACACCTATTTCTCTCCCAACAGGGTGAGGCCCAAGCTCTTCATGGAAGCAAGGCTCATGGATGAGATGTGGAATAACTCCCTAAAAGGGGGATTGGGTCGCATAGAGGGTAAGGAGATGAATCTTTCAGAGTACTTCGACTGCCGGCCCCTTGGGTGTGGCGACTCATTCCTGTGGGAAGGGATCAGATTTGAACTGGTTAAGATGCCTCACGTCATTATTGACGAAAGGGGACACTCAAGTTTCGGACTCCTGATAAAGGAGGCTGAACGGAACGGACAGGCCGTATTCATTACCATGGATACGCAGTTCCAGCCCGATGTGATCTCCAGGGTCGGTGAAAAGGTGGTGGCCGTCTTTCACGATTGTGAAACTACGCCTTTCAAGTCCATCATCCACACCCATTACGATGATCTATGCACCCTGCCTGAGGCCCTGAAGAAAAAAATGTGGCTTTACCATTACCAGCCTGATCCCGATTTCCAGCCGGAGGCCGACGGTTTCAAGGGATTTGTAACAAAAGGCCAGGAGTTTGATTTTACCGAAGAATCCTAGGCAGCGATACCAGAGGAGTGTGGGATCGTAATGAGCAATACGGCCCAAGAGCTGCACGAACGTTCGATCGGTGTTACCCTAAATCCCATTACGGTCTTATTGATTGACGACCAGGTCATCATCCGTGGAGGCGGTCCGTCGTGTGCTGGCCGACGAACCCGATATTGCCTTTCATTACTGTCAAGACCCCGCCAAGGCCGTTCAAATGGCCTGTGATATTTCTCCAACCGTTATCCTCCTCGACCTGGTTATGCCGGAGATAAATGGCCTGACCTTGGCAAAGTTCTTACGGGCCAATGAAAAGACCCGCAATATCCCATTGATTGTCCTATCCACCAAAGAGGAACCTGCTACCAAGGCAGAGGCATTCGCTTTGGGGGCCAACGATTACCTGGTAAAATTGCCTGATAAGATCGAGCTTATTGCCCGCATCAGACACCATTCGAAGGGCTACATCTCGCTCTTGGAGCGTGACGAGGCGTATAAGGCCCTCCTGGCAAGCCAGAAGGCGCTTACCAACGAATTGAATCAGGCTGCTGAGTACGTTCGTTCTTTGCTGCCCCCCCCTCTCAACGGAGATATCAAGGCCGACTGGCTTTTCATTCCCTCCACATTCCTTGGTGGCGACTCCTTTGGCTATCACTGGATAGACGAAGATCACTTTGCCATGTACCTGTTGGACGTCTGTGGGCATGGCGTAGGCGCAGCCCTTCTTTCCATATCAGTAATCAACGCACTGCGGTCTGAATCATTGCCCGCCAAAGACTTCCGGGATCCCGGCCATGTATTGGCAACCCTTAATGCGCTCTACCAAATGGAAAAACATAACAACATGTTCTTTACTATTTGGTATGGGGTCTACCATCAAGGCAGAAGGGATCTGGTCTTTGCCAGTGGAGGGCATCCTCCAGCGATTGCAATATTAGGGAATTCACCTCAGGCCAGCGAGACGGTCCTCCTCAATGCTGGCGGGGTTGCAATAGGGGCAATGCCTGGGCTGGAGTATCAAAGCGCCAGCCTCAAATTGAAACAATTTGCCAAACTATACATTTATAGCGATGGTGCCTATGAGATAACCACATCTGAGGGCATAATGTGGAAGCTGGAAGACTTTGTAAGGGTAGTAAGCGGTGTCCGCCGTAAAGGGGATTCAACAGTGATGGAGCATGCCCCCGATCCTTATCTTATGTTCTCGACATCTTCTTCTGGAAGTTCAATCCTACGGGCAAGCCTCTCCGAATAGATCGCCACCCTCTGGGCGTGACCCTCGATGTATCGGCCCCTTGCCCCAAGTGCATCTCTCTGGCCTCCACCTTCACCATCATCATCCCAACTGCCTCAGCAATCCTCTGGATGGTTTCCGAATGGCCAGGCTTAGTAAACTCCATTATATCATTGGAGTATTTGCCATTTGCCACCTCCTCTAGGATAGAGATCAGCTTCTTTACCTCATCTGGAGAGGCACCATATTGGTCATATCTTTCCGTATTGTTATTCGCCAATTTTAGGACCTACCAATCCTGCTGACTTTACCTGAGTTGACAAGATCCAGTCCACGGGTGTAGCATATTTGGCCTTAATCATGCCCTGATCCCCTATACATTATATATAGTATAGGAGAGATGATTTTGCTTGTCAAAGGCATCAGTCTGAAGAAAGGATGAAGATTGAAAATGAGAAAGGGAAAAGTGAATGCCTAGATCACTACTGACGCTGAGGGATTTAACTAGCGAAGACCTGTTTAAGATCCTTGAAAAGACGAGGCTCCTAAAGAGCGAGGTTAAACAGAGGAAAACACTCAAGGTGCTGCAAAACAAGGTGATCGGGATATTTTTCGAAAAACCATCTACAAGGACTCGAGCGAGTTTTCAGGCGGCCACTTTGAGGCTCGGAGGATCAACCATTTATCTCGCTCCAGACGAGCTTCAACTCAAGCGCGGAGAGCCCCTAAAAGATACTGCCAGGATCCTTGGAAGCTACCTTGATGCTATTGTTGCCAGGGTCTACGACCATCAAACCGTTGAGGAACTTGCCGAATATTCCGGAATACCGGTCATAAACGGGCTAAGCGACCTTGCACACCCGACACAGGCCATTTGTGATCTGTTCACTGTCTTGGAGGTAAAAGGCAGGCTCAAAGGAATTTGCATTGCATACATCGGCGATGGAAACAATGTATGCAACTCGCTGTTGATGGCATGTGCCCTTGCGGGGGTCAACATGAATGCCGCTTGTCCTTCAAGATATCAGCCCGATTCGGGCTTCATAAATGATGCCAGGCGAATTGCAGAGAAGACCGGTTCCCAGCTCAAGGTCTTTCAAGACCCGAAAGACGCTGCGAGAGGGGCTGATGTTCTTTATACGGATGTCTGGATCAGCATGGGTGAAGAAAAGGAAAAAGAGACAAAGCTGAAGGCGTTTCAAGGTTATCAGATCAATGCCGAACTCCTCAAGTTGGCAGATGGCAATGCATCGGTCATGCACTGCCTCCCGGCCCACAGGGGGATGGAGATCACAGACGATGTAATGGAAGGTCCCAACTCCATCGTATGGCAGCAGGGCGAAAACAAGATGCACGGAGCCGCGGGCATACTGGACTTCATTTTGTCATAAGCCATAATTAATTTCATTAAACCACCCGCTCTGCTGGTGCGAACCTAATAGGTATTCCATGTCAAGAGCAGACTCCCAATATCTCTTGGGTTCTTCTCGTTATTCATTTTGATGTTTGTTTTTTCCATGTCTTTCGTGCCCATTTCTCAAAGGACTCAGGAGATTTTGGGACATTACTGGCTACAATCTCTTCAAAATCTCCAATGAAACTGTATTTTCTGGAATGATTTTCGCGCACTCGGTCAACGAGGGATATCCACATTTGGTCGCATCCCGCCTTTTCATACAACTTCTTGGCATTCCGAAAATGTTCGAGTGCGTAATGATAATATTTACTCTTTCCATCCAGTATAATCCGCATTCCCAAAGCAGCGTAGACCTTCGCTGCTGCCTGGCTGTATTTTTTTGCAAGCCCCTTTGCCGCTTTCTCGGTGGTATAATGGCTGATCTTTTCGAGCTTTTCGTGCTCAGCGGAAGCAATATGCTCTGAAAGAACATCCCACTCTTTCGTTGCCGTACAGATCTCAATAAATGCAGACAATGAGGTCTTTTTCGCCTCATCTATCGCCTTATCATGCCAATGGAGGAAATCCTCCTTGGGGATATATTTCATCAATCGGTCATAGCTATACTTGGAAGGGTACCTCATGAACTCTGTCCAGGCACTTTCAAGAGCATCCTCTCTCCGTCCCAGTTTGTTGAGTAATTCCTCTCTGATACCAGTCAATTGATAACTGGATTGATTCCTCCATTCACGTTCCTTTTCAAGCTTCAGCCCTTTTTCAGCCCATCTCAGCGCATCATCATAGTGCCTTTTTGCTTTTTGGAGTGAAGCGATATGCTCATAATCCTTTGGGGTTGTCCCCACCTTCTCACAGAGCGCAAGGTAAGCTTTAACATCCTTCTTAACAACATAGATGTCTTTCAAAGTACTCGCACTCACGTAAACGTCTGCGGGATAGTCATAAATATACTTGGTCTTTCCGGATTCAAAAGGGCCGAAGGCTTCCTCAAATCGATCCTGAAAATGCTGTTTGAATAAGAGAAAGCCCTCCTTGTTGAGAACCTTGGCCACTTCCTTTTCTATATCATAACAAAACCCATAATCATCATTCACTATCCAGTTAAGGATATCTCCAACGGTTTCCTCTGCAGCGTGCCCTGCCTTTTGTCTGGCCTTGATCCAGGATAAGAACAAATCCTGAAAAAACCCTCCGAGATTACCACTTGAATCGTCGACTTCTTCTGCCTTTTCATAACATCCGGACAGAAACATCTCATATAGCCGAACAGCTCGATCAGTTTCTCCACTCTCCATCAAGGCATCAATCTTGCTTTTTGTATCTTCCAGGTTGTGAACAAAGCCCCAAGACCGGTTGTATGATATGAATTGACCCAAGTCTAATGCCAGTTCTATCTGTGAGATCAACGGATCTGCATTTTTTCTTTTTTTCATATCAAATCCTTAAACGCTTAAGCCGGTCTGGAATTCAGTCATTCAATCAGATCGGCTTCCTGGAGTGGCTCAATGACTGCATTCCTGAGCCTATTTTTGTCAAAGCCCTCTTCACTCTCTGCATCTATACTCACAGTCAGCTTGCCTGCCATATCGGCCAGGTTTGCTACCGCCTGCCATGCCTTAAAAAGCTGGGCCCTATCTGCACTAAAGCTAATGTTAACCGCCTTCTGAACATCAGATAGTCCGGGTGGTTCCGGTCCAGGACCTGCGACGATCAGAGGGACGTTCGTGATTTATTGACTTTCCAGCAAGTGTTCCTCGAAATCCTCGTGCTCCAATAACTGCGGTGCATGTACTATCGACTTGCTCACGGCATATGGGCTGATCTCCAGCTCCTTGCCAATGGAGGAGGAAAGCATCCCGATCCTTATCGTCCCGAAAAATAACCGTCCTTTCGATGCCTCGGATGATCACATGGTGGAGCGCCCCTGAAGCGTCTATTCGCGATTGACGTGGCATTTATCCCTTTTGCCATACGAACTTAGTATGTCAATATTTCACGAACGTCCCCATCTATATAGCATAAAATTATGTGTAGCAATATCTGTGGAAAATAAGAAATTGAGAAAAAATGGTGGGAATGGTGAGGAGTTTCATCATGGGGCGAAAACGAACTTCACATAATCCAGAACTTCACATAACATTTTCATCCGTTACTGAGAACGGGAGTGGAGATGAGTCCTGAAGAGATAATGGAGAGGGGTAAGGAGAGGAGGAAGGTAGAGGCGCGCAGTATTCTATGTTACTGGGCAACAGACAGTTTGGGGATCAGCCAAGGGGAGTTGGCGAAAAGATTAAAGCTGACACAACCGGCTGTGAGTCAGGCGGTCCGAAGGGGAAAAGATCTGGTAAAGTCGCAATCATATTCCTTGTTTCACGATTGAATATTATAATCTTATGTGCGTCCCCTATATCCCACAAAGAAGTGGGCCTTTTCCGCTGGATTCCAATATTCGGATGAAACGGAATACCCCACCGCGGGCCTTAAGACGATTGAAGATTCATATGACACAAACATGTCCATCATGTTCGGGTATCGTCTGACCCATGATGTGAGATTCAACCTGGTGGGGCAGCATGCCCTGGGGGATCTTTTCGGAACCAAACAAAGTCATTCCGGGAAAGCACAGGAGCGAAAAGGGGTTTTCTTCAGCCTGGACTGGTCTTTTTAGGCGTCAGAAGACCGGGTATCGGACGCCTCCCTCCCATAAAGTTGTGGCACTTCTGCCTATACCGTAGGTCATGCCATAGCTATCCAAATGCTTCCGGAAATCACAGCGGGTATACTGGCTGCCGCTGTCAAAGCGACCGGCCATTCCCTTTGTCGGCTTTGGATGCCGGTATTGGCCGCAAGTTGCCATCGCTCGTTTCTCATCCATGCTCACCA
>JAZDES010000145.1:0-3759 GCA_043808585.1 Pseudomonadota bacterium | reverse complement strand
ATTCAAGGAGATATAAAAGACCCCAGTGCCACAGACCTCTCTAGTAAGGGTGAAATGGAAGTTTACTACGGTATCATTAAGGCTCATTCTTAAGAGGATTGGCAGGAAATGGAACGTCAATAGCCAGAATGAGGCTAATCTATAAATGGATGTCCCGCGAATAAATGGAAGATTAACGTGAAGAGTCTGGATAAACACAATCTTGCACCTTTCAAATGCGAGTTGACGGAGCAGGGGTATTCGCCTGGTAGTTGTCGTGTAAAGGTGAACGGAAGACATATGCCTGCGTGTGTGGCCACACTGAAGGAGGAAAATGGAGAAATATATCGAATGATCACCTCCATACACCTTTCCAGGCCTGAAAACTATCTCTCCGTGTACCAGTCGGGATGCAACTTCTCCTGCCGAAAGTGTCACTCCTGGTATTTCAGTAAGGTCAAGAACGGCAGATGGTACAGACCCCTCGATATTTTGGAGGAAACTATTTCCTATGAAAAGACCGTTACCCTCGTCGAACCGAGGGAAAAGGCTACGGCCTGGCACGCCCATGATAGCTGCCGGTGTTGTGGAACCTGCGTTCTTCGCGGGGTAAGATCGAAATCATGTCCGGGCGCCCTAAGCCCGCAATCCATCCGACTGAGCCCCCAAGGGTTCGGCCCGGCGCGAAATATTGTGGCCTTTACAGGGGGGGACATTACCTGCTGTCCTGAGTTCTATGGGGAATGTGCAACGTTGATCAAAAGGTACACCAGTCTCTGGTTACTGATCGAGACCAACGGATACGGGCTCACTCCTGAAAACCTGGATTACCTCAGGGATTCGGGCGTTGATGCCTTTTGGCTGGATATCAAGGCCCATGATCCGGAGACGCACAGGTGGCTTACCGGATGTTCCAATGAGCGCATCATGAACCTGCCTGAAGAGATCTGCAAAAAAGGGTTTGTGCTTGAAGTGCTGTCGCTGTATATTCCGGACCGCGTGGAAACAGAAGACCTCGGCATGATCGCCAGGGCGGTGAGTTCAGTGGATCCGGGGATTCCCTTTACCATCCTAGCCTTTTTCCCCGAACACCAGATGAAGGACTTTAGACGGCCTACCACGGTTGAGATGGTAGAGGCATACCGGGAGGTGAAATCAACGGGGCTGACAAAGGTGCGACTGGGGAATCTGGGGGTCTTCCTAAATACCGAAGAGGATCAAAGGTACCTAGTAGAGAATGTGGACGCAAAGGATTTTTGATTTGATAATGCCTAGCTTTTCAAAGGAGAAGAGAAGTGAAGGAGATCTGCCAGGACCTGACTGACGAGTATGAATCACTTGACGCTATTGTGGCCTCCCTTCCTGAAGACCGATGGCAGTTGATCACAGCGTTCTATGACTGGACCATAAAGACGGAGATTGCCCACATAGCCTATTTCGATGGGACGGCCCGGTTGGCTGCTACCGATGGAGAGGGCTTTGCAAGGCACCTGAAAGAGGAGTACGAGCACAAAGAGGTATTCCGGGCCAACCATGAGAGGATCAGGGCCTGGTCGCCCGCCAAGGTCCTCGGTTACTGGCGACAGGAGAGAAAGGCCCTGGTGGAAGCCCTTTTTCCCCTCAGCCCCAAGGATCGACTTCCATGGTATGGTCCCACCATGAGCGCCAGGTCGTTTGCAACGGCCCGCATCATGGAGACCTGGGCCCACGGGCAGGATATTGTAGATGCCTTAGGGATTGATAGGGAGCCTACCAATAGGCTTCAGCATATTGCCCATTTGGGAGTGACTACCTTCGGCTGGAGCTACGCCAATCGTGGCCTCCAGGTCCCGGATGTCCCTTTTCGGGTGGAGCTGACGGCCCCTTCAGGCGAGCTTTGGGCCTGGGGACCGCCGGAGGCCAGAGAGTCAGTGCGTGGGACTGCTGAGGATTTCTGTCTTGTGGTGGTCCAGCGTCGCCATGTGGAGGACACAGACCTGAAGGTTGAAGGGGAGGTGGCGCGGGAGTGGATGCTTATTGCCCAGGCCTTCGCAGGGCCGCCGGCGAAGGGGCCCAAGCCAGGGGAACGGACCGGCAAGCCAGGACATTCGATTTTGGGGGTGAGATGAATTCACTTAAAGGGGTCATGGAGTCAAGGAACATAGCGGTTATAGGGGCCTCTAGAGATCCGGTGAAACTGGGATCATTGCTCCTGAAAGGGATGAAGGATACGGAATTCGAAGGACAGATAGCAGGGGTAAACCCCGGCGGAGGTGAGGTCTATGGGGTTCGGTTATATCGCAGCCTTGATGAAATCCCTTTTCCGGTAGACCTGGCTGTCATGATCATTCCCCCACGGGTTATTCCTCCTGCCCTGAATGACTGCGCAAGAAACGGGGTAAAAGGTGTTGTCATCTCTTCCGAGGGATTTGCCGAAACCGGTGAGGAGGGACTGCGCTATCAGGAAGAGGTGCGCGCCATATTTCGATCCACAGGGATGAGGGGCTTTGGACCCAATACCATGGGGATTGTGAACACCGATACTGGACTGGCTACCTCCTATTTTGTCAATAAGCATATGCTCCGGCCGGGATCCATAGGGGTTGCAGCTCAGTCCGGCATCTTCGTTGGGGCGTTGCTGCGATATCTCGGTTCCTGCAAGGTCTTTCGGATGTCCAAAGTGCTGGGTTTGGGGAATAAGGTGGATGTGGATGAATCCGATGCCTTGTCCTATCTAAGGGAAGACGAACAGACGCGTATAGTGGCAATGTATCTGGAAGATATCCGGGACGGCAAGCGATTCCTGAAGGTGGCGAAAGAGGCGGTTATGCAAAAGCCTATACTTCTCCTCAAAGGTGGGCGGACTTCTGAAGGAGCAAGGGCCACGGCCACCCATACAGCCAGCATGGCGATGGATGATCGGGTGTTCGCAGGGGCTTTAAGTCAGGCAGGGGTCTTGCCTATGCGATCCATTGAAGAACTTATGGCAACCCTTAACGGGTTCCAATTTAACCCTTTGCCGCAGGGAAATCGTATCGCCCTGGTAACTTACAGCGGCGCCCAGGCCATTATGAGCATTGACGCGGCAACCGACAGGGGGCTAATGCTTTCCCGTTTCTCAAAGGAGACGGTAGATCGTTTGAGCCGGGTGATTGCGACTCCCTCGAAGAGACAAAACCCTGTGGACATCTTCCCGGACATGATGGCCCACGGTTTTGAGAAGATGGCCAGGGAGGTCCTTCGAGCCCTGCTGGAAGATGGGGACGTCCATGGGATCTTCTTTATCTCTTTCGCCACCCCGACAATTGATCCCTATCTGCCCCTTGTGGAGGAAATTCAGGAACGGCGCAGCAAACCGGTCTTCTTTTCCCTGCTTGGCGTCAAGGAAGAAGTGGACATGTGTCGAGCCTTCTTGGAGGATAATGGGGTTCCGTTCAATCTCTTTCCTGAAATGTCTGTTCAGGTCTTCAGTAACATGTGGAGATATGCCAGGACTGTCAGAGGTTTCCCTCAAAAACAAGGGGATCAGGATCAGCCTTCCCAATGCAGGCCTTAGGCCGCAACCAAAACAGTGTCCTGTGTTAAGTGACCAGTGTTCCCCGCTTCGCTTTCTCGCTTATTCACTCATTTGGCTCATGCGGCAGGCTTTTTTGCTCATTCTGAGATGTCGCACCAGGGCGGGCTTATTGCTAATGAATCAAATTGGTTGACTTGATTTGAACCCATTTCCCTCCCGGAGTTGCGCGGAATCTCCGGTCAGTAGAGCCATTTCCAACAACACAATCTAGGTTTGACCGGATC
>JAZDES010000144.1:0-15162 GCA_043808585.1 Pseudomonadota bacterium | reverse complement strand
AACCTCCTTTTTTTGGTATGTTAACCGATCCGCAGCGGTTTAATCCTTCTACAGACATTCAACACCATAGATTCCTTCAGTTTTCTATTTTTGTCAATATCTCTTTTCACAATTTCTGATTTTTTTTGCTTTTTGCATAATCGATTGCCGCCTGGACAAGGCCCTTTGCCCACAGGTAATTGCCGGCTGCATGCACATGGGTATAGGTGGCCAAAACGCTTTTCCTGCAAAGACCATCCCTTTCGCCATTTACGCCATTCCCCCTTTTTACCTTGAAGACAAAATGTATCCCCTCCTCACTGGTGAGAATGGCCTTTGAGTAATGAAATTCATGCCCTTTCAAGGTCTTGCCGACTGGATAGTAGGGGTTGGGCCTGTCCACCTCCAAGACCGTATATCCATGACCCTGGGGCCTTTTTTTAATCTTGAACTGGACCGGCAGTGCGCCCACCATCGGATAGTGCTTTTCGTCCACCACAATGCCCTCACCAAGATACATAAGCCCGCCACATTCGGCGTAGACAGGTAGGCCTCTGTTGACTTCCTCCCGGAGTGTATCCCGAAAAATGGAATTATCTGCCAGCGCCTTTGCCTGGGTCTCTGGAAATCCCCCCCCAATGTAAAGTGCATCCAAGTCGGGCAAAGACCTCTGTGAAATGGAGTTGATTTCTACAAGAGAGGCACCCATACGTTCCAGCTGTTCCAGGTTCTCTGGGTAGTAAAACCAAAATGCCCTGTCCCTTATGAATCCTATCCGGGGGGGTTCATCTGAAGTCCTGACCACCGAAGGGGCCCTCTTACCACCAGGTCTTTTCTCCATATTCCCCGCCCCCTGGCCGATTCCCCAGATTTGGTCCAGGTCAATATACTCCTTGGCTGCTCGTCTGGCCCACGAGATGGCCTTTTCCTCATGCTTACTCTCCTGGTAGGGGACAAGTCCCATATGTCTTTCAGGAAACGGGTTGTCTCTCATCTTGGGGAGTGATCCCACCACATGAATTTCACAATATCTCTCGACGGCGTTTCTGATCAGCGTCTCTTGGCGGGACCCCGCCACCTTGTTCAAGATGACTCCTTCTATATTAATTTCCGGGTCAAATGCCTGACATCCCTTTACAACAGCCGCCACAGTCCGGGTCGCCATGGTCACATCCAAAACCAGCAGGACAGGGGCACCCAGGAGTTTTGCCAATTCAGCGGTGCTGCAAGAACCCACTATGTCCATGCCGTCATAAAGACCCCGATTCCCTTCAATAATAGATAGATCAGCCCCCTCTGCATTTGAATGAAAGGATCCCAGGATCTGCCCCTGGTTCATCAGAAAAGGATCCAGGTTATGACAGGGGCGGCCGGCGGCAAGACTCAGCCACCCAGCATCAATAAAATCAGGCCCTTTCTTGAAAGGGGCGATATTGTACCCCATTTCCCGCCAAGCAGTAATAAGGCCCAGTGACACGACGGTTTTACCGCTCCCCCCTCTCAAGGCGGCTATGACGATACGGGGCAGAAGTAAAGGCATTTCCAAAACCGACCAGACAGGTGTTAGGCCCACAAAACGATAGTCCTTGAAGGCAATGGCCCATTCCGGACCATTTGGGTATTTTCCAGGACTTGGATCATGGGATGATGAGATTGTCAATAATAAAATTCCAGTGTCAAGCGCCTGGCCGGTACTACAGGGGGGACTTGACACAAGTTTCAAGATTTTAGACTATGAAGACAACTAGCGTAACATTTTAGCGTTTTGAAAGAAAGGCAGAAGACCGCGAGGGTCTTTTTTCCAATGGACGTAACCCAAATTCTTCACAGCCTGTGGTACGCCCCCTTACCTTTAAATACAGTTTCTGCAAGGCAGGGGAGAGGTTTCTTCATAGGGACATCCTCTTATGGGGCTGTTCCGTGACGAGTTTCAAGACCTCACTGCCGTTCTTTGAAATGATGCCGTCCTTTACGTCCTTTGGAAAAAGACCCTCGCGGTCTGTCATGCGACTCATCACTGCTTTCAAAGCACTAAACTATTACCAACTAGCAAGGTCAGAGGAGGAAATGATGATGAGACTTCCATTTCGTTCAGCAAAACAACTCGCTTCGCTGATCCGCAGAAAAAAGGTTGGATGCCTGGAATTGCTTGAATTTTATCTGGAAAGAATCGAGCGCTATAACTCCAAGATTAACGCGATCATTTTTATGGATATTGAGGCGGCCCGCAGGCGTGCGAAGGCTGCCGATAAAGCGCTCGCAAGAGGCGAGGTATGGGGTCCGCTTCACGGTCTGCCCATGACGATCAAGGACTCTTATGATGTGGTAGGCATGCCGACGACCTGGGGCGTGCCCGAATATAAGGACAACTATCCCGAAAAGAATGCAATTGTGGTGGATCGCCTGATAAACGCGGGGGCGGTCCTCTTCGGTAAGACCAACGTTCCATTTTATCTTGCGGATTGGCAGACCTTCAATGAAATTTATGGAACAACAAACAACCCTTGGGACGTTTCGCGTGTGCCAGGCGGGTCTTCGGGTGGATCAGCCGCAGCGCTTGCTGCCGGGCTAACCGGCCTTGAGGCAGGAAGTGACATCGGGGCTTCAATTCGTAACCCGGCGCATTACTGCGGCGTGTATGGTCATAAGCCAACCTATGGTATTGTCTCGCCCCGCGGCCAGGCACTGCCCGGAGTGGTCGCAGCCACCGATATTTCAGCTGTTGGTCCACTGGCACGCAGTGCCGATGATCTTGTCCTGGCGATGGATGTGATGGCCGGGCCTGATGATATCGATGGGGCCGGGTGGCAACTGAGACTACCGAAGTCAAAGAAAAAGGCACTGCGCGACTACAAAATCACCATCGTCTATACAGACCCGGAGGCAGAAGTGGATGAGGAAGTACAGAAGAGACTTAAGGCCCTAACCGAATTCCTTGTGAAAAGTAAGGTGAAAGTAAGAGAGAACGAGCGCCCAAAGATTGATTCGCACAAAGCGCATCGTAACTATATCCGGCTCCTGCGCGCGGCAACGGTCGGGCGGCTTACACCTGAAGAGTTCCAGAAGAATTTAGATGCATTCAGGTCAATCGATCCCAAAGACGGGAGTTATCCGGCGCAAATGATTCGTGCCCAAGCGATGTATCACAAAGAATGGCTTAAGTTCAATGAAACGCGCCACAGGATGCGCCTTGCGTGGGCGGATTTTTTTAGTGATTATGACTTGCTGCTATGCCCTGCTGCAACCACCACGGCCTTCCCCCACGACCAGATAGGTGAGCGATGGGAGCGCATGATCATGGTCAATGGTAGACCGCAGCCATCGACGACGCAAATGTTCTGGGCGGGCTACTCGTGCAACTTCTACTTGCCATCCACGGTGGCACCGGTTGGACTTGCCAGTGATGGTTTGCCTGTTGGCGTACAGATTGTCGGGCCGCAATACGGCGATCACATGTGCCTTCACTTTGCACGATTGCTTGAACGCAATTTTCAAGGTTTCGTCCCTCCACCAGGATTTGAATGAACCCCCGAATGAAGGCCGACGCTCAACCGCTATGCCACTCCCTGGTTGGTCATGCAGCCGCCCCAAACCATATGGTGTCTGAATTGCGGTGGAGGGAAAAAGGTGTTGATTAAAGGGCGACAGGTTCATATACTCGGTTGGCTTTCGGGCCGAGCGCCAACCCATTTGGCAGATGAGCAAGATTACCCCGGCTCAGTAACATGCCTTTATTGTTGTTATGGGGGCACGGTAACACTTTAGCGTTTTGAAAACACTGAGGAGTAAGATGCCAGACCGTGAGGGTCTTTTTTCCAAAGGACGTAACCCAAACTCTTCATAGCCTGTGGCACGCCCCTTTACCTTTAAATACACGTTCTGCCAGGCAGGGGAGAGGGCTCTTCATAGGGACATCCTCTTATGGGGCTGTTGTGTAACGAGGTTCAAGACCTCACTGCCGTTCTTTGAAATGATGCCGTCCTTTACGTCCTTTTGAAAAAAGACCCTCGCGGTCCTCTGCCTTTCTTTCAAAACGCTGAAGTGTTACGGGGCACGCGGGATAACTTAAAGTGAATTGATAGATACAAGACAAGGAGTTAGAAATGGATTTCGAATTGACAGAAGAATTAAAGATGTTGAAGGACATGGCGTATAAGTTTGCACAGAACGAACTGGCCCCCCTCTCACGCGAGTGCGATGCGCAGGAAAAATACACCCCCGAATTAAGAAAGAAGGCCGCTGAAAACGGACTGGTGGGGGCATGGGTCCCGGAGGAGTATGGCGGGGCAGGAGCCGGCAACCTGGGAGTAGCGATCATCATGGAGCAACTGTCAAGGGTGGATATGGGGCTCGCGCTTAATGTGGCTGTGGCCACATTCGGATGTGAGGCCATCTACCTTTACGGGACCGAAGAGCAGAAAAAGACTTACATAGAGCCGGTCTGCCGCGGTGAGAAAGTGAGTGCCGGCGCCTTTACAGAGCCTGATGCTGGAACTGACGTGGCCGCATACAGGACCCGTGCGGTTAAAGATGGCGACGATTACATCATTAATGGAAGCAAGATGTTCATCACCAACGGGACGGTTTGCGATTTCATGGTCGCACAATGCATCACTTCTCCGGCGGAAAAACGGCATGCCAGATTCAGCATGATTATCGTGCCTGGCGATGCGAAAGGGGTCACAAGGACCAAAATACCGGGGAAGTTAGGCATCCGGGCGAGTGACACGGCAGAGATCAGCTTTGAGGATGTCCGTGTCCCCCAGGAAAATCTGGTGGGACAAGAAGGCAGGGGTTTTTACCAGCTGATGCACTTCTTTGATATAACAAGGCCCATGGTAGCGGCTCAAGGTCTCGGCATCTCACAGGCCTGTTTGGACGCGAGCATCAAATACTCCAACGAGAGGATCGCCTTCGGTGTTCCCCTTGGAAGCTTTCAATTGACACAGGCAAAATTAACCGAAATGGCTATCAGGATCGAGGCCTTGAGGGGGCTGGTGTACAAGGCCGCGTGGCTGATCGATGAGGGACGACCCGATTACACACTGGCAGCCATGGCCAAGCATTTTGGAGGGGAAACCGCCGTCTTTTGTGCCAATGCGGCCCTGGAAATCCACGGGGGCTACGGATACATCGAGGAATATGAAGTACAAAGATACTATCGCGATGCCAAGATCCTGGAGATCTACGAGGGTACCAAGGAGGCGGAAATTATGACCATAGCAAAGGTCCTTTTGAGCAGATAGGGGGAGTGTTGATCAAAAGGCCCTGAGGGGGGCCATGAGGGCAGGTCAGGGCTTCGGTTATTTCAGGATGACCGGTTCGGATGGGTATCTTCCCGATTTGACCTGCTCCCAGAAGGCCTTTTCACTCTTCTGCCAGTCAGGTCCAAAGGTCTTATCGAAGAAACCGCCCAGGCGTTTAAACAACCGTTGCCAGCCGGACCCCTGTTCCAAGGTCAGTACGTCTTCAAGGAAGGGAACAATCACAGACATCTTTTCCTTCGGGATATAGGCCCTTGCCCCCATTTCTATGGATTTTTTGAGTGCATCTACAGAAAGGGCATGGGCCGTTAACATGACAGCCGGGAAGCCCAGGTGGACTGCGGCATTGAGGAGATCAAACCCCCTGACTCCCATTATGTCCAATATGACAAGATCGTAGGTCCAGGACCTGATCAAGTGATAACCATTAGCATAATCTGTGGCCTTGTCAAATACAAGGCCGTCAAATCCTTCCAGTTGTTCCTCGAGGGTGTCGAGCACGTCAGGTTCATCGTCCACTGCCAGAAGGCGCTTATCATTTAGTATGCTCTCTTTCATGAACAAATCCTTTCATTCTATTGTAGGGTATGAACCCACTGCGTGCCTCCCCTCAGGACTTAGTCCTCTCCTTGCTGATCCGCCTCCGTTCTTCATCGCGGATTTCCCGCCTCAGTAGTTTCCCGACCTTTGACTTGGGCAGCATGTCCCTGAACTCTATATAGCCCGGGACCTTGTAAGAGGCCAGTCGCTCACGACACCACCTTATCAACTCCGGACCCCCAACGCCCCTGGCATCGTCCTTGAGGACCACAATAGCCTTGACCCTCTCTCCCACCTTGTGATCCGGGACGCCGACCACGCAGGCCCCAATAACCGTGGGATGGTCCTGGAGTACTGCCTCTATCTCAGAGGCCGAGACCCGATATCCCTTGTGCTTGATGATGTCTGCAGAACGTTCCACATAGACCAGTTCGCCATCTTCCTCCTGGCAGACAAAGTCGGACATCCGATAATAGATCTTGCCATCAAGTTCCACGTAAGAACGTTCGGTCTCCTCCGGCTTATTCCAGTATTCCTTGAAGGTATAAGGTGAGGTCACCAGAAGTTCTCCGCTCTCCCCGGGGGCGACGGGTGTAAGGGCCTCTGGGTCTACCACAATGCACTCTCTGCTTTTCAGGGGGAGGCCAATGGTAGTCGGCTTCGGTTCCTGGTCGATTCTGCTATAGGTGACATGTCCTGCCTCTGTTGACCCATAGACCTGATAGATGGGCACACCGAATCGTTCCATCCAGCGGTTGAAGACCTCCATGGGCAAGACATCCCCGCCGCAATAGCAGTAGGTCAAGGAACTCAGGTCGTATCGATCAAGGCGGTCATTTTCGAGGATCATCCGGTAAAGCGCCGGAACCCCTAATAACCAGCGGACCCGGAAACGTTGAATGGTCTCCAATATAGCGTCCACCTGGGGCACAGGCATCAGGATGCTCTTATTGCCTTTATTAAGCCCTATAGACATGAAAAGGCCAAGGGCCATAATGTGGAAGAGTGGATTTATAACAATATATACATCCCCCCCCTCCCTGAGGTGCTCCCCTGCTACATCTTCGGTCACATCATTGACGTAGGAAGTCATGCCGATGTGGTTGCCAGGCACCCCTTTGGGGAATCCGGTGGTCCCTCCGGTGTAAAGGATATAGGAGAGATCTTTCCATGGATCCAGTTTTTCTTGCGCTTTAAGGGGTGGGTGGGTCAGGAGGGACTTGAAAGAATAAACGTGGCCGTCCCGCTCCACCTTTCCGTGAGGTGTCTTGTCAAACAATACCCCCAGATACCTCTTCCATGGGGGAAGGAGATCTACCAGATTGGTGACAATGGCCCTCTTTAGCCCTGTCCTATCAAAGATATCCTTCACATAGCAAAAATTCGTGTCCAGACATACAATGGTCTCGGCCCCGGAATCATTGACCATGTATTCGATCTCGTATGATGTGTAGATGGGAGAGACAGGAACAATGACCGCACCGATCCTCTGGACTCCAAGGAAGGTGATGACCCACTGGATGCAGTTGGAGACGTAGATCATGGCCCGGTCGCCCTTTTTTACACCCATGCCCGAAAGGGCTCCGGCAAATCGCTCACTCAGATCACGCAGGCGCGCGTACGAGAAATGCTCCCCCAGATAAACGATGGCAGTCTTCTCTGGATAGCGCTCGCTCATCCGGTCGAACCGGGTAAAGGTCAACTCCTTTTCCCATGCATCCTGGCTTGCACTCATGATCTGTCAAACCCCATAAAGGCCGAAGGCCACAGTGTATAATTTCCGCATTCCGCAATCCAAAACGGTTCAGACCCCAAAGTACGCAGATCGAAAATCCGGATTGCTCATAAGCTCTTCCCTGGTTCCCTCAAGGACAGCAGACCCATTTTCCAGGATAAAGGCATTGTCCACGATGGGCAAGACCGGGCGCGCATACTGTTCGGTAACGATGATGGAGATGTTCTTTTCATCCCGGATCTCCTTTGTCGCGCGGATCAGTGTGGCCTGGACCCGGGGGCTTAGGCCCAGGAGCGGCTCATCGAGCAGGAGGAGCTTGGGTTGCGCCATTAGGGCCCGGCCTATGGCCAGCATCTGTTGTTCCCCCCCGCTCAAGAATCCCCCTGTTCTCTTCTTGAGTTTTTCAAGGGCGGGGAATATTTTGAAGACATAGGCCAGGGTTTCCCTGGCCTGAGAGGGCTTGGCCAGATAGGCCCCGATACGGAGATTTTCCAATACATTGCTCTCAGGGAATATCCTCCTTCGCTCAGGGCAGAGGACAATCCCCCCTCCTGGCCCGCTGACTGGGTTTGAGGTCCGTTATATCCTCACCAAGATAGCTGATATGGCCCAACACGGTAATCCGCTCGCCTCCGGCCATTTTTTCCTTTTTTTTGATGTCTTCCATTATGCCCGAAAGGGTATACATCAGGGTCGATTTGCCGGCGCTATTGGCCCCGAATACCCCCACGATTTGATCGTCTTCACACTTAAGCGACACATTGTTGAGGGCCAACATGTTCTCGTAAAAGACCATCAGGCGGGAGGCCTCAAGCATAGGTCATGACCTCCTCCACCTCTTCGGACCCGAAGTAGGCCTCCTTTACCTGTTCGTTGGCCATTACCTCCTCCGGGGACCCCTCAACCAATTTTTCACCAAAGTTCAAGACCATGACTCTGTTGGCCACGCGGAACAGCTCCCTCAATCGATGCTCTATCATTACAAGGGTTATGCCATCCATTTGCAACCGCTCAATGAGGGGAACCATGCTGGCGATCTCGCTCATGCTCAGTCCGGAGAAGACCTCGTCACACATGATGATCTCAGGTTTCAGGGCAAGGCACCTGGCCAGTTCCAGTCGCTTCAAGTAGCCAGTAGGGAGGGTGGACGCCGCCTTGTAAGGGACAGCGGAATCCCTTTCAAAGCCGATCTCTTCCAGGATGTCTATACTCACGGTATTCCTGTCCCCCAGCTTGCCGCCGCCTCTCCAGCCCCCAGTGCGTCTGGCCCTGGGTGAAAACAAGGGAATTACCAGGTTCTTGTAAGCCGGCAGGCTGTAATAGGGCCGCATTATTTGAAAGGTGCGCATGAGCCCCATATCGGCAATCTTGTGCGCCGGCCTACCGCTGATATCCTTTCCCCGGAAAAAGACCTTCCCCGTTGTCGCCTTTATGAACCCGGTAATGCAATTGACCAGTGTGGTCTTACCAGATCCATTAGGGCCGATGATGCCCAGAATCTCCCCCTCACTTACATGAAAGCTCACCCTGTTCAGGGCCAAGATACCCCCAAAGGCCTTGGTGATCTCCCGCACCTGAAGTATAGGCACCTCGCTCATACCTTGACCCACCTCTGAAACTGGTGATACTTGCGCTCGCCGTAGACCATAATCCCCTCGCTACGAAAGACGATGAACCCGGTGAGTATCAAACAGTAGAATACGATTCTCAGGGTCCCGAACTCCCGTAACAGTTCTGAAATAGGGACCAGAATCAAGCAGCCTAACACAGGCCCCACCAGGGTGCCGCCGCCTCCAATCACGGTGGCGGCTATAGGGAGGATGGAAAAATCCAGTGCAAACTGGGAGATGCCTGCCCACATATAGATGTGGACAAGGCAGGCGCCCCCTAAGCAGCCTATTGCTGCGGCGACAAATACCGCCACTGCCTTATAAAAAGTTATGTTCATACCCGATGCGCGAACGGCCTGGTCATTGTCCTTTACTGCTCTCAGGACCAACCCCATATCCAGGTTTACCAACCGTCTCAGCCCAAAGAGAAACAACAGTACCATGGCAATCACAAAGTACTGTTCTATCCACCTATTGGCAAAGCTCTCGACCCCCATGATCCCGTCTGTTCCCCCCAATATGTCCAAGGCCTCGATAATGCGAGCAAAGAGCAATGGATACATGAGGGTAACAATGGCAAAATATACCCCTCGCAGTGGAAGGCAAGGCAGCAGGAGGAGGGTGCAGATGACCCCTCCAAACAAGGTGGTAATGGGAATGGTCAGAGAAGGAGGGAGGCCGAATGAGGTGTTCAGCAGGGCTGCCAGATACCCGCCTGTTCCGATGAAAAAGGCCCCTCCCAGGGATACCAGCCCCACATAATGGGCCAGGAAATCAAAGCTGAGGGCCAATAGAGAGTATATACACACAATGGTGATGACCCTCTGCCAGTACATGCTTGGCATAAGCAATGGCAGGGCCAGCATACCCACTATAAGGAACAACCGGGGCAGGGTCAGATAGGATAGCTCCCGCCAGGACATAAGCGCATAGAGGCCACCAGTCCGGACCTTGATGCCCCGGTCCACCCTTTCCCGTCGACGCTGTTCCGCTGCTGCCATTTAAACCCTCTCCTCCAATTCCTTTTGCTGGCCGAAGAGCCCCGACGGTCTCAGGATGAGGGTGAGTATTATCGCCAGGAGGGCCACCACCATTTGGTAGTGGGTCCCGAGATAGACCATGGTGAGAATCTGGGCAAAACCGATGAGGAAGGCCGCTGCCACTGCCCCCATCCAGCTCCCCAGTCCCCCGACGATGCAGACGGCAATGGCCAAAACGAGCACATTATAGCCAGCCTCCACCACAATGTTCCCCAGAGGTAGCAAGAGAATTCCGGCAAGTCCCGCAAGCATTGAGCCAAAGGCCATTGCCACCAGGGCCATCAGATCCGAATCAATGCCCAACATGAGGGCTGCCCGTTCATCCTGGGCCATTCCCCTGAGAGCGAGCCCTATGCGCGTATGGTGGGTAAAGAGCCACAGGAAGAAGACCACTCCCCCACCAATCAAAACCACAACCACGCGCTGGAGATCCACCGGGACATTTGCGATAAAGATGCTCCCCTCCAAAAATACCGGGAGAGTATAGCTCATCCCCTTAAATCCGCCCCAACGCAATCCTTCCAGGATGGCCAGGCCCATTGCATAGGAGGCAATAATCTCCGAGGTCGCCATCCCCCGGACCCGGATGAGAATAAATTGATAAAGCAGAGCACCAACAAGCCCCATGATGATCATGGTCAGGATAATGCTGAGCAGGTAGTTTACCCCCAATCCCCGGAAAAAGATCCAGGTGATGAACCCGCTCAGCACGTATAGAGACCCGTGGGCGAAATTGGGGACACGGCTAATCCCGTAAACCAGGGCAAAGCCCAAGGCCATCAGTGCCAGGGCAATGCTGTTTATGGTGCCGTAGATCAGGATTTCCATGATTATGTCATTGGATCATTACTTCTTTGCCTTCATCCACGGTGGCAGCTTGATCTCACCCTCAGCTATCTTTGGTGGGAATACCACGACCCTTTTCCCTGCCTGCCACTGGAAGATGGTACCCACGGCACCCTCTTTTGGGTCCAGACTGGGAATAACCTGGTGGCCCTTGGGTGAAAACCTTATTCGGCCATACACACCCATCATGTCGGTCTTTTCAAGGGCAGCCACAACCGCATCAGGATCCAGAGAACCGGCCCTTTCAATGGCATCTTTCAATACATAGACCGCCATATAGCTGCTAGAAGTACCGTAACCCTCAGGCTCCAGACCCCACTTTTTCATATAGGCATCCACAAATTCCATGGTCCAGGGGGAGGCCTTGGAAGGGGCATTGCCTGCATTGACCACGTTGGCAAGGCAGTATTCGCCTTTCCCCTCTGTGGCCTTCCAGAACCCAGGCTGCTCAGCAGCAGCAATAATGGAGCCGAAGGGGAGTGCCGGTATCTTCATATCATACCATTGCTTGAGCAGTATGGAGGTCTCAGGCATATCCATCCAGATCAGAATGACATCAGCCTTTTCGCGCCTGGCCTTGAGAAGCCCCATGGAGAAATCTGATGCACCGGTGGGATAAATCTCCGGGCTTCCGATGACGTTCCACCCCTTCTTGGCCATTATCCCTGCAATGATCTTTCCCCCTGCCCTGGCATGGGCCACATCCTGAATCATAATGAACAGCCGGTCCAGGCCAAAGCGCGTATTTATATCCAACAGACAGGTCACAATCTCCGTTACCAGCCACTTGGCCTCACCTGTGATGCGGAAACAGTACTTGAACTTATCATACTCCTCTTCAACCCGTGCGTGATATTTGGGAGTCAATACACCGGTTGAAAGGATAGAGACCTTCTTATACTTGGACAACAGATCCATGGCTGCCAGGCCCGCTTCGGAACGGACCGGACCTCCTACGATGAAATCCGCCTTTTTCTCAAGTATGAGTTTTTCCAGCGACAGGAGTGCCTCGCTCACCGGTACCCCAGGCTCCAAGTCGCGAGTCTCCATCACCTCCACCTTGAAAGGACGTTTCGCTCCACCCACATTGACACCCCCCTTGGCGTTGATCTCCTCAACAGCCAGGTTGATGGCCCTCTCCGCATCCCATCCGTAGAGATAGGCCAGCGACAGGGGGCAACCAATGGTGATGGGTTCTGCTGCCAAGGCCCCGCTCCCCGGCAGGACCAATAAGGTCGCCGACAAAAGCACCACAAGAATTCCTAAGATTCTTCTCTTCATGTCTCTCCCTCCTTTGTATTAGTGGTTAGGGGTTAAACAAAAAGGTTAACTTGAACTCAGGTCTCTCAATCGTATCTGGCAGAATGGATCTGGTTTGGTTTGCTCAACGTCATGAGTAGAAGGGTGATTTCATCAGCCGAGCCATTATGAATAGAATTCAATTTTAGGCCCTGTCAATATTAGGTGGTGCCAGATGGTGTGTCAAGAGGAAAGAATTCCAACAATAAACCTCCTATCCTCGCCGACCTCTGATCTTCTCCAATTGCTCGGTGTACCAATCTATCTGACGACATATACCTCTAATAATCCGGACCTCCCTGGCCTGCAAGGGGAGCCTCGAAAGGAAACGCCGGATGTTGAGCATCCAGTGATCCGGGTTTTGGGGATTAACAAATCCAATCTTCATCAGTACATCTTTTAGGTGGTCATACATCCCCTCCAATTCAAAGCGATTGGCAAGGCGTGGGAGATTCTCAGGGCAATCGTATCTGGATGCCAGAAAGATCTCGTAGCAAACGACCATCACGGCCTGGGCAAGGTTCATGGAAGAAAAACGTGCCGTAGGTATTGTTGCGATTGTGTGGCAGTGGGTGAGATCCTCATTGGAGAGCCCCCGGTCTTCAGGGCCGAAAAGTATGGCTACCCGGTTGTCCTGAGATATGGGGACCAGGCCCTGAGCCAGTGAGCGAGGCTGGGTTATGGCAGGCCGGATAGAGCCGGTGCGGGCCGTAGTACCTACCACATACTGATAGGTTCCCAAGGCCTCTTTTAGATCGTGGTGGACCTCCATCTCTTCAATCACGTCAATCGAGCTGCCGGTTGCAGTCCTGAGCACACGGGTAAGATCGCAGTTCTTGGGATTCACCAAGGCGAGATTTGTGAGGCCCATGTTGTTCATGGCGCGGGCCACCGAACCAATGTTCTCAGGGATCTGAGGCCTCGCGAGAATTATGTGGATATTTTCAAGTTTGACTTTGTCTGCCATTCTGAAAGATCTTCAGGATATCGGCCGTGAGCTCATCGCTGTCAAAGGAGAAGACGACGGTCCCGGCATCGATCTCAAAGGACAGAAGACGGCACTGGTATTCCAAGGCCACCTCTTCCAGCAATTTCTTGAATCGAATAACCTCCGGGTGATCCAAAGAATCCACCTCTTCAGAGAAGAGTTCAGCTTCTATAAACCCGTATGAGTCTGCCATGCCTCAATGTCTCACCATAAACAGGAATGTACCTGCACCCATAATAATGGCCCCCAGGATGAAGACCGTTCCAAATGTGGCCAGATCGATCACTGCCCCGCCAAGCAGCGGGCCGGCAAGCATCCCAAGGCTGTGCCCCAGGGCAAGGAGGCCCATTAAGGAGCCCATGGCACTGGTTCGCCTGCCCTCGACGACTCCCAGTGCCATGATGGCTGGAAGTGATATACCTCCTGCTAAACCAAGAATCCCATTTGCAAGGATCATCTCCCCAAGAGAAGAGGCCCGGGCCAGATACAGTATGGATATTAGACCGACGATTCCCCCTGCCACAGTCAAGGCTGGCTTGCTGAATCTGTCAGCCATGTAACCCATGGGTACCTGAAAGAGACCCGCAACAAATACATTCGTCGTGATCACCAGGCCAATAGCAGAACTGGAAAGCCCCAGTTTGGTGCTTGCGAGCAAGGGCAAGAAGGCCCAAATGATCCCGATACAGGTGGTGAAGCAGGTCCTGAATGCGAAAAGGGAGAAGATCGACGGGGCCTTTATCAGTTCCATATAGGAAACAGGGGCTTTCGGGGCACGGGATCTTTCCCTGTAAGACCTGTTTTCCCTCGGGAGAAAAAGAAGACAAAGGAAAAAACCCAGAAGGGCCAATGCCCCCATGCACAAGAATGAAGCCCGGATACTGAAAAGATCCTTTAATACGCCTCCCAGAACGGGGCCAACGCTCAAACCCCCGTACAGTGACATATTGAAAAGGCCCATGATGCGCCCCTCTTTCTGCGTTGGGGTTATCACCCCCACATAGGCCTGGGCCACCGGAAGTATCATAGCCGATGCGAATCCCTGCCCTAACCTCAAGAGGATCAACAGCTCCACGTTTCTTGAGACAATATAGAGGAGGGAGAGGAAAAAGTATATGAATAGCCCTGCAGTGAGAAAGGGCTTTTTCCCTTTTCGATCAGAGAGTTTTCCAAAGTAAGGTACAAAGATCGTCCTTGTCAGCGAAAAGGCGCCGAAAATAAGGCCAATCTGAAACGCCCCTGCCCCCAGTTCATGGGCATAAACAGGAAGGAGCGGCACCACAAGGCCGGCCCCCATGGTCGTCGCAAAGACGGCCAGGAAGAGGGTGACAAAGATTTTCACATTGATGGCCATTTTTTGGATAAAAACCAGTTCCTATGGATTAGGAATTCAGATGTCAGAATCCTGAATACCCCATTTCTAACTGGTTCTGATTATAATTTCCTTGACTTGCAATGGGCAATTTTAGTATGAATTCACTATAACTTAAAATTCCCTGAAAGATCTTAAAAAATGCAGAGAACATATGCAGATGTAGGTACTTGTGTTCTGCTTTGTCATCTAGGGGCATATTTAGGCAATCGGTAAATCGGGGGATTACATGTCAAACTTCCAAAAAAGACAGAAATTGTTCGATCAGCTATCGTCACATAGACAACGGACATTGTTGACGCTTGTGACGAGCACAAAAAAACCTGAGCCATTATTCGCAACACAGATTGCGCAGGACATACTGCCACTTTTCTACCAAATTCTTAGTGGAATTTCAAAGGTAGAGAAACTGGACATCCTGATATATAGCTCGGGGGGACAAATAGACGTTCCGTGGCCATTGATGAACCTGATGAGAGAATACTCAGA
>JAZDES010000143.1:0-2000 GCA_043808585.1 Pseudomonadota bacterium | reverse complement strand
AGACATGTGCCGGGAAGATCCGTGAAGGCGCGGTGATGAAAAATGGGGAGACCCGGACCGTGAAGGGTTTGGCCATTGAGGCGGTACCGGCCTATAACGTTATTCAGATGCGCGCCCCCGGGCAGCCGTTCCATCCCAAGGGGGTTGGCAACGGCTATGTGATCACCTTCCATGATCAGAAGGTCTATGTCGGCGGGGATACGGAGAACATTCCGGAGATGGAACCCCTTTCCGGGATCGACATCGCGTTTTTGCCCATGAACATGCCTTATACCATGACGCCGGAGATGACTGCCGATGCGGCCCTCTCCTTTGGCCCGAAAATCCTGTATCCCTATCACTTCAGCGATACGGATACGTCCAAGCTGATCAATCTCCTTAAGGATCACCCGGAGATTGAGGTTCGCATTCGCGATATGCGTTAACTCAGACAGGTTTCCGGATTCCCCAGGTTTCTAAGATCATCCAGCCAGATCTTGAGGAGGTCCAACCGAACCCTGTTGTCCGTCTCCGGGAGTTGCCCGCTTACCAGCGAGGGAACCAACCAACCCAAGACAGTGCGCACATCTTCCACAGTAATGGTAAGACCTCTGGACACCAGCATCTGATCCCTATACTTCAGGGTGGACTTGATCAGTTTTGAGAAGACCTCACGGACAGGCGTCGTGTTCTGCGATGGGTGTTCCATCACGGTCAAGAAAAGACGGTAAATCTCATCTTCTTCCATGATCTATATTTTCCCTGATTGGACAAGCCGTACAAAGTGTTCAAAGGACCGGTCATAGGTGGCCTCGGCCTGTTTTGAAAAGCAGCAACCCGGCAGTTGCCTGGATTTGAGATGGTATGAGATGCATTCGCAACAGATCCCTTTGTTTTCGCAAGGAACGTAGGTGCATTTACACGTTGCCAGGTTTTGCTCCTTCTTGCATTCCATAAGATTCCCTCCTTTCCTGAAAAGACTAGAATGCCCCCACCTTACAGATCCGTTGGACTCATATCGAGGGTATTCTGAAACTTCGTGAACCAACGGGGGTTAAGTACCAGTATATAGGCAAGAAACAAGGCGGTCAACGGTATGAAAAAGACCTGATCCACCATCAAGGCATGATCTGCGGCGTTGCCTTCCCGCCGGAGGCGGGCAAGCCCTCCAGAGGCGGGTAAACGTTCGCTCCTCCTTGCGGTGTATTGGGTCATACGCCTCAGTCGTCGCTCCTCGGCGCCTTGCTGGTGATCAGGAATCGTCCCAAACGTACCAATTCCGTTAATGGTTCAAGAATTAGGCGGTGGATTTGGGAAAAAGTCAATAAGGTCTGGAGACATAATGCTCGACAACTATTCAAAAAACCCCACTTTATGCTTGACAAAAACGTTCAATTATTGAACACTATGCCGTGTTCATAAAATGAACGCCTGGAAGGCAGCTAAAGGCTATTCCCCAAAAACTGTGTCTTTTCGGCAAAATGCACAAAAAAGATCTCAATACGCTCCGCCTCATGGGGGAAATCGATCGGGATGGCAGCTATAGCCAGAGGGAGCTATCTCAACGTCTGAATATCTCCCTTGGGCTGGTCAATACCTTTTTGAAGAGGCTGGTAAACAAGGGATATTTCAAGGTGAAGACCATGCCCAGGAATAGACTGAAATACTTTCTCACCCCAGAAGGCCTTGCCAGAAAGAGCAGGCTTACCGCCGAGTTTCTGCATTATTCTGTGAACTTCTATAGAGACATAAAACACCTTCTTCTGGACAAGTATCGCTATATGGAGGAACAGGAGGTAAGAACCGTCCTCTTTTGCGGGGCGGGAGAGGTTGCCGAGCTAGCCTACCTGTACCTACAGCTTACAAGTATCCAATTGGCAGGCATCATCGATGATGATAGTAAAGGAAAGAATTTTTTTGGAACCGGGATACGGGGCTTTGAAGACCTAAGGGAAATGGAATGGGATATGGTCCTTCTAACGCGCCTCGACAATACCGAAGAAGCTGTAGAGAGGCTCGCG
>JAZDES010000142.1:0-2791 GCA_043808585.1 Pseudomonadota bacterium | reverse complement strand
CAGGGAGATCATAGAGGGGGCCAAGAAGACCCAGAAGCTCTACGAAAGACCCACCATCCTCTTTGTGGATGAGATCCATCGGTTCAACAAGGCCCAGCAGGATGCCTTTCTGCCTCAGGTGGAGAGCGGCCTGATTATCCTTGTGGGAGCCACCACACAAAATCCCTCCTTTGAGGTCATACCGCCACTTCTATCAAGAACCAGGGTGATGATCCTCAAAACCCTTGAAAAGGAAGATCTCAAAACACTCCTCCATCGTGCCATCATTGATAAAGATTGTGGGCTGGGAAACCTGGAAATAGAGTTCCTGCCCGAGGCACTGAACCACATCATCGACCTTTCCCACGGCGATGCCCGGGTGGCCCTCAACAACCTTGAAACAGCCGTCTATTATGCCTTGGAAGATCAAAACAGAGGGCATGTCGTGGACCTGAAGAGTGTGGAAGAGGCCCTTGACAGAAAGGCACTTCCCTACGATAAGGACGGCGAGGAGCACTACAATCTGATCTCAGCCTTCCATAAAAGCCTGAGGGGGAGTGACGCCCAGGCATCCCTCTACTGGCTCTACCGGATGCTTATGGCCGGTGAGGACCCCCTCTTCATCTGCCGGAGGATGGTCCGTTTCGCCTCGGAAGATGTGGGTCTGGCCGATCCCAATGCGCTCCCTGTAGCCCTGTCAGCCTTTGAGGCCTGGCAGAAGGTGGGGCCACCGGAGGCCGAACTGGCCCTGGCCGAGGCGGCCGTCTACCTGGCCTCGGCCCCCAAAAGCAATGCCCTCTATCTGGCGGAAAAGGCCGTAAAGAGCGAGATCGGGGATTCGGGTCCCCAGCCGGTCCCCCTTCATATCCGAAACGCCCCCACCCGGCTCATGAAAAATCTGGGTTACAGCCGGGGATACCTTTACCCCCACAACTACCCCGAAGCCTGGGTAGAACAGGCCTACCTGCCGGACAAGATCAAGAATAGGCTCTTTTATAGGCCAACGGGAAGAGGATTCGAAAAAGAGATCAGGACAAGGATGACAGAGAAAAAGAAGGGTAAAGAGTAATTGAGTCTGGAAGCTCCCATGGATCCTCCGTTTGTCCGCCATACCCCATCACAAAAAGATGGACGAAAAACAAAGTTAATAGCCCTATCCTTAGTCTTAGTTACCCTTGCCTTATACTGGCAGGTGCGAAATCACGCTTTTATCAACTATGATGACGATGTTTATGTCACCGAAAATCACCATGTAAGAGCAGGCCTGACGGGAAAGTGCGTTTTCTGGGCCTTCAAGACGACGGTGGCAGGTCTCTGGCATCCATTGACATTGCTCTCACACATGCTGGACTGCCAGCTCTTCGGGTTGAACCCGGGACGGCATCACCTGACAAACCTGTTTTTTCACATCGCAAATACCCTATTACTGTTCCTGGTCTTCAAAAAGATGACCGGGGCACTCTATCGGAGTGCCTTTGTTGCCGCCCTGTTTGCCTTGCACCCCCTTCATGTGGAGTCGGTGGCATGGGTGGCGGAGCGAAAGGATGTTCTGAGCACCTTTTTCTGGATGCTGACCCTGTGGGCCTACGCCTTTTACGCCAAGGCCCCTGATATTCAAAGATACCTGCTTGTTCTCCTCTTCTTTGCCCTTGGCCTTATGGCCAAACCCATGCTCGTGACCCTGCCCTTTGTCCTGCTCCTCCTGGACTACTGGCCCCTTAGTCGTATTCAATTTGGAGATCCGAAAAAGGCAAACCTCACTGAAAACCTTACGACCATTGAACCTGAATTCCGAAGGTCCCAATTTTTTCACCTCGTTCTGGAAAAAGTTCCTCTTCTTCTATTGGCGTCAGGTTCGATTTTTTTGACATTCCTGGCACAGAAGCAATGGGGAGCCGTGGCACCTCTTGATGATATACCACTGGACGTTCGGACCGGGAACGCCCTTATCTCCTATATTATTTACATGGGAAAGATGTTTTGGCCCCACCATCTCGCCGTTTTCTATCCCCACCCCGGCATGCCGCCAATCTGGCAGGCCACGGGATCCGCCCTTCTGCTGTTTACCCTATCTATTCTCGTCATTAAGGTAGCGCGGCCTTATCCCTATGTTCCCATGGGATGGCTATGGTACCTTGGAACCCTCCTGCCGGTCATCGGGCTTGTTCAGGTGGGATCACAGGCCTTGGCGGATCGCTACACCTATGTCCCGCTCATAGGACTGTTTGTCATTCTTGCCTGGGGTCTACCGGGAATCCTTTTAAGATTTCGCTTCCGTAAAATCTTGCTCTCCGGTGCAGCCGCTGTTTTGATCCCAGCCCTTATGATATCTTCCTGGCTCCAGATTCGCCATTGGAAGACCAGCATCACACTTTTTGAGCATACCCTTGAGGTGACCGACAAAAATTATTTGGCCCATTATAACCTGGGAGTCGCCCTACAAAAAATGGGAAGAATGGATGAGTCCATGACCCATTATGGTGAGGTTTTAAAGATCAGGCCTTACTATGAGGAGGCTCACAACAATCTTGGTGTTTTATTGGCCCAGCGAGGGAGGCTGAAGGAGGCCATTGGTCATTTCTTAGAGGCCCTGCGGATCAGACCAGAGGATGCTCAGGCATACAATAATCTGGGGCATGCGTTGACCTTGCAGGGAAAGATAGATGTAGCTATTGCAAGTTATCACGAAGCCCTTCGCATTCAACCCAACGATGCGGAGGTCCACTACAACTTGGGAATTGCCCTTTCAAGACAGGATAAGCTGGACCAGGCGATGCTTCACTATCGCAGGGCATTGCTCATTAATCCCGGT
>JAZDES010000141.1:0-5205 GCA_043808585.1 Pseudomonadota bacterium | reverse complement strand
TTACGGATTTCGAAATTGCTTTCTTTGTCAATACGCCTGAAACTGCAGAGCCTTTTCAATTCTCACCCCAGCAAATCGGGGTGGATTAACGATCATTTGGATGGCACCTTGTCATCTGGCCCTTCACATGCGGGTATCAGGCAGAGCAAACATGAGAAAATTCCCACTAGTCTTACTGGGCCTTCATCTATCCGTGACCTCGAGATTCCCTTTATTATCTTATTATCCGCGAATCGCCCCAACGACCGAATGACCCAATCACATCTTTGGCACAGCAAATCGGATTATGTTGTCGAGAATCGCCTGATTGTAAAATCCGATCAGGATTATGGCTACAGCTATAGCAACGGTAGGAATTAACATGCTTAGAGGTGCTTCGTCTATTGTAGTGCGATGGATATCACTGTGCGTGTTTCCTTCGTGGGATACCCGGAATACATATCCGATTTCGATAACTCGAAAAAAGAGAATGACATTGATTAGACTGGACCCGAGAAGCGCCACAATAAAGGCCCAATGATCAGCTATTACTGCCCCCTGGATAAGATACCACTTACTGAAAAATCCGCATGTAGGGGGTACTCCGATTATGGACAGAGCACACACAACAAATGCAGACATGGTAACGGGCATCTTCTGAAAGAGGGCCTCAAAATCAGATATATTATGACTTTTAATCTTGTGCATAATGATGCCCGCTACAGCAAAAAGCCCGGCACTCATTACAGCATCATTCAGGACATGGAGAATGGCGCCCTTGATCGCTGTGGAATTAGCCAATCCCAGGCCCCCTACCATATAACCGACCTCTGCCACCAGGATATAACAGAGCATCCTCTTGAAATCCGTCTGGGCAAGGGCCATTATAGCACCCCCGCATATGGCGGCAAAGCCTGCCCACACCATCAACCCGGTCAGTGGAAACAGCTCCATGAATAGAGAAACCCCGAATACATAGAAAAGTACCCTGATCATCACATAGATCGATATCTTGGTCATCAGGGGAGCAATAAGAGCACTGGAGGCTGAAGGCGCCTTGGTATAGGCATCTGGCAGCCATACATGAAGGGGGAAAAGGGCCATCTTGATCGCCAACCCGGCGAGCAGGAATGCGATAGCTGTAAAAATGACCTTCGAATCAGGGAGGTCTTGCAGCAACTGGTGTACGTCAGCCATATTAAGGGAACCCGTCGATATATAGATATAGCCAACCCCTAACAGGTAAAAACAGGCCCCGATGGTCCCCATGACAATATATCGAAAAGAGGCCACCGGTGCACCATCCTCACCAATGGCAATAAGGGCATATCCAGCCAATGATGCTATCTCCAGGAAGACGTAAAGGTTAAACAGATCCCCTGTTATGACTATGCCCAAAAACCCGGTCACCTGAAGTAAAAATACGGTATAAAAATATACCATCTTTTCCGGTAACTCTGCCTCAACACTTCGATAGGAATAAATCGCAACCGCCAGGCTGATTGCAGATACTATGACGAGCATCATTGCATTTAGGCAATCAACGGAAAACTCTATCCCGAAAGGGGGGGGCCACCCCCCCAGACGATAGCGGACGGCCCCGGTGTCCATTACGACATAGAGAGTATGGATAGATCCAACTGTGCATAAGGAAAGGGAGACAATGACTGTGAAATAGGAAAGGGCTTTCCTCCACAGTCCCACAAGCGGGGTTATAAAGGCAAATATCAAGGGAATTACGACCACTAGGATCGGTGCCTGTGCTACCATCTTAGCGTCCTTTCCTCATGCTCGCGATGATTTGATCTTCCTCCAATGTATCATATCTTCTATAGATCATTATGGCCACGGCCACAGCCACCCCTAATGTGGCCACCATCACTACAATGGCAGTAAGCATGAGCACATGGGGTAAAGGGTTGGCATATTGCATTACGTCAATTGCGTGCGAAGGACTGCCGCCATGGGAATGCTCCAGTATGGGTACTTTTGTCTTCCCACCCTTTACGGATGTAGAGATATAGAAGAGAATTATGGCCGATTGGAATATGTTCATTCCGATGATCTTCTTGATCAGGTTCTTCTTTGCCATCATGGCATAAAACCCTATCATCATCAGGCCAATGAACATCCAGTAGTTGTAATGGCTAAACAGGGCTTCAAACATTTCGAGCTCCTTATTTCTTACCCTTTCGCCTTAGGAGTAATATGCATGCCATCCCCGCCGTAAAGATCACGGTTGTCTCGCCCAGAGTATCAAAACCCCTGTAATCAGCGAGCACCGAGGTGACCACATTGGGAGTGGCTGTATGTTCCACACTGTGGCGAAGGTAATAGGGGGATACATGAGTACTGGCTGGAGAGTAAGGATCGGCCCACCTGGGCATATCAAGAGTCCCATAGACCAGGGCTGCACCAACAACCACCGCAGAAATCAGGCTCAGTGTCTTCAATCCCTTGACCTCCTTTTTGTCTTGGCCACCGCTCCGATTAACACGACGGTCCCAATGCCGGCGCTCACAGAGGCCTCTGTGAAGGCCACGTCAACGGCAAGCATCTGTGACCACAGGAGGCACATGAAGAAACTATAAGCGCCCAGAACGATAACCGCACTCAAGAGGTCTTTAATTGTAATTGCTGCAACGGCACATATGAATAGAAAGATAAGCAGAATAAAATCGAATGTGAGGATCATTCTTCATCTCCTTCGTCAGTTGTGAAAGGCGGAACGTTACATCTGAAAGCGGCCCTCGAGATGGCATGGGTAGCGGTAGGCTGGGCAAGAAACATAAACACGGCAATCAGGACTATCTTCAGGCTGGTTAGTGAGAACCCGTTATAAACGGCGAGTCCGATTAGTGATAAAAGAACGGCCAGGGTATCCCCTTTACCTGTGGCGTGGAGCCTCGAATAGAAATCAGGAAGACGCAAAAGGCCCAGTGTCGCCGTGGTAAAGAAGAACAGACCCGCCAGCATAAAAAGTACCGAAATTATGTCTGTTAGTAACGTCATACCTCACCCGTTCTCTCAAGATATTTTGCCAGTACAATGCATCCGATGAAATTCAATAGGGCATAGACCATACTGATATCCACAAACATCTCTACCCTCTCATGGATAACCCCGATGATAAGCAGGATAATCAGAGTCTTGGTCCCGATAGCCGACATACCGGCTGCCCTGTTAAGCACCGTTGGGCCGTAAGTGACCCTGAAAAGGCAGAGTAATACCAGGAGACACATGGCAACACCGACGATCAAGAAGAAACTGATCATTTCTCGCTCCTATCATCATCCTCATCGGCAGTGAATATGGTAAAGAAAATGGTGCACATAACCCCCATGACCGCCACAGCCACCCCAATCTCGACCCCCAGGATTCCAAGCGATCTGGCATGCGGTGTATCTACAAAGAGAATCCTGCTAAGCCTTCCGTAATCGAGATAGTTTCCCCCCAATATTAGGCAAAGCGCACCAATTCCTGCATAAATCAATATGCCGATACTACTGATTATAGCTGCCAATTTCTCTGACATCAGCTTCCTTGTCCGCTCCAGACCGTGGGATACGGTCAGGAGCACAAAACCTGCAGCCAAAATCACGCCCCCTTGAAAGCCACCTCCCGGACTGTAATGTCCATGCATGACCACATAGATGGCGTAGGCCAAGATAAATGGTATCAGTATCCTGGCCAGTGTCTTCACGATTACATCGTCGCTATCGCGCGTCACTTGATCCCCTCCCTATTGAAACCTACTTAGAGACATCCTACCCTCATTCAATCACCCGAGCGAGTGAGTATTACACACGAAGGACACCATAGATGCGCGCCGCATCCAGCACATCCTGTATGTAAAGATGATCTGCCTCCATAAATATATGAGCCACCCTGTCTTCCATTTCGCCGGCCTTGAGGTCATCGGCAACCTTCTTGCTGAGGGCGTGTACATAATATACTCCGTCCCTGATATCCATTGTAATGGTCCCAGGAGTAAGGGTAATCGAATTGGCCAATGTCACAATGGAAATATCGGTTTCCAGTTTTGTCTTAAAAGTCAATACTCGGGGCCTTATTGGCATTTTGGGACGGAGGACTAGAGAAGCAACGTGAATATTGGAAACCATGATTTGATACAAGAGCCATGGAATGTAGGTCATGAACCTCCAGGTCACCACGCGCATGTCTCCCACCCTGATATTGGTAAACAGTAAATCGTGGAATAGGTAAGCCACCAAAATGGAAGAGACTCCACCAAGGGCAAGATGAAAGGCGTCAAATTTCCCTGAGAGAATCAGCCAGAATACAAAGAGAATCACGGATGTCCCCACAAAATTCTGAAATGCAGTCTTCTTCCTTTGGGCCCCGGTGAAGATCTCCTGTATCCTTTTTTCTTCATATCGTTTCGTCTCCTCGGCAATGAATTCAAGTGTAGTATCTAATATCCCCCTGGCGTGGTCTCTCGCCTCCTCCAGGAGCCGAAACGCACTATCCGTGGCCTCTATTAACAGGGTAACTTCCATTTATTTCCCCCCTTCCGATGATGGGACAACCAGTACAGGTACTGCCGCTTCTTCTGCAACGCTATAGGAGCAACTGGGGCAAAAGATATCCTTAAGAGAGGATCTGCCCGAAGTCCCCATAATTATGGAGGTGGCACTGTAATCCCTGGATGCCAGCATTATTTCCTCAGAGGGCTTGCCTGCATAGACATGCGCCTCAGCATCGATCCCTTCATGGAGGAAGATCTTCCGGGTATCTTCAAGCCTTTTCTTAAGGTTTCTCATATCTCTCACAGAGAGCTTGCTGCTTATGACAGCAACGATCTCCAGTTCCCCGGTAATTTTTTTAAAATCCAGTAGAAATGCCATTGCCTTTTCGGACACAGGAGACCAATCCGTAGGAAATATGACATGGTCGAAGATGCCCGATTCCTTTGATCTTGTCACTGTAACACCCTTGGGCATCAGGATAAGAGGTGCAGGAGATGATCTGATCAAAGACCTTATCAAAGAGCGCCGGGAATGCCTCCCGGCCCCCTTCTTGAGGTTGATGGCAATGAGCGAGACCTCTTCTTCATGGGCCGTGTTCAGAATTCCATTGACAGAAAAGGCCTCCTCTACCCGGGTCCTGCATCTTATCCCGGGCTCTGCAAACCTTCTTTCCCAATCCTCAGCCTTCCCTGGAAGCAAAAACACGACCTCCCCAAGTCCCAACCTCTGCAAGGCA
>JAZDES010000140.1:0-11954 GCA_043808585.1 Pseudomonadota bacterium | reverse complement strand
CATCCTGGCGGCCCGCGTCAAACTGGAGGGCCGTCACAAAGATCTTCAAGGAACTGGAGGTTGATCTGCTCTCCCCCTTCTCGTTTTCCGTCAAGTTCCGGCCACTTGTTTGCTGTTTCCCTCGAATAGGCCATGCCTTTCAGGGGCAAAGGCCGAATAACCATCCGGAGTGTTACACGAAGCAAAATGAATGAGAATGGATTGAAAAGGGAGATCGGATTCTTTTCTGCGATGATCCTTGTAATAGCCAATATGGTGGGGACAGGAATATTTACGACTTCCGGTTTCATCATTGAGGAGCTTGGCAACCCCCAGACCATGCTTTTATGCTGGCTTGTGGGAGGGATCATCGCGCTCTGTGGCGCCCTTTGCTACGGAGAGCTGAGCGCGATGTTTCCCAGGGCGGGCGGGGAATATGTCTTCCTGCGAGAGAGCTTTGGTAGTTGGATGGGTTTCCTTTCTGGTTGGATCTCCTTGATAGTAGGGTTTTCTGCGCCCATTGCTGCGGTCTCTGTGGCCTTTTCTACTTACCTCCTGCGCTCATTTCCTTTATCCTCTGGTCCAATAGTTTCTCTGCCTATAATAGGGCTGGAGGTCTCCAGCGCATCCCTACTAATTGTGCTGGCGATTGGGGTGATCGTTATCTTTTCACTAATCCACTACTTTGGGCTCCTTATGGGAAGCAGGGTTCAAAATGGATTGACACTGTTCAAAGTCGTGCTGATTGTTATCTTCATCGTTGCTGGCCTATGCTCTGGTAATGGTTCTTCCGCCAATTTTGGAGGAGGCCTGGATCTCAAGACTGTGTTTCAAGGCAAATTTGCGGTCTCGCTGATATTTATCTCATTTGCCTACAGCGGCTGGAATGCGGCCGCCTATCTTGGGAGTGAGATCAGAAAGGCCCGCAGAAATATTCCGCTGGCCCTTATCACCGGTACGTGTATCGTTACCTTTATCTATCTTTTATTGAACGTGGTTTACATCTATGCCCTTTCTCCGGATAAGATGGCCGGAGTCCTGGAAGTTGGCGCAAGATCTGCCGTTCATCTCTTCGGTGAGTATACCAGCCGTTATTTCAGCGGCGCCATTGCCCTCTGCCTTCTTTCTGTCTTGAGCGCTATGATCATGGCAGGCCCCAGAGTTTACTATGCTATGGCCAGAGACGGGGTATTTTTTGGGATATTCGGCCAAGTGAGCAAGGTCCACAGAACGCCTTCCTATTCTGTTTTCTTGCAGTCAGGCATTGCAATTGTGATGGTTATTACCGCCTCCTTTGAGAAATTGCTTCTCTATATCGGCTTTACACTGTCATTGTTTGCCACCCTCGCCGTGGTGGGCATGATGGTGCTCAGGATCAAGAAACCAGATCTGGATAGGGAATACAGGGCATTTGGATATCCGATAACACCCTTGCTGTTCATACTGGGCAACGCCTGGATCGTCTATTTCACCGTTAAGAGCAGGCCTGTGACCGCCCTATTTGGATCAGCAACTATTGCCTCGGGGATCTTGGCTTACCTGTATTTTAGGAACAGGAGGAAGGAGGGCAGGGCCTTATGAAACTTTATTAGTCCTAACAGTTTAGCGCTCTGAAACCGGGGCAATGGGGGTTTCCCTTTTTCGGGTGTAAAACTCGCCCGTAAGAGAGCGTAAAGTAATCACGCGCCACAACTGAAAATAAGGAACTGTGCCAACGCCAGCATCATCTCGTTTTTGAGAGAGCTCTGTCCGTGATTTCTTAACGCTCTCTAACGGGCTCAAACAGGGTTACACCTCTCAAACAGAAAACCCCCATTGCCCCGGGATAAACGTCAGATCGGAAAAAGGCTAAAATGATACTATTGGTCTATTCTAGGAGGTAAGGAGATGGATAAGATTGAAAGGGCAATAATCAGCGTGACAGACAAGAGCGGGATTGTGGATTTTGCTAAATCGCTTTCCAGGTTCAGCGTGGAGATCCTCTCCACAGGGGGGACAGCCAGGACACTTCGAGCGGGAGGAATTTCCGTGACCGACATTTCAGACTATACGGGTTTCCCCGAAATGATGGACGGCCGGGTGAAGACCCTCCACCCCAAGATCCACGGCGGACTCTTGGGCCTTCGTGCCAACCCGGAACATGTGAAGGTTATGAGAGAGCATGGAATCAAGACAATTGATATGGTGGTCGTTAACCTCTATGAATTCGAGAAAACGGTGGCCAGGGAAGGGGTGGGCCTGGATGAGGCCATTGAGAATATCGATATTGGGGGGCCTTCCATGCTCAGGTCTTCCGCCAAGAACTTCAGGGATGTCACGGTCATAGTTGATCCGCGAGACTATGCGGTGGTCTTGGAAGAAATGGAGGCGAACAGGGGCGCAACCACACTCAAGACACGTTTCAGACTGGCGAAGAAGGTTTTTCGATTGACCTGCCAATATGATAAGGCAATCACTGAATATCTGGGCAAGGTCGAGATCTAAGAGAGGGCCTGGCGCTGCCGCCATCGCTAAGGCGGTGTGACCTCACCTAACTGAGCGGAATGTCCTTTGCCTCTTATTATCTTCTCATAGCAGGGCATGTTTTTGTGGACGTGGTGCCCTTTCTTTCTGCAATAGATGGCCTGGAAGGTCCTGCAACTCCCTGATCCGTCCAGGAAGTTATCTTCAGGGCAGGCCGCATATTCACAATTCAGGTCACAGAATTTCATGGGCGCGATACCACAAGGTCAGGAGGTCGATTGGGCAATGCACATGGTCCTCACTGGAGCGTAATCTTCTCTCCGGGAGCTTCGACTGCCTGAATCTTGCCGAATTTCTCTTCATATTTCAAGATATTTTCGTTGAGGGCATTAAGTATCCGCTTCATATGGCCAGGGCTGACAATTACCCTGGCAACCACAGCACCGGAGGGTGGAGCCATCATCAAGAAATCCATGATGAACTCTTCTCTGGTGTGGCTAACGACCATGTTGTTCGAGTAGGCACCACCGATCAGCTCCTTTGGAAACTCTACTCTGATTTCCTTTTCTTTATTGGGCATTCGCGACCTCCGCTATCATAATCGCTTGAATTTGAAGTCGTTTATCAGCCATCGCGATCCTCGCTTCACAAATTCAAAATAGCCCATGACCTCGGTCTCTGACCCTGAGTCGCTGCCAGACATACCCATTCGGCCATGAGAGCCCTGGCCGGCTATTCCCACCGAATATGGCACCTCTGCCTTGGCCCTGTCCCCCTGGATGTCCAGCGCCTTTGGCCTCGCCGCTTTGAACTTGAATCCACGCGCTTCCATCCCCCGGAGCTTTGCCTCAATTACCCTGGCAAAATTCTCCTTGGTGAGTGTGACCACTCCTTTCTGGGTCCTGGTCATGATTAGTGCGGTGTCAGTGTAAAGGGCCAGAAGGGCCTTCGAGTCCCTGTTATTCCACGCGTCTTCCCAGCTCTTGATAATGTTCTGGATCTCCTCCTCAGAGGCAGCAACAGCTCCCGGCTTTAGGCCAAAATCTATTGACAGACCTACGGTCTTGTTGGGCTGGACAAGCACTTGACCCTTCCAATCCGGGTAACCCTCCTTTTTTGCAACCACCCCCTGTTCCCCCACGGGCACATTCCCTACTATCAGGGCCTTACGGCTTTTGGTTGTGAAGTTAAGGCCCGCCAGCGTGAATACCGCTCCGTCCACATTACTCGTAACGCTTACCTTGCCTGTGAGAGGCCTTTCGGCTACTATTTCGGGCCGCGGAGCCTGTTCCTCCCTTTCCAGTGCCCTGGCCTTGCCCTCAGCATCGATCCTGGGGGCCGTCTCGGTCGATGACGGCCTGGCCACCAGTACAAAGTCCCCCTTGTCCAATTTGGGGTTATTTATCTTACCGTACTGGGGATGCTGGGCCTTACGAGAGTAATTGACCACCTTTTCCTGCAAGTAGGCGCCCAGTTCCTGGCCGGTTACATAACCGTCCTTGTTACGGTCGGCGTCAAGGTCGAGCACGCCCTGGACAAAAACGGTCTTAAAGAGAGACTTATCAGGGACTTTCTCGTCCTCGGTTCCTGCGGTGAAGAACTGGCGGACAGGCTGGGCCACCTTCTCCTCAATAAATGGCGGAGGCTTGGCACGACTGAGCTGGAAGATCGCCCCAGAGAAGCAGGAGTCGAAGGCCATCAGGACATGCTTTGATTGGATACGTCGGGCCACGGTCTCCATCTCTCGCATGCTTATGGCCCGCTCCATAAATCCCATTTCATCGCGGTCAGGGTCGGGTGCATCAACCGGCACGATATAGCCCAGTTTTGACCCATCCGCTTCTGCTAGGGTATGGCCGTGGCCTGAAAACCAGATCAGAATGGCCTTGTCCTTGTCCCGTCCTGGTCCGGTAATTACTGAGTTTAGGGCCGTACGCAAAGAGGCCCAGTCAGGATCTGATAGGAGGTCCACCTCCCACCCTATCTTTTTGAGCATTTCAGCAATCTCTCGGGCATCCTGGAGTGGATTGGGTAGACTGGGCCATCCCTTTTGATAGGCCCCGCAACCGATCACTAGGGCGTAGTAACCGGAATAGAGGGGCAAGACCTTGGTCGTTCCTTCGGCAGTCCGGGCCTCAACTTGAATCCCCTCTCGGCTGCGCATCTGCGTGCCCCCGAGTTCCCGGCTGTGAGTGCCCGTGGCAGTTACATTTTGGAGGGAAGATTTAAGGGTAGATGGGGTAAGGGGCCTTCCATTTAGGGTTACCGGACCCGACCTCTCGAAGCTAATTATCCCAGGGCCTGTCGCACGGTATGTATATTTGCCGTCCAGGGTTGAAAGTTCAAGCTTGCCCCCTGGCATTAGCCGGTATTCTTGACCCGGCTTCAGATAGTCGAATTCCTGCAAAGGCCTGCCGGCCGGATCGAGGAATCGTCCTTCAACCTCTGTTAACTGGAGTTCCTGCAAGTCCTGGCCCATAACGGGCGCCAGAAAGGGCCCCGCCGTGACGAGCAATATTGCCAGACAGATTGAGCTAAGAAAGATCTTCATGGCCCACCTCCTTTTTGGGTGTATTAAGCCGTGTAATATTGCAAGTTAAGCAATCCTTAAAGCACCGCAAATATTTCAACAGCCTTACTTTTTCCTTTGATTGGCGTATCAGGAAGCTGCTCTACACGGAACTCTTCTCCTATCCGGGCCAGAGTAACTCCGCTGATAATTATCTCGGTCCCGAACTTCTTAGTCAGTCCCTGAAGGCGAGAGGCCAGGTTCACAGTGTCGCCTACGAGGGAATAGGTCAGCCGGTCGCCGCCTCCAATGTTGGCGGCCAGGACCTCGCCCGTATGGATCCCGATGCCATTTCTAAGGGGTGTATAGCCCTGCTGGGCGAGTCTCTGATTTACCACCCCAAGACGCCTGCGCATATCCAGGCCGGCCTTTACGGCCAATCTGGCATGATCCTTAACCGGCACGGGCGCCCCGAATACAGCCTCGATTTCATCTCCAATGTACTGCAACACCAGCCCGCTATGTTCTCTTATGGCCTCAGCCATCTCTTTGAAATAGCTGTTCATAATCTTTACGACCTCTTTGGGTGGTGTTGCCTCTACCATGGGTGTGAAATCCCTCAGGTCAGAAAAAAGGACTGTGACCTCCTTGACTTCTCCATCCAGGGGAATCCGGCCAGATAGGATCTCGTCCCTTACCTCGCGGGAGATGTAGCGACCAAACGTCTCCTTGACACTCAAGTAACCTTGGAAAAGGCGGACCGAACCGGTCACCACAAGCCCCACAACTGCGGCTGAAGGCCTTAGGACGAGCCCTGAAGCCAGACTGCCTACCATCAATGCAGCAAGCCCTGCCAGCATCAGAACCCCTGTTATTATTACCTTGCGCTGGGAGGCCTTTTGGCACAGTACAAACATTAAGAATACCACCAAAGCTGCCGGTCCTAAAATTGAATAGGGCCAGGCAGGGGCCAAAAGGACCTTGGCGCTCCTCAGGGCCTCTACAATACGGGCATGAAATACGGCCCCGGCCTCCTCCTTTTTCGATGCCGGAGATTGGTGCCTGTCTTCAAATTCAAACCCGACTCCAATAATGACGGTCTTGTCGCTGAAAATGGATGGATCGGTCTCCAGTGCTTCACCAAAGCTCAGGGTCCGCATCCTTGAAGGGTTTCGCCAATCGGGCATGATCTTCTCAGGGGGCTTTCCCTTGAGCCCGGAGAGGAGCCAGGAAAATGAGTAAAGATCCCTTTCTCTCTCGCTTGTGGGCAGGGCAGGGGCCTGTCTGCGGCACACCCCATCGGGATCTGGAGTGAGATTAAGGTAGCCATATCCATATGGCCCTAAGATCTTTTGATAGAGAACGAAGGGCTCCTGTACGCGACCGTTAGGGGCAATGGCGTAACCCGACACCAGTCGGCAGGACTTTGATATACGTTTCAGTCCCTTGAATACCTGTCTATCATGATCTTTGACGATCCTAGCCAGGGGGAACTGGGGTAAAATCATGTCCAGGCCGATGGCCTCAGGTCTGGCAGTCTCGATCTTTTCCAACAAGGGAATAAGGGTGGTGCCCCATAGGGCCATGGGTGTTCCCGCGGCTGAATAGTCCTTTTCGCTGATGAGAATAACCACTGGATCGTCAACATTGCGAGGTGATCCAAGGAGTGGCGCCACGGTATCCAGGAAAAGCCCGTCTGCACGCTCTCCGAATTGGGTGCCGGAGAAGCCAAGTCCCAGTGCCAAGGCAAAGGCCCCGGTCAGAAGGCTCAGACAGCGGTCTTTCCAGTTTTTTGCGATAAGGGCCAATCTTCATCCTAAATGAAAAGGTCTTTTTGTCAGGCCAAATCTCGCGATTCATGCGAAAAGGACGGGGAACTAAACCCTAAAAGGGGCCGCCTTCTTTCGCAACATCGAGGTTTCACGCTGCGAGGAAAAGGTATTTTATCAATGAGCCACGGTTTTTTTGCAACATGGGGGTTTAGCCAAAAATATGGGAAACATGTGGATCTGTCAAGCGAGCGCTGGCCTAAAGCAGTCGGTACATCACGAATGCGTCGACAAAGCCAAGATCTTTATGTTTGAATGCCTTAGGGAGGGTTCCAACAACATCAAAGCCCAGTTTCTTCCAAATCCGAATAGACGGTTCATTCGTAGCGACAACCAGATTGAATTGCATTGCCTTAAATCCATGGCTCCTGGCTTCAACTAGTGAATGTTTTCCCATAGCCGTGCCAATGCCCCTGTTTCGGGCACCCGCTCTGACTATGTATCCGGCGTTGCAGACATGAGAGCCAAGGTCAGGTTGGTTGGGTCGAAGATAGTAGGTCCCTACGATCTCCCCTTCATCTACAGCAACATAAGTGGCAGTGGGTGTTACCATCCAGTACTGAAACGCCGCTTCCCTGCTTGTGGCTGGTGAATGAGGAAAGGTATCTCCCTCGCGGAATACTTCTTCTAGAATAGGCCAAATTCCGTCAAAATAGGTTTCCTTCGCCTGCCTGATCTCCATCACTGCGTCCTCGCCTCGCAAACCCCCGTCCCCCGTGACAGGTATAGCTATCATAGCATGTTAATCAACTTATTGATTCTATTACTATAAGTTGGAACGTTTAAGAACGCAAGCAGAAAGCTAAAGCCTCTGATATTGCGAGGTAGTTCCGCTCTGTCCTTTTGGCTGTCTTGCCCGTCGCCGGGATGGAGTGACGTCTTTACGTCTAATGTGCCTGGAATTTGAAGCTAATTAGCATGGGTGCTGGAGTGTAGAGGGATATAGACCGACAGCCAAATTTTTTTGTTGATGAGTTCTTTGCACCCATGTATAAGATTTCTAATTGAGTGAGGGGAGACAGTATTTCGGGCTTCAGCGGTGCAAGGCGTTGCACCTGGACTCCCTAACACTCGCTGGTGAGCTCTTGGTCGTTGGGGGAGTTATCTGAGATCTGGTAGGAGGTATGCGGATGTCAAGTGCGACGCTATTTCATGCCCTAAAGGATGGTCGACGGGTTTTCTTACGAGAATTTTTGAAACATCCTGTTCAGCTGGGGACGTTCATCCAGAGCTCTCGCTTCCTTGAGCGCCGAGTTGTGGAGGCGGCCGATATAGGTTCAGCCAAGACCATAGTGGAGCTTGGTCCTGGCACTGGAGGCACGACACTGGCTATTCTGCGTGCTATGACGAACCATGCAAGGCTTCTAAGCATCGAAATCAATCCTAGTTTTCACGCCTTGGTGAGTCGGCTAGAAGACGATCGACTAATTGCTCACCTTGGCAATGCCCTGGGGCTCAATGAAATCATTTCAATGTACGGGCTAGACGCCCCAGAGGTCGTAATTTCTGGTATCCCCTTTTCGACCATGAGCTACGCTGCAGGATCTCAAATTGTCCAGACCATCTTTGAAGCACTTGCCCCAAAAGGACGCCTGGTAGTGTATCAGGTAAATAAGCGAATTGCCTCCCTATGCCGCCCCATCCTAGGAGAGGGGCGGGTGAAAGTAGAGCTTTTCAACATACCGCCGCAAAGGGTTTACCGGTGGGATAAGAATAGTAGCTAGCATTTCGGAGCAATAACGGCTTGACCATGGAAATAAGGTACTCTTCTACAAATTAGCCTCCCAAAGGGCCTCGCCGGCATCCATTCCTATGCCAAATTCCATATACTTCTGTCCAGTAATGGAGAGGCACAGCCGAATCACCTACTTTTTTCGTTTTGAAAAAACAGTTTTATCAAATAAAATAATAAATTTAATGTTTATTGATGGTTTCGTAAAAAGTCCCCGAGACCGTCACCCCCGCGAAGGCGGGGGTCCAGTCCCGCCGTCGGCGGGATTACTGGATTCCCGCTTTCGCGGGAATGACCAAAACGGGTCTTTTCGGACTTTTTACGAGATTTTCTTTATTAAGTTTTGTAAATAGGGGGGACATAAGAATGGGGCAGACGAAAGTGGCAAAGGCTTGTACCCGAATGGAAAGATGGATAAGATCAAAGAATTACATGATAGAACTAAAATCTGAAGGTTGGTGCATTTATGTTTGAAGACTGCCAGCATCTACGAGACATTTTGGATGCTCAGGTTGACATCATAGAGCGTCATATTGATCGGCACAAATGGTTTCAGCAAATAGAAAATAGAGAGGAGGCTATTTCTGACTTTATTGAGAAATATGGATTTTTAATGAGAGAATTCTTTTGCTCTCGCATCTGCCAAGACAGATTCAGTTGCAGTTTCGCACAGGAGTTTCATCCAAGATAGGTATAAGGACTTAGCCTATACAAACTAGATAGGTCTCTTATCTCTGGGAGAATCTTGCTTACTTAACCTTGTTGTTGCGTTCAGTGTTATGAGAGCCGCATTCGCCTTTTGAAATCTTCCTTTCGCAGACCCAATCGTTTCATCTTGTTATATAAACCCCTGGGGTGAATGCCGGCGATTTGGGCGGCTCGCCCGACCCTACCATTCGTTTTATTTAGTACCATCTCAAGATACAACTGTTCAACTTGATCCAATACATCCCTTTCTACTTCAGAGAGGGTTTTATCTATCCAGGCGCTTGGCGTGTAATTCTGGCTTGGAAGGATCTCTTCTGAATGCGAAAGGCCTTTATGAAAGACATTAGGGAGATCTGCCAAAGAGATCTCATCGGTCTTACAAAGCAACAAGGCGCGTTCTATGACGTTCATGAGTTCCCTCACGTTTCCGGGCCAGTCATAGCGACAGAGTGCCTCCAGTGCAGACTCCGAGAAACGATCCATTTCCCGGCCAATTTTATCTCGGTAGAAGTCAATAAAATGCCGTGCCAGGATGGGTATATCTTCCCTGCGATGACGCAGGGGTGGAATAGTAAGCGTCACCACGCTCAGGCGGTAATAGAGATCCTTCCGGAAATTCCCTCTGGCGATTTCTTCTTCCAGATCCTGGTTCGTGGATGCGATGACCCGCACATCCACCCACATAGGGTTTTCCCCGCCTATGGGCTTTACTTCATAGTCCTGAAGCACACGCAGCAACTTGGCTTGCAGGTGCAGGGGCATTTCTCCGATTTCGTCTAGGTAAATGGTCCCCCCGTGAGCCAATTCGAAGGCGCCACGACGAGATCGAATTGCACCGGTAAAAGCTCCCTGCTCATGTCCAAAGAGCTCGCTTTCAAGGAGTTGCTCGGGCAAGGCTGCTGTATTGACCGCAATAAAAGGACCCATTGGCCGCGGACCCTCGGCATGAATTGCCTTTGCCAAATGTTCTTTCCCGACTCCTGTTTCCCCAAGGAGCAGGATAGGAGAAGAGCTCGGGATCACTTGCTGGACTTCCTCCATGAACATCTGCATGGCCTCGCTGGTTGAGACGAAGTCGGTGATCTTGGGTCTTGCCTGTCCCCTTGGGCCGAAGCGTTGCTTCTGGATGTACTGCCGGCGGGACTCCAGGGTGGTTTCGATGGCCTCGGCAAGACTCTTTCTCGAAGTGCCTGCATAGAGCGCAACATCGGCCCCGGCCGCTACCAGTTGAGCAAGCTCTTCCGAAGAATCGCTGTCATGGAGAACAACGGTCGTAGGATTTTCAGGCAGATCGTTGAGAAGCCCAATACCGGTATCGGCAGGCGGGGGGATGAGAGACTTGCTGATGACGATTACTTCCCCGCAGCTTCTCACAACCTTCTGCCAGACAGTCCGCATATCTCCGAAGCATTCCACTCTCACACCGGAGAGAGAAAATTTCCGCTCAAGATGCCTTTGCAGGCCTTTGTCTTTAATCGCCAGAACCACCCGTATCAGCATAACCGACTCCCAAAAAAAGGCATCTAAATACCTTTTTTCTGTAGGCTGCCGAGCCGCTGCCTGAGATCGGCATTGGTTTTCCAATTGAAAAACAACAACAAGGCAGACATACGTTTGTTGATGAGGTTTCTAGACCGCTAAATATATCTACAAACCAAGAAGATAGCAAGCATTTATCTCAAGCGGAAAATAAGGCGTGAAGCACTAACCCTCATTTATAGTATTTTGATACATAATATTGGCAGATATCGGTATAGGAATACTGTTTCTCTCGGGTTTTTTGCTGGAAATACGCTGCCAACGGAGAATTTACTCATTAATTTTAATGTCTTATATATGTTTATTTTTTTATCGGCACGAATTGTGCTTGGGCTTAGGGAGTCAAAGACCTCTAGCGAAACATATATCCAGGGCAGAGATGATGAAAAATTCCAGATCCAACAACACGACCGACCAGACAACATACAAGAAGAAAAATCGTAAGCGGGAGAATACGTATGACGTGGAAGAGGGATACATCCCTCGCAGGCGCAAAAACGCAGGCAAGCGTTTTCACCGTAAGAAGACGCTGAAAGACGAGTTTTGGGAGGATTTGACAGATAAGAACTCATAGCAGGACAGACCGGGATTTTGAATTGAGGTGCCCAGTGCTTCAAAAGGACTTTCTACCTAGAACCGATGCCCCTGGGTTGCCACAAAAGGATAGGTCCCGCACTTTGGCGTTACAACCGAGGGGGGACGTAAGAAAGGGAGGGCCTTATGTTGAGAAATTCGTGTAACACAATCATTGTGGAGCGAAAGGAAGAAACGCCGGTCAATGAAGTTGCGACTTTAACGGGCACGGCAATTGCCCAAAACGTCTGGGGCATTGCCTCGGCAATCGACATCTACGAGTGTGATCCTGAGAAGATTCGAAATGCGAGTGAGATTCGGCGTTTTGCGGTGGAGCTATGTGACCTGATACAAATGAAACGCTTCGGGGAAACCACGGTAGTTCATTTCGGGGAGGACGAGCGTGTGGCGGGATACTCAATGGTTCAGTTAATTGAAACCTCATTGATCTCCGCTCATTTTGCCAATCAGACTAACACCATTTACCTGGATGTTTTTAGCTGCAAGCCATACAAGCCTGAAAAGGTCAGGGATTTTTCCCAGAATTTTTTTGGTGGAAGCCACAGCATCCTTCATGTGACGCTGAGGCGCTAAGAGGCATATTGTGCTCACGGTTAGGGTT
>JAZDES010000139.1:0-10127 GCA_043808585.1 Pseudomonadota bacterium | reverse complement strand
CGCCAGCCCCTTCTTCTCTAAATGCTTCGTAATCGCCGCAGTCAAAGTCGTCTTACCATGATCAATATGACCTATCGTACCCACATTCACGTGCGGCTTCGTCCTCTCAAACTTCTTCTTCGACATACCCTTATCCTCCTTATTAGCTCCAGGCCATGAACCCTTCGCAAATCGAAATTCACATGGGCTATTGTCGGCTGCTACTTAATCACTCGCATCCACCAGCGATAATCCAGTGATCTGAGACTGCATCATTTGGAGCCCACGACCGGAATCGAACCGGTGAACCCCATCCTTACCAAGGATGTGCTCTACCTACTGAGCTACGTGGGCCTACCAAATAGAACAACCTATTCGAAACCAAAAACTCGTCTCAGATGAAAATTGGAACCGGCAGACCATTTGTAGATCATCCGCACCAGTACCAGAAAATAAATGGAGCGGGAAACGGGATTCGAACCCGCGACCCTCAGCTTGGAAGGCTGACGCTCTAGCCAACTGAGCTATTCCCGCTTTTGGCCTTCATCTCAGGTTCCAGATAGATTATAGTAAACTCGTCCTTACTGGTATTTGTACCCCTACATCTCCGGAGAGGTACGAGCTGCAATTTAAGCTACTTGCAAGGCCAAAAGGGGAAATCGAAATAAGGGTACTTGCAAGACACTTGGGGGTCTACCCCACAGGTTCCTTTTATTGGACCTTCAGGATTTCAACGCAAGCTCGCAAAAAAACCTAGTGGTGGAGAGGGGAGGATTCGAACCTCCGAAGGCTGTGCCGGCAGATTTACAGTCTGCTCCCTTTGACCACTCGGGGACCTCTCCAGGCTTTTTATATTTGACTTTCAGGCTCTTAATGCTCTAAAATCATGAAAAAACTAAAGAGGCTGTCATCATCTTTCATGGAGCCAGCGAAGGGAATTGAACCCCCGACCCACTGATTACAAATCAGTTGCTCTGCCATCTGAGCTACGCTGGCAGCTACAGGCTTAAGCCAAACTTGATATTATAGTTCCAATAATATTCTATTTCAATGCCAGAATTTTCGGTTTATCATCAAATATAAGCAAATAGTTTAATAAATCTTCTAAAAGCTCCATATTTCTTTATATTACTTGATTTTTGGAGGAATTCTCCCGCTAACCACACAGATTAACAGCCCTTAATTAAGGTAGAAATCCCGATTAATCCAGGGGCAGACACCTGCCATTATGGAGATAGATCCAATTTTTGCAGGATTTTTTCACAAAATGCTTGAATACTATTGACATTTATGGTATCAGAAACTCCGAAAATAAGCTGTGAATATAAAAGGGTAATAAAATCCAGAGGGTTTAAGGAGGTAGAAGAATGGCAGCGTTAGCAGGCGGGTTGGTGGCGTTGATTTTGGGAGTCATTGGAATCATCATCTGGTGGGGGTATTTTCTAAAGGCCCTTTTGGCAGCGGTTCCGGCAATGTTGATCCTTGGGGGGGCGTTAGCCGTCTATTTGGGAGTGGAAGAGATTCGAGACAAGAGAAGGGCAGATAGCTTTGATGACACGACCAGTAATCTCAAGAGCGAAGTTGAAGGCCTGAAGGAAGAAATCAAAGAACTTAAGAAAGAGAAGGGGGAAGAGAAACAATCTGACAGCTAGATTGCACTTACTCTTTATCGTCTCCGGTTGCGGCCAGGCCTTTATAGCGGACCGGAGACGAAATCCATGCATAGTGTCTTTTAAACCTACCCTACAATTTCCAAGGTATTAAAGAAATAGCTTATTTCAAACTCCGCGTTTTCCCTGCTGTCTGATCCGTGGACCACGTTTCTTTCGATATCCGTTGCGAATTCCCGCCTGATAGTCCCTTCGGCTGCCTCCTTGTAGTTGGTGGCCCCCATTAGGTTGCGATACCTCCTTATTGCATCTTCCCCCTCCAAGACCATTACCACACAGGCACCGGATGACATAAAATCTGTGACACTCTCGTAAAAAGGTTTACCCACGTGCACCTTATAAAATCCTTCGGCATCTTTTTTTTTCATCCTGATCAATTTCATGCCCACTATTTTTAGACCTTCTTCTTCAATGCGTTTCACAACTGCTCCGATCAAACCCCTGGCAACTCCATCCGGCTTGATGATCCCCAATGTCCTCTCTTTCATATGGCATAGCCCTCCCTTAACACAATTTGGTTGACCTTGACCTTTTTCAGCTGTTATAGAGCAGCCACACATGGGCAAGGTGCCGCTTCATTCCCTGCCATTAATAACGTTGAGCCCCACGGGCAAGTCAAGCAATTTGTGACCCCTTCTGAATAATCCTTGGAAAGGAAGCCCAATATGACCCGACAGGAGCATCCTTCTAATAGCAAGAATAAAGCACGGATGGACCCAGAGCATGTCTTTCACTTCGACTGTTCACCAAGGATATCCTGCTTCACCCACTGTTGCAAGGATATTACTATTGTTCTAACCCCCTACGATGTAGTTAGATTAAAAAGGGGAATAGGTATCTCATCAGATGAATTTCTCGAAAGATATACCATTATCATACCAAAGCAGAAGCGTCTTATTCCAATGGTTGTCTTGAAAATGAATGAAACGGACAAGAGATGCCCTTTTGTGGGTGGAGATGGCTGCTCTGTATATCCTGACCGTCCATGGGCATGCAGGATGTATCCCCTGGATATGAATGACGACGGGACCTTTAGCCTGATAACCGATTCCTCCCACTGTTTGGGACTGGAGGCGGATGAAAGGGCTCGCATATCAAATTGGCTGGTAGAACAGGGTCTCCCCGCCTATGACGAGATGAATACCCTTCTGGCACACGTCACCTCACCCCTCCGGGCGCAGGAATTGGATATTGATAATCCCAAGATAGGCCAGATGACCTTTATGGCGTTATACAACCTGGATAAGTTCAGGGATTTTGTGATCAAGAGTACATTTCTGGATCGATTTGATGTGGATAGGATAAGGGTAGAGAAAATCAAGAGAAGTGATGTTGAACTTCTCAAGTTTGGGATTGACTGGATAAAATTTGGCGTTTTCGGTCAAAAAGTTTTCCAGGTCAAAGACAGTGCCTTGCCTAAAAGCGACAAGCTAGGTTGAGGCATTTAGGGATACCCTATAAGGCCTGACCATGAAAGTCGCCAAGACAGAAGAAATATTGAAACCCTTGCAGGGGCACGTCTTCCGGTTCAATTGCCACAAGGATATTGCCTGTTTCAATGACTGCTGCGCCAGACTCCGTCTCATCCTCACACCATACGATATCCTCCGCATGAAGAATCGCCTGGGACTTTCCTCCCAGGATTTCCTGGAAATTTATACCGATACGTTCATTGAGGCCCACAGTCCATTTCCCACGGTCATGGTCAAGATGAATAAGGGTGAAAAAGAGACCTGTCCCTTTCTCACAGAACAGGGATGCGCCATTTATGAGGATCGCCCGGGCGCATGCCGTCTCTATCCCCTTGGAAGGGCCTCGGCAACGGCGGAAGGGAAAAGGAGTGCTACCGAGAAATTCTTTGTCGTTGAGGAATCGCACTGCCGGGGTTTTTATGAAAATAAATCGTGGACCCTCGATCAATGGCTCGAACATGAAGGGGTGAAGGAATATAACGCCATGAATGATCAATGGCTCAAGCTCTTTAGTTCTTCCAGGAGCCTGGGGGTCAAGGAAGTAACCCGAAAAATCCAGATGTTTTTCATGGCCTCCTATAATCTGGACATGTTCAGAAAATTTCTATTCGAGAGCAGGTTTTTTGATCTCTTCCATGTGGCCCCGGGCCTGAAGGAAAAACTGGATCGAGACGATATGCACCTCTTGATCTTTGCCATAGACTGGCTAAGATTCAGTCTCTTCGGAGAAAAGACCATTCAACCAAAAGGCATATCGGGAAGACCCAGGACATCTCCCTGAGAAAAGACCGGGCAGTCCTCAACCGTCAATCCTTTTCCACCCTTGACCCGATATATCCGGGAAGTTCAGAAATAAGGGAATCGATTTCCACGCTTCTCTCGCTCAGGAACTTCAAGATACGGTCCGACCTGGATTTCAGGATCGATTGATCCTGCCTTTCAATGTCCCCACCTTTTATAAGCATGCCGTTCGTGTAAAGGTAGGAGATAATGGTGTCATCGGCATCCAGCTGTACCTCGAATCTTTCAGCAAGGTAACTCAGCCAGTATCCGAATTCGTGGGGATGCTCCAGGTGCTCCCCCGGGATCCCAAGTTCATATCCCAGCGGCCTGGCCAGGCCGGGCATCAGTCTTGACCCCCCCAGGTAATCAAGCACATGGGCCAGCTGATGGACCAGGATGCTGTCTCCGATACGGGGGGAAATGGCTACATAGACGTTGTCCGGGTCGCTCTTGCCGGTCTTCAAGACGTTGACAACTACCCCACCTGTGCTGTCTTCCCCTACGCCAGAACGCAGGCTACCGTATATGTTCAAATCGCTGTAGCTCTTCAGATCAATAAACCTGACACCCATGGAAGACCCGGTCAGGTTCCTTATATCAAGTGCCTCAATCACTTCCTGGGAGCGGCCATAATGGACGGACGGGAGGCTGGTTATCCGCGCGCTCATCTCCACAGATATCCCACTCGTCCCCTCGAGGATGATTTCATCCTCTCTCCCCAGGTGACAGAGCTTGAATTTCTTCCCGCTACCGCAAGGGCAACGCTCGTTTCTTCCTATCTTCTTCATACGAAAATAGTCTAGTAGTCAAATGGTTAAGTAGTTGACACTAACCGCACCTAAGCTCGGGATGTCAATCGTCAATGATCTTGTCCTTGTGGGCATCGTATGACCAACAAGGCAGAGGGCCCTTTGCCCCGGTTTCGGGATCAAGACGGTGCCTGTAAGAGGCTTTGATATCTTGCTGCCTCATCATGTGATCCCAGCCGCGGACAAAATAGGGGCACTCATCATTGAAACAGACCCACTGAAAAGGACCAGCCCAGGTGGAATTGGCCGGGGGTCTCCATTTGTTCATATTCATGCCGCAATGCGGGCATTTCGGTGTCTCCTGCTCACTCATTCCCTTCCCCTGAAAAAAGAAAACCAAACCCCCAAGCCTCATGGAGGTTCGGCTTCGGTTATTAATACAGATCTCACTAAGAGCACCAATTTCTGCGCCAGACACTCCCAAGGAAAATTCCCGGATCCGTGCTCGGAAAAGGAGTAATGGAGTGTTGGAGTAAATGTCGGGAATCTTATTTGCGATCGGGAAATGGGTTTTTGCCTGAGCTAGTGAGTCTTGTAATAATACTCCTGCACCTAGCCGATGGCTGCCTTCAAGATGCCTTCCGGCGGGATAATGTTATAGTCCAGGGCCGCTTCCTTTTTCAGATCCATCCCGAATGCAGCAGCCATCAACTGGGTAAGATATACCACCGGCACATCGAATTCTGTCCCGAGGGCCTTGTTAACCCTATCCTGGTAAATCTCCAGGTTCATGGCACACATGGGGCATACCGTAGAGACCATCTCTGCCCCGTGATTGGTGGCATCCTCCAGGATATCCCCCACCAGCCTTACACAGAGCTCCATTTCGCTCATGAAGATCCCTGAACCGCAGCATCGCATCTTTTTCGGAAAGGGCACCGGCTCTGCGCCCAGGGCCTTTAAAAGCAGATCCTGGATCTTTGGCTTTTCTACACTGTCATACTCTCCGTAAGGCCTTACTGACTGGCATCCCACATAGCCGGCGATCTTCAGCCCGTTTAGGGGCTTAACCACCTTTGACTTTATCTTCTCGACGCCCACGTCGTTGTACAATACATCCATAATATGGCGGACCCTAATGGTACCTTTATAATTGAGGCCGCCCTCAGCCAGGCATTCGTTGACACGGGTCCTCAGCCCTTCATCTTCCTGGATCTCATGGTTGACCTTGAGCATCTGGATGTAGCAGGAACTGCACGGGGCGACAATATCGTAACTCCCCTTGGATTCCGCCAATGCCAGATTCCGTGCATTCAGTACCTTGATGGCAAGATCTCTGGCGCCAACATATGAAACGCTTGCACCGCAGCAATTCCAGTCTTCTATCTCCTCAAACTCAATGCCGAAGGTCTTGGCAACGGGCCTGAGGGAGATCAGAAAATTGGCCCCGGTTCCCTCCAGACTACAACCCCAGTAGAGAAAGTACTTCATGCGCTGCCACCTCCTTCTTGCATCCCCTCAGCCTTGTCCAGCATCTTTCTAAGGTCTCTGATCCCTTTGATCTTCTTTTCTGGGAGCAATTTCATTCTTTTATGAAGAAACATCTTTATTCCGATGTCTGAGAAACTCAAGGTTCCTTTTATGCCCTCAACAATTCCGCCTTCAAAAAAGTAGCGTCTTGGTAGATCTTTTTCGTCAATACGCCCGATCTTATACACTTGGTCCCAGAATTTTCCCCCGAAATTGGCCGTGTTTTTGCGTGGGACAAAGCCCTGTTTCAGGGCATAATTCGCCAGGCCATGCATGACGTCCACAACCGGGATCTTCCTTGGGCACCTGACCTTGCAGGTATAGCACGAAGTGCACAGCATGATCGCCTGACTGCCCAATACCTCCTCTCTCTTTCCAGCCCGGATCAGGGTAAAGATCTGCCGTGGAGGATGGTCCATCTGGAGGCTCAGCGGACAAGAGGCGGCACAGACCCCACACTGCATGCACATCTTTATTTCATGCCCAAAATCCACATTCTCAAAAACTTCCCGGGCAAAGGACGGATCATAGTTTCCATTTTTTCCCATATGCAACCTCTCTTACCTCGGAGTTTAAGATTGTGAGGCGTCGATTATCAATCATCAATTTCACCCCACTAAATCCCCTACCAGCCCTTATACGGATTCGGGCCAACCTCCACTATCCTCTCCATAAATTCATTGATGATGTTGGGAATCTTCTCATAATCCGTGATCCCTACCTCTACAAACTTCACACGATCAGATTCCAGGGCCAGCCTGTCCAGGGTTTCCGATACCTTACTCAGTCTGGTGTTCGCCAATTCACTTCCTTTAATAAAATGACACTGGTAATCATCTCCATGACGGCAGCCCATCAGTATCAACCCATCAATTCCTCTGGACATTGCATCGGCAACCCACACAAGATTGATTGACCCAAGACATCTAACAGGGATAAACCGGACATAAGGGCTCCAACTCATACGCTTGATCCCGGCCATGTCAAGTGCAGGATAGGCGTCGTTTTCACAGACAAGGGCCACGACCCTCGGTTTTTCCTCGTCCTCTTCAGGTACGTTGATCGCCTTGAGCATGTTTCCGATCATACCCACGGAATAATTCTTAAATGAGATGATCCTTTCGGGACATGCCCCCATACAGATGCTGCACCGGCGGCATCGCGTAGGATTGGGAAGTGGATTGGCCTTCTCGTCCTCATTAAACATCCCAAAGGGACATTCTTCTGTGCACCTCTTGCACTGCGTGCACCTTTGCATGTTAATTTCAGGATAAGACAAATCCCCTGCCCTGGGATGCACTGCCATGCCGATGGCCGTTGCCTCAGAACACTGGATCGCCTTCATGGCTGCCCCACCCGCATCATCCATGGCCCTGGCCGTCTCCATGGGCCTTCTTACACATCCGGCAGCATAAATGCCGGTCCTCCGCGTTTCATAGGGAAAGCAGATAAAATGGGAGTCAGGAAATCCATACTTGAACGTGGGCAATTCAGGCCCTTGGCGATACTCTAGATTGAGGGCGCTGGTGGCGAAGAATCCCGAGTCTGGCTGGACTTCCATCATGCCATCCTCGTCGACGTCCTTAGCGCCTTCCGGGGCCTTAATCCGTGGAATGACCTCAGGCATGCTACTCGGAACCATTCCCACTGCCAGCACCACCAGATCCAAGTCCTCAACCTTTATGTTTTCACCCAAAAGCTCGTCTTCAGCCTCCACGTAAAGTTTGTCGCCGACTTCTCCAACCCCCAAGACACTCCCTCTGATAAAGATATTCCCGTCTTCTTGAGCCTTTCGATAGAAGTCTTCCGCCTGACCCACTGTGCGTATATCTTTATACAGGATATAGTTGACCGTTTCCGGGTTCTGCTCCTTCAGGTAAGTGGCCTGTTTAAGGGAAACCAGGCAGCAGACAGAGGAACAGTAGGGCAGGTGTTCAGGCTCTCTCGAACCCGCGCACTGGATAAAGAGGGCGTTTTTGACTTCTTGGCCGTCAGAGGGCCGCGTGATTTTTCCTGCCTTGGCCATCTCTTCCATTTCCACGTTCGTAACCACATTCTTGAATTGACCGTATCCTAAATGCCCTAATTTGTTGGCATCATAGGGGACCCAGCCCGTGGCCTGAACCACGGCCCCTACCTTCTCGGTTGCCGAATTTCCATTGGACTTGATGTCAACAGAGAATGTTCCGGGACCGCCGCTAATTTTTTCAACTGTGGAGGAGGTATAAACCTTGATCTTGGGGGCTTCCGTAACCGCTTTGATCATCTCTTCGGCACCCGTCTCCGTAAGCTCCTTATAAGGCAGTTTAATAGTCTTTTTCATCTTGCCTAAGAAGCCACCCAAGCGATCCTCTTTTTCCACCAAAAGGACCTGATAGCCCGCCTTGGCCGTATCAAGGGCCGCGGTCATCCCAGAAATACCGCCACCAACCACCAGGATATCCTTGGAGTACTCCTCCTCGGCCTTAAAGGGCTCGGGCAACTCCATCTTGTCCACCTTGGCACAGCCCATCCTCAGGTTGTCTTCGGCCAACATCTGGGTATCTTCCTCTTTGGGAGGCTGGCTCCACGCCACCTGTTCCCTCAGATTGACCCTCTCTACAATCTTGTCCGAACCAAAACTGAATACATCGTAGTTGACCCTCTGGGAACAGGCAGCGATGATGATGGTATTTACCCCTTCATCCTCCATATCTTTTTTGATAAGATCAACACCCTCAGGGCCACACAAAAAGGGATGGTCCTTGCTCAGGGCGATGCTATGATCTTCCGTACCATCCTCTTTGAGCTGCTCAATGTCCAGGGCATCTCCGATGCCACACCCGGTGCATATGTAAACCGCTGTCTTCTTGTCCATCGAGTTACCTCCTCGCGATTGATTGAATGGCCCTCAGGGCAGATGCGGTTCCATCCTGCACACAGGAAGCCACATCAGAGGGTCTCCTGACACAGCCCGCGCCATAGATTCCGGTCTTCTCAGGATCGTAGGTCATAAATCCGTAGTCGTCATATGAAACATTGGGCGGTGATTCTATGTTGATCCGGTTGGGGACGATCCCTGTTGCCAAGACCACCATATCAAAGGTCATTCGAATCTGTTCTCCTGTGTTCGTGTTTTCTCCTTCAAGCATCAAATCTCCGGTCTGTTCATCTTCAGTGATATTGGCGATCTTACTCTTGGTGAAGGTCAACTTTTCGTCCTGTTGCACCATTGTATAGAAGTCTTCCAGTCTATCAAGGGCGCGGATATCGATAAAAAAGATCGTCACATTACAATCTGGATACTGCTCCCTCAGGTAAGTGGCATGCTTCATGGAGGCCAAACAGCATATACCGGAGCAATACGCGAGGTGGTTTTCATCCCGAGACCCTGCGCACTGGATAAAGGCCACATTCTTTACCGCCTTCCCGTCCGACGGCCTTAGCACCTTACCGCCGGTAGGTCCACTGGGTGCAACCATACGTTCCAACATCACATTTGTGATGACGTTTTTATACTGGCCAAAACCGTAGTATTCGACTTTTTGGGCATCATAGGGCTCCCAGCCGGCCGCCCAAACAATTGCCCCCACCTTCATCTCAAAGGACGATCCCTGCATATCCAGGTCAATCGCCCCGTATGCACAGGCATCCCGGCACTTATTCCCTTCTTCGGTCCCAACGATCGAGGGATCCAAGACATACCTCATGGGAAAAGCAAATTCGTGGGGCAGATAGGCCGCCTTAATCTTGTCCATGCCGTAGTTGAACGAGTTGTCAATTTCGGTCTCGCAGGCCTCTGCGCACTTTCCACAGCAGGTGCATTTCTCATTCACGTAGCGCGGAGATATCTTGACCTCCACGTCATAATCCCCTTCCTGCCCGGATATCTGGCTGACCTCGGCCATGGTAAAGAACCGGATTTTCGGATTTATCCTCATCCGTCTGAAATTGATCTCCAAACC
>JAZDES010000138.1:0-11675 GCA_043808585.1 Pseudomonadota bacterium | reverse complement strand
CGCCAGCCCCTTCTTCTCTAAATGCTTCGTAATCGCCGCAGTCAAAGTCGTCTTACCATGATCAATATGACCTATCGTACCCACATTCACGTGCGGCTTCGTCCTCTCAAACTTCTTCTTCGACATACCCTTATCCTCCTTGATCACGTTTAGTGGAGCGCCGTAATGCTTTTGACCTCTTTCAGGATCTCCTTAAGATGAAGGACCTAAAAATACTCAATCAAAATCTGATCTTTACCAGCGGTAGTGGGCAAAGGCTTTGTTGGCCTCGGCCATCCTGTGGGTATCTTCCTTCTTCTTAATGGCAGCCCCTCTTGAGTTAGCAGCATCTATCAGCTCGCCTGCCAGTTTTGCAGCCATTGCCTGCTCGCCCCTGGCACTGGCAAAGCTGATAATCCATCGAATACTGAGGGCCTGCCTCCTGGCTGGCCTAACCTCTGTAGGGACCTGGTAAGTGGATCCGCCAACCCGCCGGGATCTCACCTCTACTACGGGCCTCACATTTTCGACCGCATTCTGGAAAACAACCAAAGGGTCCTGCTTCGCCTTCTCCTCTATAATGTCAAATGCCCCATAAAGAATTGACTGCGCAACGCTTTTTTTGCCCTTCTTCATCAGGTTGTTGATAAATTTGGCCACCAGGACGCTATTTGTTTTTGGATCTGGCGCAATTCTCCGTTTGGTGACGATTTTTTTTCTGGGCATTGAAATTCTCCAAAAAAGGTCTAATTGCCTTTATTTCTTGGATCCATTTTCAAATGGAATCAACTGAATCAATTACTCCCCTAAAGTCCTTTCGGCTTCTTCGCCCCATACTTTGATCTACCCTGTCTACGATCGTCAACACCGGTAGTATCCATTGTCCCCCTAATGATATGGTATCTCACACCGGGCAGGTCTTTTACTCGACCCCCCCGAATCAATACCACCGAATGCTCTTGTAGGTTATGACCCATCCCGGGGATGTATGATGTGACCTCAATCCCATTTGTTAACCTAACCCTGGCGACCTTCCGTAAGGCAGAATTTGGTTTTTTGGGTGTTGATGTATAAACCCTGACACACACGCCTCTCTTTTGAGGTGAACCCTGAAGTGCTGGCGTCTTAACCTTCTTCCTCGACTTGCGGCGGCCTCTCCTTACCAGCTGATTGATGGTCGGCATAAACCCTCCTCAACCTTTAACACGTGTAAAAAACGCCGAATTGCCTCGGCTTATTCTTAGGGAGATGCTTGTACAGCAAAATTTTATATTTATATTGTCCCTCGACACATTTGTCAAGCTATTTTCAAGGGAAGTTACGGCACAACCTCCTTTTTATGCACCTAACATCTACCGAATCCACCAGGCCCCCCGATCACTCATTTAGTTCCGGTTCAACCAGACCCATTTTCACATTCCTATAAGCCCTCAGCCCGGTGCCAGCCGGGATTAAACGGCCCATTATCACATTCTCCTTCAGTCCTTTCAGAAAGTCTATCTTCCCAGCCACGCTGGCATCAGACAAGACCTTCGTAGTTTCCTGGAAGGATGCCGCCGATATAAAACTATCTGTACTGAGGGAGGCCTTTGTAATTCCCAAGAGAAGTGGGTCCGCGGTGGCGGGTTTTTTTCCCTGTTCTACTAGTCTCCTGTTTTCCTCTTGAAAGCGCCACTTTTCAATATGCTCCCCCAGAAGGAAATGTGAATCTCCAGGATCGGTTACACTGACCTGTCGTAACATCTGCCGGACAATTACCTCAATATGCTTATCATTTATCTTTACGCCTTGGAGTCGATAAACCTGCTGAACCTCATTCACCAAATACTTGGCCAAGTCTTTGATGCCCCTGATCTTTAATATGTCATGGGGGTTGGCAGATCCGTCCATCAGGGCCTCGCCTGCCCTTACATAATCACCTTCCAACACGCTTACATGCTTTCCCTTGGCAATGAAATAATTCACCGGTTCACCCACCTCTGGGGTAATGGTCATCTTCCTCTTGCCCTTAGTGTATTTCCCAAATGAGACCACGCCGTCTATCTGCGAGATTATGGCGGTCTCTTTTGGTTTTCTGACTTCAAATAGCTCCGCAACCCGGGGGAGCCCTCCGGTGATATCTTTGGTCTTGGTAGTTTCTCTCGGGATCTTACCCAGGACAGCCCCTGGCCCTACCCTGTCGCCCTCGTTGACCATTATGATGGCGCCTACAGGCAGATGATAGCGGGCCCTTCCCTTTGCGCTTCCAGGCAAGCTAGCTGTCCTTCCGCCAGAATCTTTGATGGAGATCCGAGGCCGGACATCAATGTCACGGTACTCAACGATCACCCTGCTTATCTTACCGGTAATCTTATCCCGTTTCTCCTGCATGGTAAGACCTTCCAGTATATCGCCGAACTTGGCAGTTCCAGGGACCTCGGTGATTATTGGTATGGTAAAGGGATCCCATTCAACCAGGACCTGATTGGATCTTACCCTCTCAGCGTCACGAACCCTCAAGGTGGCACCAAATTGGATAGGATATCGCTCTATCTCCCTTTCTCCCTTACCCAGAATAGCAATCTCGCCGTTACGACTCATGGCTACGAGATTTCCATCCTGATTTTCCACTGTCTTAAGGTTGACAAACTTCACCCTCCCTGAATTTCTGGGTTGTATTGTCGTCTGCTCCACCCGTTGACTTGCCACACCACCGATATGAAATGTCCTCATGGTGAGTTGGGTACCAGGTTCCCCGATAGATTGGGCGGCAATGATACCGATGGCCTCTCCAATATTGACCTCATGACCATGACCCAAGTCCCTGCCATAGCACTTCCTGCAAACGCCCTCCTTGGACTCGCATGTCAATGTGGACCGAATCATGACCTTCTCTATTCCGGCATCCTCAACCTTCTTTACCTTTTCCTCATCAATCCCCTCATTCGCCCCCACCAGGAGCTCCCCGGTGACCGAGTCACAGATATCCTGAAAGGCAACCCTACCCAGGATCCTCTCTCCGACCCTTTCAAGGATCTCTCCGCCCTCAACGAGTGCGTCGACCCAGATCCCGTCCATTGCGCCGCAGTCTTCTTCAGAGACGATCGCATCCTGCGCAACATCAACCAATCTTCGGGTCAGATACCCTGAGTTGGCGGTCTTCAGGGCGGTATCGGCCAAACCCTTCCGGGCGCCATGGGTAGAGATAAAATATTGCAGCACAGTCAGTCCTTCCCTAAAGTTGGAGGTGATGGGGGTCTCGATGATCTCCCCGGATGGTTTCGCCATCAACCCTCGCATGCCAGCCAACTGTCTCATTTGGTCTTTACTTCCCCTGGCCCCCGAGTCGGACATCATGTAAATCGGGTTGAAACTATCGACCTCAACCTTCTTGTTCCCCGGACCCTCGACCTGTTCTATTGCCATTTCTCTCATCATCTCTGAGGCCACATCCTCCGTGGACTGTGCCCAGATATCCACAACCTTGTTGTATTTTTCTCCGTCAGTGATGAGCCCGCCAACGTATTGATCATCGATCTTCCGCACTTCCGCTTCGGCCCTCTCGATAATCCTTTCTTTGCTTGAAGGGATCACCATATCTTTCATTGCGATAGAGATCCCCGAGAGGGTTGCGTATTTGTAACCCACATCTTTTAGCCTATCTGCAAAAATGACCGTGGCCTTGATGCCTGCCTTGCGGTGAGACTCGTTGATCAAGGACCTCAGCTCCCTTTTCGTCAAGACCTTATTGATAAGCGAAAAAGGAAGGGGGTCGGGGAGAATCTCATGAAGGAGTACGCGGCCCGTACTGGTCTCCTGTAACCTCCCTTCGATCCTGACCTTTATAGATGCATGCAAATCTAGCTCACCCTCATCATAGGCGATTTTAACCTCTTGTGGATTGGAAAAGACCTTCCCCTCGCCCTTTGCAAAGGGTCGCACCCTGGTCATATAGTATAGCCCCAAAACGATATCCTGGCTTGGGACGATGATAGGGTCTCCATTGGCAGGTGACAAAATGTTATTGGTGGACATCATCAGGACCCTGCACTCTATCTGGGCCTCGATGGACAATGGTACATGAACTGCCATCTGATCCCCATCAAAATCCGCGTTAAAGGCGGTGCACACTAGAGGGTGGAGCTGGATGGCCTTCCCTTCAATCAGGATAGGCTCAAAGGCTTGAATCCCGAGGCGGTGGAGGGTAGGTGCCCTGTTCAACAAAACGCAATACTCTCTGACTACTTCATCTAGGGCATCCCAGACCTCGGGCAATTCTCTCTCCACCATTTTCTTGGCGCTCTTGATGGTAGTGACTAATCCCTTCTCATCAAGCTTGTTATAAATAAATGGTTTAAATAGCTCGAGGGCCATTTTCTTGGGGAGCCCGCACTGATGCAAACGAAGGTCAGGGCCAACCACTATGACCGAACGGCCGGAATAATCCACCCTTTTCCCCAGCAGGTTCTGCCGAAATCTTCCCTGTTTACCCTTCAACATGTCGCTAAGGGACTTGAAAGGCCTCTTATTTGCCCCGGTGACCACCTTGCCCCTTCTCCCATTATCAAATAGGACATCCACGGCCTCCTGGAGCATCCTCTTTTCGTTTCTCACTATGATATCGGGGGCGTTCAGGTCCAGAAGCCTTTTCAGCCTGTTATTCCGGTTGATTACTCTCCGATAAAGGTCATTCAAATCAGATGTAGCAAATCTTCCCCCGTCAAGGGGGACAAGTGGCCTTAGGTCTGGAGGTAATACAGGAACGACATCCAGTATTGTCCATTCCGGCCGGTTTTTTGACTCCCTGAACGCATCAATAATCTTGAGTCGCTTGCCCAGCTTTTTCCGCTTTGCTTCCGATCTAGTCCCCAGCATGTCCGCTCTAAGGCTTTCAGAGAGTTCATCCAAATTGAGATTTTTTAACATGGCCTGAATTGCTTCAGCCCCGATGCCCGCTTTAAATCTATCCCCGTATTCCTCCCTTGCCTGTTGTAACTGTTCATCAGTCAGCAGGGCCCCTTCCCTCAGCTGGGGATCCTTGACATCCCCGGGATCGATAACAATATAACTTTCGAAGTAAAGAACCCGTTCCAGCTCCTTTAAGGTCATATCTAGGAGATTACCCACTTTGGAAGGAAGACACTTCAAAAACCAAATATGTGCCACTGGGGCAGCCAACTTGATATGCCCCATCCGTTCTCGGCGAACCTTACTTTGGATCACCTCCACACCACACTTTTCGCACACAATGCCCCTGTGTTTCATTCGTTTATACTTACCGCAGTTGCATTCATAGTCCTTGATAGGCCCAAATATCTTGGAACAGAAGAGCCCATCCCTTTCTGGCTTAAAGGTCCTGTAATTGATGGTTTCTGGTTTCTTTACCTCGCCAAAAGACCACTCCTGGATCTTTGCTGGAGAGGCCAAAGAAATCCTCACCGCGTTAAAGCTCGATGGATCTTTGGGCTTCGCAAAAAAACTGTACAGTTCTTCCACCGCCACTCTCCTTTGTCAGTTACCCTGTATTTGATGAATTCGTAAGAAGTCGAATTCCTCACGTGATTGGTGTTTAGTATAAAGCCGCTTCTCTGACTTTTTACGGAGTCGTCAGATTTGGCTATCCTCGAAAAGCTGAATTTCCAGTCCCAGGCTCTGAAGCTCTTTCATGAGCACCTTAAAAGACTCAGGGAGTCCAGCCTCGAGGACATTATTGCCCTTGACGATCCTCTCATACATACGGGTCCTCCCGGCCACATCATCCGACTTGACTGTCAGGAATTCCTGGAGTGTATAGGCGGCGCCATATGCCTCCATGGCCCATACCTCCATTTCTCCTAATCTCTGGCCACCGAACTGGGCCTTTCCACCCAGGGGCTGTTGGGTCACGAGTGAATATGGTCCGATTGATCGGGCATGCAGTTTATCATCCACCAGGTGGTGGAGTTTCATTATATACATAATGCCAACTGTGACCTCCCGGTCAAAAGGCTCTCCTGTCCTGCCATCGTAAAGCGTAGTCTGGCCGGTTACCGGTAACCCTGCCTCCTCGAGGAACTTCTTTATCTCATCCTCCTTTGCTCCGTCAAAGACAGGTGAGGCCATAGGGACTCCCTCCTTGAGTAGACGAGCCTTCCCCATAAGGTCTTCATCGGGCAAATTCTCAAAGAATTTATTATACTCTTCTTTATCAAACAGGGTTTTTAACTTGCCTCTCAGTTCATCAGCACTATTCATTTTGTCCAGGAGCTTGCCAATCTGTTCGCCCAGTCCAGCGGAGGCCCACCCCAAATGTGTTTCCAGGACCTGTCCAGCATTCATCCTTGACGGAACCCCTAATGGATTCAGGATGATATCCACAGGCGTCCCATCAGCAAAATAGGGCATATCTTCAACGGGGAGAACCCTGGATAAGACCCCCTTGTTCCCATGACGACCGGCCATCTTGTCCCCCACGGACAGCTTACGCTTTACTGCCACATATACCTTCACCATCTTGATAACACCGGGGGCCAAGTCGTCTCCAATACTCAATCTCTCTATCTTCTCTTCAAAAAACTTGCCAATACTCGCCACCTTGTCTGTAAAACTCTCCAGGATTGACTCTACCCTTTCGATGTCATCCATGGTCGCCATTATGTCAGCACCGCTCCACGTCTCTATATCAAGACTCTTTATGTCCTTAGGTTTTATTGCCTTCTTTGCCGGTAACAGAAGGTCTCCATTCCTCCGATCATGTAGATCTGTTTTCAGCTTCTTGCCGACCAGGATCTCTTTCAGCTTCTCCCTGGCACTCCTCGAAATGACCTCCTCCTCATCTCTGAGATCCTTTTCAAGTCGTGAAGTTTCCTCGGCCTGAATGTCAAGACTTCGCTGGTCCTTGCCTACGCCTCTCCTTGAGAAGACCATTGCATCTATCACGATTCCCTCAACGCCCGGAGGAACTTTCAGGGAGGTATCCTTGACGTCGCCGGCCTTGTCCCCAAATATGGCCCGGAGTAGCTTTTCTTCAGGAGATAGCTGAGTCTCCCCCTTTGGCGTTATCTTTCCGACCAGAATGTCGCCCGGTTTGATCTCTGCGCCTATCCTAATGATTCCGCTTTCGTCCAAATTCTTCAGGGCCTCATCACCCACATTTGGAATATCGCGGGTGATCTCTTCGGGCCCCAGCTTTGTATCTCGGGATAATACCTCAAATTCCTCTATGTGGATCGAGGTATAGATATCCTCCTTTACCACCCTTTCACTGATCAGCACAGAGTCCTCAAAGTTATATCCCCCCCAAGACATAAATGCCACCATCACATTCTGTCCCAAGGCAAGCTCCCCAAGCTCGGAGGCGGGGCCATCGGCAATAATCTGCCCCTTCTTGACTGTCTCACCCTTTTTTACAATGGGTTTCTGGGTGTAGCAGCTGTTCTGATTGGACCTCTTGAACTTTACTAATTTGTAGATTTCAACCTCGGCTTCGTCATCCGATCCGGTATCGGACCTGATGACTATCCGTGAGGCATCCACATCTTCAACCACCCCGTCCTTTTTGGCTATAACGGAAACCCCGGAATCGCGTGAGACCACCCTCTCTATTCCTGTCCCCACTAAAGGGGCCTTGGCCTTCAGAAGGGGAACGGCCTGGCGCTGCATGTTTGATCCCATCAAAGCCCTATTGGCATCGTCATGTTCCAGAAATGGGACTAGCGAGGCGGAAATACTCACAAGCTGGTCTGGAGACACATCCATGTACTTGACATCCCTGACCGGAATCTTTGCAGCTTCTCCCTCTATTCTTACCGCTGCCTCTTTCCTTATGAAACGTCCCCTCTTGTCTAGAGGGGCATTGGCCTGGGCAATGGGATAATCCTTCTCGTCAAGGGCGGATAGGTATTCAATATCATTGGTCGCCCTTCCATTTATCACCTGTCTGTAAGGTGTTTCGATAAAACCGAACTCATTTACCCTTGCATAGGTACTCAAAGACACAATCAGTCCGATATTGGGACCTTCAGGGGTCTCTATGGGGCATATCCTCCCGTAATGGGTTGGATGGACATCTCTTACCTCAAAACCGGCTCTTTCCCTGGTCAAACCACCCGGACCCAATGCGCTCAACCTCCTCTTATGGGTGACCTCCGACAAGGGGTTTGTCTGATCCATGAATTGAGAAAGCTGGCTCGTTCCGAAGAACTCCTTGACCACAGCCGAGACGGGTTTGGAATTAATCAAATCGTGGGGCATCAAGGTCTCTACTTCCTGGAGACTCATCCTTTCTTTTATGGCCCTTTCCATTCTCACGAGTCCTATCCTGTACTGGTTCTCAAGGAGTTCGCCCACAGCCCTCACACGCCGGTTTCCAAGGTTATCGATATCATCCCCTGTGGCCTCAGTTGTCTTGAGTTTGATTAGCTCTTTCACCGTAGCGAGGATATCCTCTCTTCTCAGAGTGCGCAGATCCAGGGGGACTTGCAGGTTGAGTCGATGGTTCAATTTGAGCCGTCCCACCTTCGAAAGGTCGTAGGTGTTGATATTAGAGAAGAGGTTTTCAAAAAAGTTGTTGGCCACTTCCTGGGTCGGGGGGCTGCTGGGTCGCATCTTCCTGTAGATATCCAGAACCCCTTCATCAGGGGTATTGATCTTGTCCAGGAGCAAGGTCTCTCTAACGGTGCTACTCACACCTTGGATATCCAACACAATACACTTTATCTCGGTAACACCCCTTTCTTGAAGCAGTTCCAGTGACTCTCGGGTAAGGGTCTGGTTCACCTCAAGCAGGACCTCGCCTGTCTCAGGGACCACCACGTCGTCTGCCGTTACGCGGCCCTCAAGATCCTCCTGGTCAATAGGTATACGGGTGATCCCGGCCGATTGAAGGGCCTTATGCAGCCTCTTGGAGTATTTCTCGCCCTGCTTGGCCAAGACCTCCCCAGTCTTTTCGTCGACGATATTCCTGCTCACCTTCTTTTGGTACAGATGATCTATATTGGCCTCTTGCCAGTATCTCTTCTTTTCTATCCAAATGCTTTCGGTATCATAGAAATTTTGCAGGATCTCTTTGGTTGTGTAGCCGAGCGCCTTCAGGAGAATCGTGGCCGGAAATTTTCGCCTTCTGTCGATACGCACGTACAGGAGATCCTTGGGATCAAATTCAAAATCAAGCCAAGACCCTCTTAAAGGGATAATACGGGCGGAATAGAGGAGCTTTCCGCTGGAATGGGTCTTGCCCTTGTCATGGTCGAAAAAGGCCCCAGGGGAACGATGGAGTTGGCTGACAACCGCCCTTTCGGTCCCGTTGATAATAAAAGTCCCGCGGTCAGTCATCATAGGAAGCGTCCCGAAATAGATCTCGTGCTCCTTGATATCCCTGATACTCCTTGTACCATTGGCGGCATCCGTATCAAATACAACCAGCCGGACCGTCAGTCTGATGGGGGCCTCGAAGGTCATGCCCTTGTTGAGGCAATCGTCCTCATCATATTTGACATCTTCAAAGGCATACTTGACAAATTCCAATGACGAGGTGCCTGCAAAATCCTGTATGGGGAAAACACTCTTAAATGCCCCCTGAAGGCCAAATTCTTCACGCTCCTCAGGTGGGACACCTATTTGCAAAAACCGTTCATAGGAACGCTTTTGCATATCTATTAAACTCGGGATGTCGACGACCTTCGCTATCTTCCCGAAATTTTTTCTTGGACGCCTGCCAGCACCATTTTGTTCGGTCATGGTATCTCCTTGAAGTCTTGGCCCATAGCCACAAAGACCTGTTAGCCCTCTCTATAAGAGGGCGTTACGAACGTCCGCTGCTCTGGGCTATGGGCTGTGAACATTTCTTGCTCATGGCCTAAATGTGCATATGAATGCCATTTCTTGACTATGGCAATGAGCTACTTAATCTCCACCGTGGCGCCAGCCTCTTCAAGCTGAGCCTTGATGCCTTCTGCCTCCTCCTTCGGCACCCCTTCTTTTATTGGGGCAGGTGCCCCATCAACCACTGCCTTGGCCTCCTTCAGGCCCAGACCGGTGATGGCGCGAACCACCTTGATCACTTGTATTTTCTTGTCTCCAACTGTAGAGAGAATGACGTCGAATTCTGTCTTCTCAGCTGCCTCTTCCTGGGCCTTAACAGCTGGTCCAGCGGCTGCAATCGCCACTGGAGCGGCGGCACTCACCCCAAATTTTTGCTCCAGTTCTTTCACAAACTCCGAGAGTTCGAGAACACTCATACTGGAAATATATTCAATGACATCTTCCTTGCTGATATTTCCTGCCATCTCTATGCTTCGACCTCCTTAATGTCTTGACCGACTAATTTTCCTTTTTCCCGTTCAATGGCCTTTAGCACATTTAGTAGCTTGGCCATAACCCCACTCAAAACCCGGACCAAAGATGTAGGAACTGCCTGCATGACTGACAAAGTCTGAGCCAAGAGCACATCTCTCCCCGGCAGCTCCGCCAGCCGCTTGACGCCCTCTGCGTCGAGCACCCTCCCGGATATTTGGCAGTTCCTAATCTGAAACTGCTTAAAATCCTTAGCAAAACCGATTAGGACCTTTGCAGGTGCAACCACGTCTTCATATGTCAGTGCTACGGCTGAGGGCCCTTGCATATGCTCCTTGATCATCTCGGTATCGGTCCCTTGACTGGCCAGTTTCAGGAGTCTATTTTTTACGACCCTGAATTCGGCATCTATCTTCCTCAGCTCCCTTCGCAGCCGATTTAATGCCTCTACATTGAGACCCTGATAGTTCACTAGAAAGGCGCCAACCGCCTTCTCAAGCTGGCTATGAAGATCGGCCACGAACCTTTCCTTCTCTTCCCTTTTCATACTCACCTCCTCTCTATTTGACAACCATATGATATGCCAAAGACAGAGGTGTACTTTCCAATCCCAGAGAAATCAGTCTCGGTAGGCACTTGGTTTAAGCCGTTACCCACCACCATGCAAGGGCTACTAACCCTCTCGTGGTCGGCAAGGCACCTACTGTCTTTGACTGAGAGCCACAGGCCCCCGGTTGTTACATTCTTGCTTAGAGCCTCAGTCTTATAATTCCTATTGGTTCAAGAGATCTTTAACGTATGCGGGGTCAACCTTGATTCCAGGCCCCATAGTCGTGGAGATGCCAATACTTCTGAGGTATGTCCCTTTGCTGGCTGGTGGTTTTAACCTCAAGACAGTTTCCATAAATGCAGCAATATTTCCCAACAGTTTTTCAGCACCAAATGAAACCTTGCCCACAGGGGCATGGAGTATGCCTGCCTTTTCCACCCTAAAATCTATCTTCCCGGCCTTAATTTCCTCAACAGCTTTGGCCACATCAAATGTAACCGTACCTAATTTGGCGTTCGGCATCATACCCCTTGGACCCAAAATGCGGCCAAGTTTTCCCACTGAACTCATCATATCTGGCGTGGCGATCGCCTTGTCGAATTCAAGCCATCCCTTTTGAATCTTCTCTACGAGATCATCGGAGCCCACATAGTCTGCTCCTGCCTCAAGGGCCTCCTTTTCTCTTTCTCCCTTGGCAAATACAGCCACACGGACTTTTTTCCCAACCCCGTGCGGCAACACCACGGTACCCCTCACCATCTGATCGGCATGCCTGGGGTCTACACCCAGCCTAACTGCCAAGTTCACGCTCTCGTCAAATTTGGCATAGGCACAGTCAAGTGCCAACCCTATTGCCTCCTGAAAACTATACCTCTTTTGTTTGTCGGTCTTTTGA
>JAZDES010000137.1:0-5957 GCA_043808585.1 Pseudomonadota bacterium | reverse complement strand
ACATTACAGCAATTATTTTTATTCATTTTTCTTCTTAACAGGGGCATTATAGGATGTCCCCCATTACAACCAACAAAGAGGAGGCGCGCGATGAGTGGAAAACTGATGATGTTTTTTTGTATGTGTTTTTGCTTCATCTTTAGTGCGTTGCCGGTTTTTCCATACCAACTGCCAGATACCGGGCAGCACAAGTGCTATGACAATGAGAAGGAGATTCCGTGCCCAAGCCCGGGCCAACCCTTTTACGGGCAGGATGCCCAATACCAGGGGTATCAACTCTCTTACACGGACAACGGAAACGGCACGGTTACAGACCTCAATACCGGCCTGGTATGGCAACAGAAGCATGCAACAGACCGCCCCTGGGAGGAGGCATGTGAGTACTGCGAGGGACTTACACTGGGAGGCAGAACCGACTGGCGCCTGCCGACCAAACGGGAACTTGCTTCCCTTCCGCACTATGGTGTATATGACCCCAGCATTGATACCGTCTATTTCCCTGACTGCAACTGGGGGTACTGGTCAAGTAGTCCCAGCACGTACTATTCGGACAGATTCGCCTGGTACGTGGACTTTTACGATGGGGAGGTGAGTGACCACTATATGACCATGGATATGCGTGTCCGTTGTGTGCGGGGCGGGGCGTCTGGGCCGATTTTTGATTTTGTGAACAATGGAAACGGCACTGTCACCGACAAGATTACAGGCCTGGTGTGGCAGCAGGGGGATGGACACAACGACGGTGAAGGCCGCACGTGGGAAGAGGCCCTGGCCTTCTGTCAGACTCTCAGTTTAGGAGGGCATACGGACTGGCGTCTGCCAAATGTGCGTGAACTGGAGAGCCTGACTGATGTGAATCGTTTCATTCTCCCATCCATTGATCCTTTATTTGACTGCCGCTCGTCCTATTACTGGTCGAGCACTACCCACGCGGAAGATATGGACCAGGCGTGGGAGGTGTACTTTGGCTATGGGGGAGCGGACTACTGGGGTAAGTCGTCCAGCACAGTGTATTGCGTCCGTTGTGTGCGTGGTGGACCCGGTGGGTTATTGGACACCCCCACCGTCACGACAACGGCAATATCCTCAATAACCGCCACAACTGCCTCAAGCGGAGGGAATGTTACATCTGACGGCGGTTCATCTGTGACGGCAAAGGGTGTATGTTGGAGTACCGCTGCCAACCCAACCACCAGTGACAGCCATACCTCCGATGGCACAGGCACAGGCAGTTTCACCAGTTCAATAACAGGGCTGAGTCCAGGGACTACCTATCATGTAAGAGCATATGCGACCAACAGTGTGGGGCCAGGATATGGTAGCGATGTGAGTTTCACAACCTCCTACGCATCTACCTTATACGTGAGCATCAGTGGAGATTGTGGGGATAAAACTCCGTGCTACACCTTTATCCAAAATGCCATCGATGAGGCGGCTACAGGATCAGGCATCTTGATAGCCCAGGGAACTTACGATGAATCCATTGTCCTGGACGAATCAAAGGCACTAACCCTTCAAGGGGGATGGGATTCTACGTTTACGACCCAATCTTCATACACGACGGTCAATTCTATAACAATTAGTAACGGGACCATTGCCGTTGACAAGTTGGTGATCCAATAGTTTTTTGAGCGGATTTAAGAAAGGAATGCCGCTCTCATAGCAATTGAAATGCAGACTTCGGAATTTTCAAGGATTCTATCGCCAGTGTTTTGTCAATCACAGCCTCAAAAGTGATGTATAGTATTTGAATCCTGGCAAAAGTCCTGATGCATGCTTTCCTATATTTATGTTGTGTGTCTGAAAAGCAGGCCTTGTCCAAAATCGGATGATATGCCCCCAGAAGACAAAACCCTCAAATCAAACCCCTTGAATTTCCTCAAAATATCCAGTAGTTTTTAGATTATGGCTTCAGTAGACGGCAAGGGTCTAAGTCAATGGGTTGTTGAAACGTTGGATCAAATTGTTCATGCCAATTAGAACCCTTGCATTTAAGACAACAATGGGTCAGAGTACCAGCCCTTGACTTGCGACACGCATGAAAAAGGAGAAACGCATCCCCACCGACCCTTAGGGCCGTTGCCCGAATGGTACTCGACGCGGGCCGACTACAGCACTAAGTACTTCTTAATGACCTCCTCATCACCCCAGATCGCCTCCATAGTCCCCTGATGCAAAATGGAGCCCCTCTCTATGATGTAGCCCCTGTCGCAAACACGGCGGCAGAACTTCAGGTTCTGGTCTGCCATGAGGATGGTCATTTCTCTCTCCCGTATTTCATCAATAACTCCCACCAAACTGCGCACCACCAACGGCGCGAGACCTTCCGAGGGCTCGTCTAACAAAATCAGCTCCGGGTTGGCCATTAAGGCCCGCCCCAGGCCAAGCATCTTTTTTTCCCCACCCGACAGGTTTAGTCCTTTCTGCTTGCGACGCCCCCGCAGCACAGGAAAAAGCGCTTCCACACGCTCCCGATTCCAGTAACCCGAATGCCTCGAGAGTCTCCGGGTAATCTCAAGGTTTTCCTCGCACGTGAGATCGGGGAAGATACGCAGGTCATCGGGCATGTAAGCCAATCCAAGCCAGGACATGGCATAAGGCGCCTTCCCCATGACTTCCATGTCCTTGAAACGAATGGATCCGCTTCGCGGCGGTGTCAATCCCATAACTGACCGCAGGGTGGTGGTCTTACCCACGCCGTTTCGACCCAGCAGTGCGACGACCTCGCCCGATTCTACCTGGAATGAGACGTCTTGCAGGATGTGAGAGGTGCCGTAATAGGTGTTTATAGACTGAACCTGGAGGATCATGTCATCACCTCTTCACCTAAATATACTTCCCTAACCCGGGCGCTTTTCTGTATATCCTCGGTTGTACCATCCCCAATAATCACGCCGTGATGAAGGACCACGACCCGGTCGGACAGCGAAAACACGATGTCCATGTCGTGCTCCACAATAACAAACGTTGTCTTCCCCTCCTCTGATAAACCTCTGATATTTTCGAGAACCCTCACCCGTTCTACAGGGTTCATGCCTGCAGTTGGCTCATCTAAAAAGAGAAGTCGAGGTCTCACGGCCAGGGCAATGCCCACCTCCAATAAACGCTGGTCCCCGTGGGAAAGGGCGCTGGCAACGGTCTGGGCCTCGGCCGCGAGCCCCACGCGGTCCAGGACCTGGCTAACCTCTTCGCGAACGCCGGCTTCTCGGGCCACAGGACGAAACAAACGCCTTGCCCTTTTGTGTACGGCCAGAACCGGGATCTGGATGTTGTCAAAAACTGTCAGGTCCGGAAAGATATTCACCACTTGAAAGGATCGACACAAGCCCATTCTTACCCGGTGGTGGATGGGGAGGTGGGTGATATCCGCGCCTTGAAAAAGTATTCGTCCTGAATCCACAGGGAGAGAACCGGACAGCATGTTGATAAGTGTGGATTTTCCCGCACCGTTGGGACCGATGATTGACGTGAGGACCCCTGGGTCAATGGTCAAGTCAATGTTACTGGCCGCTATGACCCTGCCAAATGCTTTGCTCAACCTCTTAATCTCCAGAAGCGGTGCGTTCACCGGTTACCTCCTGATTTCGCAACATGACTTCTTCCCCGACGAAATAGTTGGGCGACGCCGCCCACAACGCCTCCCCTGAGGCCCATAATAATAATTAGGAGGATAAGGCCAAACCAGAGCATCCAGTTCTGTGTGAAGCGTTCGATGATCTCCCGAAGGAGGATAAAAACGACACTGCCCACCACAGGTCCGGTGAAGGTCTGTATCCCGCCGATGAGGCTCACCAGGATCGGCTCGGCCGAGTGGCTCCAGTGGGCCGAGAAGGGATTGGCGTTGCTCTCAAGGAGCGCTCCCAATGCACCTGCCAGCCCTGCAAACGTCCCGGAGATAACAAATGCGGCCAGTCGGTAATTCCTAACCGATAGGCCTGCGAACTCAACGCGGCGGTCGTTCTCGCGGATCCCCGACAGGACCAGCCCGAAGGGAGACCGTCTGATCAGATAGATAAGGGCAACTGTGAGGATGAAGCAGAAAAGGACAAAGAAATAGTAATGATTTGTTTTGGTTATAGGGATGCTCGCAAAACCCAGAGAAATCGGCGCGCGCACAATCCCCACGAGCCCGTCGTCGCCGCCGGTCACCTCTCGCAGATTCCAGATCAGGGAAAAGACCATCATTCCAAAGGCGAGCGTCAGCATGGCAAAGTATATCTCCGTGTGCCGGACGCAAAAGAACCCGATCACAAGGGCCATGATGCAGGCCAATCCCACCCCCACGATGATCCCCAGCAGGGGGTTTGTCGTCACATGGATAGAGATCAACCCCAATCCGTAAGCGCCGCCTGCGTAGAAGGCGGCGTGCCCAAAGGAGAGAAGCCCGGTACGTCCCAAGAGGAGATTATACCCTAACGCGAAGATAGAGAGTATCAAAACCCGCATACTCAGATAGACCACAAACCTGCCGGCGAAAAGACCGATGGACACCAGCCCTGCAAGGATCAAGGCGATGAAGACATAGGTCCAGAAACGCTTCATTTAAGCGGCCTCCCCAAACAGGCCCTGCGGTCGCCAGAGCAAGACTGCGGCCATCAGGATGAATGTAAGGAACATGTCAAAGGTGGGAATAAACCGGGTGCCGAAGGAGGACAAGAGCCCGATGATCAGGGCCCCTAAAAAGGCCCCCTTGAGGCTGCCAAGACCTCCTATAACGGCCACCACAAAGGCATCGATGATGATGGATTCCCCCATTCCCGGGGTTAAAAGGCCTACATAAGGTACCGCAAGCCCGCCGCCCATGGCCCCCAACCAGGTTCCGAAGATGAATACTGCCGTAAAAAGCGCCGGAACCCGAACCCCTATGGCCGAGGCCATCTCCCGGTCTGAAGAGGCGGCACGGATGATGCGGCCCCACCAGGTTTTCTCCAGCAGGGCCCACATGCCGATGGCCACCAGCGGGCCAACCCCGATGATAAAGAGACTGTATACAGGAAAATTACGACCCAAAATGGGTATGGAACCGGAAAGCCCCGGAAGAGTGGGGGAGCCAATCGACCCGGCACCCCACACCACCTTGACCAGATCATCAAAGAGAAGGACAAAGGCAAAGGTCAATAAGAGCTGGTAGGGAAGAGCAAGGGGATAAACGTAGCGGAGGAAATACCTCTCCACCACAAAGCCGACCACACAGACGCATAGGGGTCCCAACAAAAGACCTAACCAGAAATTGTCCCCCATTAAGCCGAGCAGGGTATAGCAGAAATAGGCCCCTAACATATAGAAACTGCCGTGTGCGAAGTTAAGGACCCCTAAAACACCAAAGATAAGTGTCAGACCGCTGGCCACCAGCCAGATAAACATGCCGGTGGACAAACCGGCTAAACAAACATGGACTATGGACTCCAGCATCGAAATCGGCCTCCACAGGTAAGTTTTACAAGCCGGACCCTGCGGAATCGGTCACCCAGTCGGAAAAAAGGATTCAGGCCGCCGGACCCTTATGAAGCCGGCGGCCAGTCACCCGTTCTAATGGGACTCAAGGCCTTAGAAAGGCGGCATGGTCTCCGGACCCTCAAACGGCGGACGGTTAAAACATTCTTTGGCCGGGATGACGACCTGCTTACCCATCACTTTAAAAGGATACTTGGGATCGGATTTGGTCAGGCCCCAGGGCACATCGTACATGGCCTGATGGTCCTCCTTCCTGAAATTCCGGTATCCGGCAGGAGAGGCCAACATCATGCCCGCCAAGGCGTCTATCACCTTTGATGTCTCTTTGGATTCGGCTGCCTCCACTGCTTTCTTGAAGGCAAACATGGTGGAGTACCCGGTTTCAGACACATAGGCCGGGTAATGATTCCAGCGCTTGTGGAACCGAGCCACCCAGTCATTGTTTATGTGAGTGTCCGGATACTGGAAGAAATACCGGCCGGACATCCAGATATTGTCAGGCA
>JAZDES010000136.1:0-3360 GCA_043808585.1 Pseudomonadota bacterium | reverse complement strand
TTTACCATCTCCAGGCACTTCAATGGTCACATAGTTTGGGTTATCATCAAGGGTCTTGATATAAGCTTCAACTTCCGCGCGTCTTGCTTCAACCTTTTCCTTATTTCCTGTCTCCCTCATAACAGTGTCAATGCGGGGAAGTTGTCCAATCTTCGCACCCTCCGGCAACTCTTCCGGTGCCACCTCAATCGCCTTGTCGATTTCGGCAATGAGATAGGCTTTCTGCTCCTTCTTGGTCAGAGCATTCTCTTCCTTAGCTGTCAGTTCAGTCGAGACAATGGTGCCTTTGGCGGTTTCGGTAATTTCCACCTTCCCCCCTTCAGGGGCAGGGGTCGCTTGCTTGACTGGAACATAAACATAATCTCCTAACTTGTGTTCTTTGACGGTTGCCCCGGTCTCCTTAATGAATGCCTGCTGTGCATCGTTTTTTGAATGTCCGGGGGGTAGGTGAACGATAACCTGATCGCCTGTCATGTGGGTGTCAAGTGTCCGAATCCCCGCCATGTTCATCTTGTAAACGAGGTCTCTGGCTTCCTTGCCCTCATTCTTCAAGAGCGACTTATACTCGGAAGGCATTAGTACCGTTTCAGGGTATTCTGTCCACTCACCTTCTTTGAACTGGTCATCCGTGAATGTCCATGGGTCGGGCTTGGCGGTCCCTTCGACTTTTTGCCCACTTGGAATCACCTCCTTCTGTATGTGATGACTGGATAATCCCTTTGGATATTCGGTACTGCCCTTTTCAACGAATCCGGCTTTTCGGGCATTCTCAAGAAAAATCCTGGCCTGCTCTTTTGTCAATTTGGGGGATGAGTAGGTCTTGCCATCAGAGTTCAGGACACCCTTTTCAGGTACGGAACCAGGGAGAAGGTCGTCAAGTTCTTCTTCTATCGGTCTCACTGTCTCCCCTGTGGGCGCCTTGGCGAGGTCGGGGTAGTCCTTCAGGACTTCGGACTTGCTTTTTCCTGTGATACGTGATATCCTGTTGACAATTTCATTTGGAGGTATACGATGCCCTACGTTAATCCCAAGCCCAATCTTACGTGCCATGTCTGCGGGAATCCCATATTCAGAAAACCCGCCTTCATCGGAAAGAACAAGAGTGGTCTTTTCTTCTGTTCCAGCAAGTGCCGGGGGCTTTTTGATCGAAAGCAAGTCAGCATTGCTTGTGCTAACTGCGGCCTTCCCTTGCAACGTACCCCTTACAGACTGCGAAGATCGAATACCCTTTTCTGTTCCAAATCGTGCTATGCTACGCACAAGCGTGTCGGCTATATCGACTCTAAGGGATATGCCGTTATCGGCGTTGATAATGACAGGTCGTTTGTCCATAGAAGAATTATGGAGAGACACATCGGGAGAAGGCTTCGTTCCGATGAGCTTGTCCACCACATCGACGGGAATAGATTGAACAACGATATCTCTAATCTCAGAATCTTGAGTAGAGGAGAACATACGAGAGAGCACCAACCTTTGAGTTGGGATATCGAAACCGCCAAGGCCCTTCTTTCTAAAGGTGTCACTCTTCGAGAAGTCGCTAAACAATGCGGTATCACTCGCGTAGCCATCCAATCTGCTTTTAGAAATAGAGGTATCACCCTTTATTCCCTTCGCGGATATAAGGTGACGAGCGGCTAAATCCGGATACTCATCTATTATGTTTTGTGGTACGGGTTTGCCTTCGGAGAGGGCTTCAACAACTAGTCCTCTGTGTAAAGCTGCTACTTCTCCACGACGCTGTTTATTGAGATATTCTGTCCCACCGGCAACGGGTTTGAAATATCGTCCAATGTGTTCATCTTGCGTCATCTCCCAGGGTTCTTTGGCCTTCCCCTCCACCGGCGCGGAGGCTGCGGGAACCTTCGGTATCTCAATCCCTGCCCTTTCAGGCACAATCTTTTCTCCAGGTGGCGAAATGGGGCCTTCCGGGGGGATTTCGGGGGTTATCGTAGGTGTTTCTGGAATCGGAGACATCAATGGGGCAATCCGGCCGGTCAGTCCGGTAGGTGTGGCTTGGGACTTCTGGCTTTGGATTTGCCATTGTCTCATTGCCTCATCTTCCTCCACCTTTTCGATGGACCTCTTGGTCTTAATGATGTCTTCATCAGGTATGATTGTATTTGCGGCCCTTCGTGCCCATGCCGCAAACTCTTCATCTTCGATATCCTTTGCCAATGGTATATTTGGATCTTCTTGTCGTAATTTTCCAAACCTTCCCGATATGGCACGGACAAGCCTTTCGGAGGCACTGCCGGGGAAGTTCCATCCCTCGATATGGGCTTCCTCTGGCTGCATCATAATCTGAATCAGGTTGGGAATGATGACCGCCCGCTCTTCCGGGGTCGCCCTAATTGCTTCACCCACGGTCTTAGTGAGTTGGTCCTTGCGGACCTGATCTTTCTGCCCCGCCATGAACTGATCTATTGCCCGCTGTACGGTCAGGTCGGATGTGGCCCCGCGCATGGTCTGGATATCGTCAAGGGTGATTGCCCCATCGGCAAGGCCCATACTGAGGCCGTCGATGATCTTCTTTACCTGGCCCTGATCCGGTGCCGCCTCTCCCTTTTTACGATTGACCACTACGCCCATGCCTCCGGTCAAGAGGGTCATGAAAGTAGTCGGGCCAATAACATCTAAGGCTTCCTTAAGCGGGTCGGCTTCGGGCCGGATACCGCTTACCTTCTCAAGTCCAGACTCTCCAACTGCTTGACCGATTTCAGTGCCTACCTCCACGCCAAGGGTCTTCCCGAGTGCCCCTATGGACTTCAGGAAATCTTCAACGGTATTCTTGGCCCCTCGTTTGACAACCCCGGCTTCGTCAAGCCTCAGAAGTTTACTCAGGTATTTGGTTCCAAGGGTTTCACCTACAGCCTCAACGGTGCCCGTCAGGTAGGGGGTGATTCCCTTTGCCGCCTGTCGAACTTTCTCCGCTTCGGCAAAGTTACCCTGAGATTCGTATTTCTTGGCGGTCTCTTCTGCAGAATCAACGGTTTGTTGTGCCTGGGATAGACCGAAAAAAGCGCCGGCTCCCGCGGCCCCTTTATTGACAGCGGACTTGGCTATTGCTGTGGCTTCTCCAATGAGACGTGTAGCCCCCGCCACATCCCCTATCTCATCGGCCACTTTCGCCGCCTTAACAATCTTTCCAAGACCGGCCAAAACCTTAAACCCCTTGGTCAATATCGCACCTGGGATGATGGAAGGACCCAACATCTTAGATCCCTCATAGGCGATATCCTCGATGAATCCCCTATCCTCTTCCTTACCAAACCATTCCTTTTCTTTGGCCTGTGCCCAGTCCTTGATTGATTTCCCGGTCTCGGGCGCAATCCCCGTGAACTCCATGGCCTGCCCGGTCAT
>JAZDES010000135.1:0-3494 GCA_043808585.1 Pseudomonadota bacterium | reverse complement strand
GTTTCTTGGAGCGGAGATGTTTCCGGAACGAGCTTAGCTGTGAGCATTACCATGAGCACCAACAAAAGCGTAACGGCTACCTTTACAGAACTCGCCCCCCCGGTGAGCACATTCACACTGACCGTAGCAAGTGATCCTATCAACGGAGGAAGTGTCACTCGCATGCCCAACCAATCCTCATTCGATCCCGGCGATCAGGTAACTCTGGATTCGATCGCTAATCCTGGATATGCCTTTGCTTTTTGGAGCGGAGATGCATCCGGCTCTCAAAAGCCAATCCTTATTACAATGGATAGAAGTAAATATGTTCTGGGCCATTTTGTCCCTGTTCTTGGAGAGACCATCAGTGCTCCAAGTGCACCCGAAGGTCCAACGACAGGAACCACCGGGACCAGTTTTTCTTTTAGCACACATGGCGCCTCATCAAGCGAAGGGCATCCTATCCAGTACGTTTTTGACTGGGGAGACGGGACCGATTCTGGTTGGTTGCCTGTGGGAACGTCCAATGCCTCTCATGCCTGGAATGAACCTAAGACTTTTCTTGTGAAAGCCCGGGCTAGATGCGCCACCGATGTATCCATTGTTTCCAATTGGTCACAATCAGTTGCAGTTGTTATTGAGCAAGCGGTCCTTCCCCTCATAGGGGTTCTGGAAAACCCTGTGGATGGTCAGAAAGCGACCGGGCTTACCACCATTGATGGGTGGGCCCTGGATGGGAAAGGGATCAAGAAGGTGGAGCTCTATATCGATGATCAGTTTGTGGGGAATATCGCTTACGGAACGACACTCACGGATGTTAAAGAGGCCCATCCCGAATATCCGAATGCCGAAAATTCCGGATTCTGTATGGTCTGGAACGCTTCAAGCCTTTCTGCAGGACCTCATCGCATTAAAGTGAAACTCCACAATTTGGATGGACAAACAAAAGACTTTGAGATTGAAGTGAATGTGATTAAGTTTCACGGCGAAGTCGTGGAAAATATTGCCCCAGCCAGCAGAGTGTTTCGGGGAAATAAGGTGACTTCTAATGGAGTCATCAAAAAGTATGATATTAAGATGGAATGGTCGAAGGATTGGCAGGGGTTTGTCATAACAGAAATCGTACCGAAGAAGTAGAGGCAGTCTGAGAATTCTCAATTCCGGCCCATAACATATCTAAAGCCATTCTCGGTCTTCTCGGCTCGTTTATTATTTCAATCTCGATTTCGTCCGCCGGCATTGGCCTGCCCAGATAAGCGCATTTCCGTCCAAAACGATAAATTCCCAATGCCCAAATTGTCATAAGTCTGAAAAAAGGTCATAAGGGTATGGACATAGGACGAGCAGGATCCGACATCCTTGACAATGAGAATTCTGTTGAGCTGATTCTAATCCATTGATACTTCAGGTGATCTTTAGTCTATTTAAAAATTGTAAGAAGTGGAAAATTGCTCGGCACCTTTTTTGCTATTCCAGACATAGAGATTTCTGCTCGAAAAAGGGCAAACCATCTGAAAAGATGGGGCGCAAAGCTTCTGGCCTAAGTCCAAAGATCAAGGATAAGGTAGCAGGGTTGCCGGGCGTTTACAGCACTTCTTCAAGCTGTCATCACGCGCGGCATTTTTTTTGGCGATGGTGCTGTAATGTCACCTTCCGATGCCTTTCCCAGACCTAAACCGTGTGGCTTCACTCGGTTATCCATAACCATCCTAAGCTTGATCTTGTGTCTATCAGGCAGTCCTGCTGCGTTTAGTGCTGAGATCAGGATAGCCTGGGATCCCAATTCAGAACCTGATTTGGCTGGGTATAAGGTCTATTACGGGATGTCTTCAGGGGCATATGGGCCTCCTCTCAGTGTTGGAAACGTGACCACCTATACCCTTGCTGATCTAACTCCGGGACAGACCTATTTCATCGCAGTGAAAGCTACCGATACCTCTTACAATGATAGCGGGTTTTCAAATGAGGTAAGTGGTGTCGCTGCAGACCCGATTCTATCCTACAACATAACCACCGATGTTCCCGGCCTCCAGATCACGGTCGACGGGGCGACATACTATATGCCACAAAGCTTCACATGGACTCCCGGGTCCTCCCATACCGTATCGGTTCCATCGCCTCAGTACGGGGGAACAGGGACACAATATGTTTTCGCTTTTTGGAGTGATGGGGGAGCGCAGAGCCATACCATCACAGTTCCCTCGTCAAGCATCACCTACACGGCAAGCTTTGTAACGCAGTACAGTCTAACCACATCGGTTACCCCGCCGGGAGGGGGGACGGTGAGTCCTCCGGGGGTGAACTGGTACAACAGCGGGGACAGCGTATCCGTTTCAGCCATACCCAATGCAGGGTATGCTTTTTCGAGTTGGACAGGGGGGCCAGGGTCTACCAATCCAGCCATGTTGACGATGAGCTGGCCGAGGAGTGTCACGGCGAATTTTACAGCCGTTGCTGAAATCGTGTCCATTCCAGCGACACCCACGGGGTCTACCAGCGGAGTAACGGATACGAGTTATTCTTATTCTACAGGAGGGTCGACTTCGACCCTGGGTCATTCTGTTGAGTATCAGTTCGACTGGAAGGGGGACGGGACGGATCTCTCGGCGTGGGGCGCAACTACCCAAGCGAAGGTTTGGACGGTGGTGGGGACATATCAGGTAAGGGCAAGGGCCCGTTGTGTGAGCCACACAGGGATTGTTTCTGGATGGTCGAATGGTCTGACGCTGAGTATCGGTCTGGCGCCGGTATCTTGCACGGTAGCGACGAATCCTTCGGGCCTGCAGATAGCAGTGGATGGGACCACGTATACTGCTTCACGGGCCTTTAGCTGGGTGCCTGGATCAACGCATACGGTATCGGTGTCATCGCCTCAGTCCGGAGGAACAGGAATACAATATGTTTTTTCTTCTTGGAGCGATGGGGGAGCGCAGAGCCATACCATCACAGTTCCCTCGTCAAGCGCCACCTACACGGCAAGCTTTGTGACGCAGTACAGTCTAACCACATCGGTTACCCCGCCGGGAGGGGGGACGGTGAGTCCTCCGGGGGTGAACTGGTACAACAGCGGACAGGACGTATCGGTTTCAGGGACGGCCAGCGCAGGCTACAGTTTCTCCAGCTGGACCGGAGATCTTTCGGGGTCGACCAGCCCAGGTTTTCTGACACTGAACGGACCACGGAGTGCCACAGCGAATTTCATACAGAATCAATACACGTTGACAGTGACCGTGAATCCTTCAGCGGGAGGATCGGTTACGAAGAGTCCGAATAGTCCGACCTATGTTTATGGGGAGCAGGTAACGCTGACGGCAGCGGCAAATAGTGGATATTCCTTTAGCGGTTGGAGCGGAGATGCGAGCGGGACGACCAGTTCTACCACGATAATGATCGATAGCAACAAGGATGTCAGTGCTGCATTTGCGCCGGAACAATTTTTCCGCATACCTTTAAAGATGGGAATGAATTTGGTTTCCTTCCCAACCATTTCAGGGGAAATCCTCATCAGCGATCTC
>JAZDES010000134.1:0-10141 GCA_043808585.1 Pseudomonadota bacterium | reverse complement strand
AGGATAGTGGACATATTGTTGCTCGTTTCGACAGGGACTATCTCATTCTGGCAACTGATCTTGATGGCGTAAAGAGGCGGCTGAACGTCTGCGAGCGCAACCTGGGACTTGTCGACAGTCAATAGCAATAAAGCGTTTTCTCATAGTTCCACTGATACGCTGGTTCGCGGTGCCCCAATGGGGCCTATGAGGGCTCATATACAAGGTGAAAGATGGTACGTATATGGGTCCTTTTTGTCTTTCTTGACAACAGGAGGATTTTTTGATGGATAGAAGGCCAACCTATGAAGAGTTGAAACAGAGGGTAGAGGAATTAGGGCTGGAAGCGGAGGGGTACCGAGAGGTCGAGTTGAAAAAGAGCGAACACGAAAAGGGAGACATCTTGGATACCATTACCGAGCACGTGATATATCATGACACAGACCAGCGGGTGCTCTGGGCGAACCGGGCTGCGGGAGAGTCGGTAGGTGCTACACCAGAGGAACTGATCGGGAGGCATTGCTATGAGATCTGGCATCAGCGGGCAGAGCCCTGTGAAGATTGTCCGGTTATTGAAGCTATTCGGACCGGTAGGCCCCATGAGAGAGAAGGCACGCGCCTTGATGGCCGGATTTTTTTTATGCGAGGATACCCCTTTCGGGATGCAAACGGAGAGATCATCGGTGGTGTTGAGGTGACGGAAGAAATCACAGAGAGGAAGTTGGCTGAGGCGGCGTTACGGGAATCAAAGGAGAGATATCGAGGACTTTTCGACAACTCGACGGATTTTTTCTTTACGCTGGATCTGGAAGGGAATTTTACTGACGTCAATAAGGCGGCGGAGCGTCTCACCGGCTTTACAAAGGAAGAACTGATAGGGATGAACTTCAGGGATTATACCCCCGAGGATACCCATGAGAAGATCTTTGAGGCCTTTCACCGGCTCTTTGAGGAGGGGAAAGCCTTGCAGGATTTCCCACTGGAGGTAACCGTCAAGGACAGTATTAAGAAATATTTTGAGACCAGCACCACCACCTTGAGGAAGGGAGAGAAGATCATCGGATTTCAAGGAGTTTCGAGAGACATCACCAAGCGCGTACACTATGAAGAGGCCCTGAAGCAGAGTGAGGATAAATACCGGACGATCCTTGAAAGTATCGAGGAAGGCTATTATGAGGTCGATCTTGCTGGGAATTTCACGTTTTTCAATGACTCACTGTGCAAGATACTCGGGTATTCAGATGATGAAATAGTTGGGATGAATTACAAGGAATATACGGATGAAGAGACCGCCAATAAGATATATGGGGTATTCAACAAGGTATTTAGAAGGGGCAAGTCTGCAACCGGGTTTGATTGGCCATTAACATGTAAAGATGGTGGAAAAAGGTACGTGGAGATCTCGGTGTCTCTAATGACCGATTCAGAGGGACAGGCGACCGGATTCAGGGGGATTGTCCGGGACGTGACAGAGAAAAAGAAGACAGAAGCGGAGTTGATTCAGACAAAAAACCTCTTACAAAACATATTGAATAGCTCTACCGACGCTATCTCAGCAACAGACCTCAAGGGAAACATCATTCTTCCATCCGCAAAATCCGTAGAGTTATTGGGGTATGATTCGAATGAACTTATTGGAAGCAAGATATACGACCGTTATGAAAACGGAATAGAGGATGCCAGAAGGATTATGAAAGAACTCATGGAAAAAGGGGAATTGAGAGATTATGAGATGAAGTTGAAAAGAAAGGACGGTAGACTATTGGAAGTCAGTGTTTCGGCTTCACTACTTAAAAATGAATATAAAGAAACTATCGGAACACTTGGAATCTACAGAAATATTTCAGAGAAAAAAAGACTTGAAGCACAGCTTCAACAGGCCAAGAAGATGGAGGCCATTGCTACGCTGGCCGGAGGCATTGCCCACCAGTTTAACAACGCCTTGACTTCCATAACGGGTTACGCCGGCCTCCTTGAGATGGATTTCCTTAAAAATGAGAAGGTTATGAAATATGTCCAGGCAATGAAGGCATCCGCACATAGGATGGCCCACCTGACCGGCCAGCTGCTGGCCTACGCCAGGGGAGGGAAATACAATCCCCAGGCCCTGTCGCTGACGGATTTCATAGAGGACACCCTTCCCCTGATCCAGCACACGATCAAGCCCGACATCCGTGTGGAAACGGACCTGCCTGTGGAAACCTGGAGCGTGGAGGCGGATGGCACCCAGATGCAGATGGTGCTCTCCGCCATAGTGGCCAATTCAAACGAGGCCATAGAGGGGCCGGGCCGTATTCGCATCTCCACAAGGAACCTGGAGGTTAATCAGAGGCAACTGAGTGGGCATCCTGGTGCCAGGCCTGGCCCGTACGTCTGCCTGAGTATCCAGGATGACGGGAAGGGAATGGACGAGCAGACCAAAAGCAGGATATTTGAACCCTTTTTCACCACACATTTCATTGGCCGCGGGCTGGGTATGGCATCGGTCTACGGGATTATCAATAATCATGGCGGATGGATTGAGGTTGACTCAGAATCGGAAAAAGGGACAGAGGTCCGTATCTATTTGCCAGTCATTGAGCCTGAGGCTGAGGCAGAGGTACAGGAAGGGACCGTGCCCGGGGCAGGTATTGAACTCTCCGGGGGTCAGAGAAATGTCCTGGTGATTGAGGACGAAGAAGATGTAATGACGATAACCCGAGAGGCGCTGGAGAGATTTGGTTACCGCGTTTTGGAGGCCAAGACAGGCAGTGAGGCCGTGGAAATTGCCCGGACCTTTGATGGGAATATTGACCTTGCCCTCCTGGACATAAAACTACCTGATATGAGTGGTGGCAAGGTGTATCCTCTTATCATGGAGGCCAGACCGAAGCTGAGAGTGATTGTATGCAGCGGTTATGCCATAGATGGCCCGGCCCAGGAGATACTTGATGCAGGTGCAGAAGGCTTCATCCAGAAACCGTTCCTGGTATCAACACTGGCTGAGAAGTTGAAGGAGGTGTAGGGGGTAAGTAATGACCGACCTACGGTTATGCGATCTTGCAGACGGCATTGCTCAAGGCCACCCCCCGTTCTGTCTCTGTCTGTATAATAGCCTTATTGTTCTCCATCCAGCAGCGGGTGGTGAGGGTGTCTCCAGGATAGACCACACTGGAAAACCGGGCCCTGAAGCCTTTAAAACGCTCCACCTGGCCGTCTAAGACGTTGCAGACGATATCCCGAACGACAAAGCCGTAAGTACAGAGTCCGTGAAGGATCGGTTTGTCAAATCCACCCTTTTTGGCGAAATCCGGTACCAGATGTAGGGGATTCAGGTCGCCGCTCAGCCGATAGAGGGCGGCCTGGTTTTCGGCGACCCTGGAGGAGATGCTGTAGTCGGGGGCAACATCCTGGGGCGGGGTCAGGATTTCAGATTTGGGCCCTGGGTCGCCCCCAAAGCCGCCTGCGCCCACATAGAAATTCACCCAGTCGGTATCAAAGGCATGGCTCCCGTCCTCTGTGTGGCCAGTCACATGGATATGGTAGAGAGCGGCCTTTCCCTTGTCGTATATATTTGTCACCTCGCCCACCACCAAAAACCGGCCCTCTGATGGCAGGGGTCTGGAGAGCCGGATCGTATGCTCACCGTGCAGGAAGCGTGAGAAGTCGACCTGGCCCGGCGAAAGGGGGAAGGCCTTGATGGCCGGAACCACGCAGAAGCTGGGCAGGACCTTCAGACCCCCGGGTGCGTTTTCATACACAAAATCCAGATCCTCGGCAGAGGCCCCCACACCAAGGGCATAAAGGACCACGTCCTTCCATGTGTACTCAAAGGTGACCGGTTCTGTCTTTTTGCCGATAACACTCAGGTCCACTTGGGACATAATTCACCTCCTCTTCCTATAGGCCCCTGGGGGCCTTTGGGGGACAGTAATAGACCAATGGTTCGGTCCCTGCCCCGGGGTTCAATTGAAATGTCTCTCTGGTTGCAATCATCTCGGAGACAACGCTGGTAGGGTCACTCAGGTCACCAAAGTGCATGGCCTGCCCCTCACAGCAGATGACACAGAAGGGCTCAAGGCCCTTGTCAGTCCTGTGAATGCAAAGGTTGCATTTCTCTGCCTTGTCTGTTTCCCGGTTATAGAAGATGGCATCATACGGGCAGGCCTCAATACAGGCCTGGCAACCGTCGCAGCTCTCTTGGTCCATGACTACGGGACCATCTTCCTTCTTATGAAGGGCCTGCAGTGGGCAGGCATCCACGCAAGGGGGGCGGGCGCAGTGGTTGCAAAGACGCGGCAGGAAAGCCATCCTGAGGTCAGGGAAGCGGCCCTGGGGTGTATCCTTCTGGGCCGCATTCTGGGTCTCAACCCGGATCCAGTGCTCTTTAGAGTTATTCTCTATCCTGCAGGCCACGGTGCAGGCCTCGCAACCGATGCACCGCTCCTGATCAATGACTAGCGCTAATCTTTTTTTCAACCCGTGACCTCCTGGCTAGCCACCTTTCTGACCTCTACGGCCACGTCATTCATGTGCATGTTAGGCTCATAGAGTGTCTCCTGGACGGGGTTGATGACATCATGGGTCAGGTGATTTACACTCCCCTCCCTGAACTGCTCGATCCACCACCCTTCGGTGATATTTATGACCCTGGGCCGGACCCCCTCTGTCACTCTTGCCCTGAGGCTGGCCTTGCCTCGGTCATTGAAGACCGTGACAAGGTCATTATCAGATATGTTTCTTTCCGCGGCATCCAGTGGATTTATCTCTACCACCGGTTCCGGATTCAGTTCAAGGAGCGAAGGGACGTTTGCGAACATGGAATGGGTCCGGAACCTGCTGTGCCCCTGGACAAAGGAAAGGGGATATTTTTTCCCTTTAGGGTCAATGGGGGCCTCCAGGGGCTCCAGGTATACGGGCAGGGCCTGACCCGCCTCCCGGAGCGCCTCACAGTAGAATTCGATCTTCCCTGAAGGGGTGGGAAAGGGGATCTCAACTTCCTCTTTCAGATCAGGGATTAGCTTCAACCTCATTGGGCCTTCCTTGAGTCGTTTTCTGGTGATCCCCTCCACTGAAGGGTCACCTGAGTCCAGGATCAGGTCGATAAATCCATCTTCTCCCAGGTCGAAGTACTCCCCGAGGCCGAGCCTCCTGGCAAGTCCCGCGGCAATATCCACATCGGACCTGGATTCATAAAGTGGTTCTATAACCTTCTGCTGGAGCTGTACATAGGGATAGGGGAAGGGGATCAGGTCGGAAAACTCCAGATAGCTGCAGGCCGGGAGCAGGATATCGGCGTAGCGGGCAGTGGGTGTCATGAATAGTTCCGCGGCCACGATAAGGTCGAGTTTAGGAAAAATTTCATTTGCGATTTTAGTGCTATGGGCGCATTGGTTCAAAAAATTTATGAAAGAAAACCAGACCGCCTTTATGGGATAGGGGCTCCCTGAGATGACTGCATCGTAGAGTTGAAGTATCCCCAGGCGGGAATAGGAGGGCCTATCAGGATCTGCACGAAGGAAGGGTCGCCAGTTGAGTACAGCCGGAAGGTGTCCCCCCCTAAAGGTGGCGGTTACATTGCCGGTGACAGTGGCGAGTGTTCCCAAGGCCCTCAGGGAGATATCCCCGTGGTAGGTCCTGGTAAACCCCATATGGGTAACAAATGTGGCCGGCCTGTTACTTCCTAACCTTATGGCCAGTCTTTCAATGACCTGGGCTTGGATACCGGTTATCTTCGAGGCCTGTTCAGGGGGGTATTCTGCTGCCAGGTCCGTCAAGAGCTGAAATGACGGCTTACACCCAATCCCATTTATTTGGTAGTTCCCGGTGATGGCAGGATCGACCTCTGGGGCACCGCGCGACCTGGGGGAATCTGAAACCCTGTCCCAGACGAGATACTCCTGGGAATTCCCCGCACCAATCTCCTTTCCGCGAAGATACTCCCCATTGTCGGTTCTTACCAGATAAGGTCCCACTGTATATCTCTTGATAAATGCATCGTCCTGGAGGCCCCTTTGAAAGATCACATGCATCAATGCGAGGGCGAGGGCGGCATCCGTACCCGGTATAAGACCGAGGTATTGGTCAGCCTTGGAGGCGGTTGCGGTAAAGCGGGGGTCGATGACCACCAGGAGTGCCCCCTTCTCCTTGGCATCCATGATACGGCGCATCATGTTGAGGGGTTGGGACTCTGCCGGGTTCGAGCCCCAGACAACAACCGTATCAGGATCGATACGTCCCCCCACAAATGAGCCCATCAGGTACTGGTAAGGGAACTGGGCGCCAAAGAGGGCCCGGCTGCCGCAGGGGAGGGCAGAGTCTCCATAGCCCCATGCGCTGACCCGGGTGGACTGGGTCAGGCTTGCCAGTCTCAGGTAGGCACCGAATTTGGTTGTCCCGGCGCCGGGGCCACCGAGTGTCCAACCTATGGATCTCCAGCCGTACCTCTCCGCAATCTCTTTGAACCTCTCGGCAACGGTATTAAGGGCCTCATCCCACGAAATGCGCTCGAATTTACCCTCCCCCCGCTCGCCTGTCCGTCTCATAGGGTATTTGAGCCTGTCAGGGTGGTAGGTGATTTCCAGGCTGGAAAGCCCGCGGAGGCAGATCCTTCTATGTCTTGGATCAGGGAAGTCTCCCGGTTCCACCTTGACCACCCGGTCCCTTTCCAGGTGGGCCAGGATAGCGCAGGCATCGATGCCGCAGTGGGCCGGACACACTGTCCTTACCAGCCTCGTCTTCTCTCTCTCTCTGTCATCTGGCAGAGACCTCCCTGGCTTGATCAACCCTTTGCCCTGATCACCACGGCCGGTTTTGTCCTTCCTGAGTACTTGAATCCTTCTGCCTCCCTTATGGTTCCGTATCTTTTCTCCAGTTCCTCTAATGGGGCGGCATCCAGGGCCCTGACCGGGCAGGTCTCGATGCAACTGGGGAGCTTGCCTTGAGAGAAGCGGGCCAGACAGTAGTTACACTTTCGCATCCTTGCCCCCTTTTCAGGGCCGAACTGAGGGGCGTCATAGGGGCAGGCCTTGAGGCACTTCTCGTCACATTCCTCATTCCCCAGACAGGCATCGCTCTCCACCAGGACGATGCCATCCTCATCCCTCTTTTTTATGGCGCTGCTCGGGCATGCCGGGACACAGACCGGATCCAGGCAGTGCCAGCAGGGGGCAATCATATAGCTGACAGAGACGTTTGGGAACTTGCCCTTTTCCGTGTAAAGGACCCGCACCCAGTTCTCTGGCCCGGCAGGTATGTCGTTCCAGTCCTTGCAGGCCACAGTGCAGGCACTGCAGCCCGTGCACCGGGTCTGATCGAAGTAAAATCCTATGTGCATACAAGACCTCCCATATATTTAGCCCCAAAAATCCGATCCCAGAAGCCAGGGGCCAAGCCGCTACATATTGAGCTGTTACGAGATATTGACAAAAAATTCATTAATTTTAGGCGTTTTAGATCACTTTAGGCACTCTCAGGATCAGCAAGTAAGGAAGCCCATCTTAGGCCGCAAGAAAAAGCCACTTCCTCAGAGTGCACATTTTCTATGCCTTTTCCACCTGGACCAGGGACGTATTCATAACGCAGGCCCCACCCCCTGAGTAGGCATCGTTTGTCAGGGTGTTGGCGCAGCCTCCGCGGTCGATTCCGTATTCATCCGGATCATACCAGGCCCCTTCAAATATGCAGATCACTCCAGGGATGATACGCTCCGTCACCCAGGCAGTAATGGCCACCTTTCCCCGATCGTTAAACACATAGATCTCGTGCCCATCCTTGATCCCCCTGGGTTCTGCGTCCACCGGGTTGATCCAGGCCCGGTGGGGCTCCACCTCCCTGAGCCACTCCACCTTATACAGTTCAGAATGTACTCTGTTCCTGGGGTGGGGGGTTATGAGCTGGAGGGGGTACTTTTCAAACAAGGGGTCGTTTCGGTCCTCAGGGGTGGGCAGGTATTTGGGGATAGGGGGGCAAAGGGGGTTTTTGAGGTCGCCCGCCCTCTGGGAATAGATCTCGATCTTGCCTGACGGTGTTGGGAAGGGGTTGTTTTCAATATCCTCGATCTGCTCTTTGAAGGCCACGATGGGCTCTGGGAGTGCCACCCGATGGATCCCCTCCCTCTTGAACTGATCGTAGTCCGTGATCCGCTCGGCCATATCAGGGCTCTTTTCAACGAACAGCCGTAGCCACTCGTCCTCCGAGTAAGGATTGAAGCCCTCAAAGCCCAGACGCCCGGCAATCTCTGTCACGATCTCCAGGTCAGATTTGCACTCTCCTAACGGTTCTATTGCCCGGTTGACAAAGGTAAAATACGGGCCTGATGGCCAGGGACGTGTGAGGTCGCTCCTCTCTGCCGCGCTTGTCACAGGCAGGAGAAGGTCGGCATACCTGGCCTGGGGAGTCATGAACAGCTCCTGTACTGCCAGGAACGGGAGTTGCTTCAACGCCCTTGCAGCCTTATTGCTGTTGCCGGTCTGGTTCAAAAAGTTGTTGGCAATGGACCATACCATTCTTATGTCAGAAGGATATCCCCCTTCGCTCCCCCGCAGTATGGCATCAAAGATCTTATTGATGTGCACCCGCTTGATCACCCGGAGCCTGAAATCGAGCGTACCCTTTACCTGGGGTCCGTCCAGTTCAAAGGGGTTCTTCCCGGGTGGAATTGCCGGCATGCGGAATAGGTGGCCAATCGGGATGCCCATGAGGCCACCGGCTGCACTCCCTCCTGGCCGACCCACGTTGCCGGTCATGGCACATAGGGTGGCAGCGCAGCGGTTATACTGCTCCCCCATGGCACTCCTGGCCGGCCCCTGGCAATCCATCAAGGCGGCAGGTCTGGTGGTGGCATATTCCCGGGCCAGGCGCTCGATGGTGGCAGCATCCACACCGGAGATCTGGGCAGCCCAGGAAGGGGTCTTTTCCACGCCGTCCTCCTGACCAATGACATATTCCCTGAACTTGTCGAACCCGGTGGTATATTTATCCAGAAAAGCCTGATCGTGAAGCCCTTCTCTTATCATCACATTGGCCATGGCCACCATGACCGCCGTATCCGTACCCGGTCGGATGGGGATCCATTCATGGGCCACTGTGGCAGCAGTGTCGTGATATCGGGGGTCGACGGCTATGACCCTTGCACCGTTTTCCTTGGCCCTTATCAGGTGGTACATGGTATTGGTTCCAGATATCATGCGGGCCGGGTCCCATCCCCATAGGATGATCATCCTTGAATTCAACAGGTCCTCACGGCTGTGGCCGACCATCACTGAACCGTATTGCGTAAGGGATGCCCAGACTGCCCCTTCGGAAGAGATGTTGCCGTAGTGGGTCACAAACCCGCCAAACTGGGCCAACAGGCGGGCCGCTGCAAGCCCGCCGTTATGGAGGCTTCCCAGGTACCCGGCCCCGGTGGCCAGGAAGATCCCCCCGTTTCCGTGAGTCTTCTTAACCCTATTCAACTCGTCGGCGAGGATACCCAGGGCATCGTCCCAGGAGATCCGTTCAAACCGGCCCTCTCCTTTTTCGCCGATCCTCCTCTGGGGATACATAAGCCGCTCAGGATGGTGTACCATCTGGCGATAGGCCCGACATCTGAGACAGGTCCTTAGCTGACGGGGCTCCTCTATGTCGTCCCCCTCAACCCGTATGATGCGGTTGTCTCTGACGTGGAGCCTGAGGGGGCACCGCCCGCCGCAGTCGAAGGTGGAAGTGGCCCTTACAATTCTTGTCCGATCATTGCTCTGACCCGTTTCTTTCCCTTTCATCCATCTCCTCCAGACCTAGTTCTTCCAGGCGTTGTTGTGAGGGTACTCCGGACTTTCTGTCCCATCCCCATTCGTCGTAATAGTCCTCGATCATCTCCTCCCCCTCCTGTAGGCTCAATGGTCTTTCAGTAAGGTAATCCTTAAAGCCTGGCTCACCGAACCATTTTTCGGGAAGGGCTTCGGGCCTTCGGTCCAGCCCCTCCCTGAGGTTGGCCATCCTGAGGAGGGTCCATAGCCGATCCACGCGCCGCCTCAGTTGATCAAGGTCCATGCCGATGCCGGTCACCGCCTCGTAGAACTGCGCGCACAGTGAGGCATTGTAGAACCGGTTGATGCCAGCCCGTGCACAGACCCCCAATGAGCCCAGGGTAGAAAACCAGGCGTGGGAATACTTGAGAAGCCTTCCTACCTTAAGCTCCTCG
>JAZDES010000133.1:0-23569 GCA_043808585.1 Pseudomonadota bacterium | reverse complement strand
GTTGCATGGAATCGATGTCATAGACATTTTTGGCCTCCGGGTGATTCCCGAAACGTTGATGGTCCCCGGAGAGGCAGAGCATGTTTCTAATGCCCATGGCATAGACCCCCAGGATATTGCTCTGGATAGCAAGGCGGTTCCGATCACGGCAGACCATCTGGAAATTGGGTTCCACCCCCTCCTGCAACATTATGGTGCAGGCGGCCCAACTGGACATCCTTACCACCGCTGTCTGGTTGTCGGTCACATTTACTGCGTCAACCATTCCTTTCAGGTGGGAAATCTTCTCTTTGAGGTGCTCAACGTTTGCACCTTTCGGGGGCCCGCACTCGCCCGTAAAGGCAAAATGACCAGCCTGCAAGACCTTTTCCAGGTTGCTTCCCGATTTCAGTTCAGTCATTGTACAAGCTCCTCCCTGATGCTCTTTCTGGGTCCGCCATCCCTGGCAGTGGTCCAGACCTTGGGGGGCCTGAACTTAAGGAGTTCATCGAGGCGGCCCTCTTCCATCTTCTTTCTTACGATCATGTCCCAGATGCAGGGTACATCCTTGGAGATCTCGCATTTACCATTGGCGGAACCACCACAGGGCCCATTGAGCAGGCTCTTTGAGCAGCGCGCAATGGGGCACATTCCTCCAAAATTATGTATGCCGCAGGCACCGCAACCGGCGCACCTCTCTTCCCAGACACCGTGTTCAACCGCGCCACCGAAAAATGAGGTGTTAACGGCAGGGAAGAAGCGTATGCCGGGATATCGCTCCGACAAGAACTGGGGGCCTACTCCGCAGGCCATGGATATTACTGCATCATAGTCCCCCACCATATCCTTGACCTGGTCGACATATTCGGGATCACACTGCCTTTCCAAGGTCTTTTCATCCACTTCAAGGGAATTGCCGTCCTTTGTTCGGGCAATCTTTAGGGTAGAGGCCAGGATGCCGACCTCTTTGCTCCCCCCCACGTTACACACCGTGACGCACCCTTTACATCCAAGTATCAGGACCTTATTGCACCCCTCAATCATCTCAAGGATCTCTTTAAGGGGTTTTCGATCAGCAACTATCATTTTTCACCTCTTCATGCGGCTTTTTGCATCTTGACTGGGCTTGGGCCCAATTCCTTTATCCTTTTCACCATCTCCCTGGCGATCTCGGCGAATCGCGGCCCTTCGCCTGAAGAGAGGTTGAACATCTCGACACGCTCGGGCTCAATACCGATCTCCTCTAGGACCTTTTTTACATATTGGACCTTTCTCTTTGCCTTGAGGTTGCCTGTCAGGAAATGACATTCCCCTTCGAGACAGCCTGCCACATAGACCCCGTCGGCACCGTCCTCGATGGCCCTCAAAAGATGCAATATATCCACTCTTCCCGAGCAAGGGAGCTGAATGATCTTTACATTGCTCGGATAAGGGAGTCTCATGGAACCTGCCAGGTCCGCTGCCGAGTATGCTCAGTACTGGCAGCAGAAGGCAAGGATTCTCGGTTCGAAATTATCTCTCATCTCTCCTCCTCGTTAGCCCACCTGGAATAGGGCATCCTCCTTGGCGATAATCTGTTCATCTGAAAAGTGCTGGAGCCTGATAGCCTTGCCCGGGCATTCGGCCACGCACGAACCACAACCCCTGCATTCGGCAGGATCGATTACTGCATGACCCTCTTGAGAGATATACGGGGCACCATACGGACATGTCCTGACACAGGTGAGGCACACCGCACACTTCTCAGGCTCTACCTTGGCCACAACACCGCCCACCAGGATAGCCTCCCTGGATAGAATTGTCATGCTCCTGGCAACGGCCGCCTTTGCCTGGGCAATACTCTCATCTAAGGGTTTTGGGTAATGTGCAAGCCCCGCCATGAAGAGACCTTCGGAGGCAAAGTCCACAGGCCGCAGCTTCATGTGGGCCTCAATGAGGAATCCCTCATTATTGACAGGGACCTTAAACAATTCGAACAGGCCCTTGTTTTCGTTCGGCAGAATGGCTGAGGCCAATATCAGGAGATCAGGTGATAACTTGATGGGTCGGCCCAGCACATGGTCCATTACCATCACCGAGAGGTCCTGCCCCTCGTCCAGTTTGGCCTCAGGGGGCTGCTCAAGATCATAGCGGATGAAGATCACACCCCTTTCCCTGGCCTTTCGGTAGAGGTCTTCACGGAAACCGTACGAGCGAAGATCCCGGTAAAGAATATAGACGGCCATATCAGGGTTTATTTCCTTGAGCTTCGTCGCGCTTTCAAGGCTATGGGTGCAGCAGGTCTTGCTGCAATAGGGTCTCTCGGGTATCCTGGAGCCCACACACTGTATGAAGACAGCTGTCTGTGCACCCGCCGCAACGCGATCATCGCCCGCAAGGATGGCCTCGTCGAGGTCCAGGTGGGTAAGGACTGCCGGGTGCCTGCCGTAGAGGTACTCTTGGGGTTTATATTCCTGTCCTCCGGTTGCAAAGATTGTGACACCGTGCTCGATTACTGTCACATCCTTTCCGTTGCCTCGGCCCAGTGTGGTGGCAAAGTTGCCGATAATACCCGTTGTATCTTGGACTTCTGTCTCCAAAAAGAGCTGCACAAGGGGATGGTCCTGGATCCGCTGAATGAGGTCCTTTAGATAGGGCGCTACTTTCTCACCTTTCCAGGTAGATCGGAGCCTCCTTGCCACCCCGCCAAGTTCTCCGGTCTTTTCAACAAGGTAGGCCTGATAGCCCTGCTCTGCCACGCCAAGGGCTGCCTCCATACCTGCCACACCTCCACCGATGATCAGGGCGGAATTCGTTACATCAAGTGTAACTTGCTGTAGCGGCTCTACCAGGGCGGCCTTGGCCACTGCCATGCGTACCAGGTCCTTGGCCTTTTCGGTCGCCTTTTCCGGGTCATTCATGTGGACCCAGGTGTTCTGATCCCGGATGTTGGCCATTTCAAACAGGTACTTGTTTAGGCCCGCGTCCCTGATGGTATCCTGGAAGAGGGGCTCATGGGTGCGCGGGGAGCAGGAGGCTACCACCACTCGGTTTAGACCCTCTTCCTTGATGACCTCCTTTATCTTGTCTTGGGTGTCCTGGGAACAGGTGAAGAGATTGTCTTCCACATAGACCACGTGAGGCAGGGTCTTGGCGTAATCTCGCACTGCCGGAACATCCGCAACTCCGCCTATGTTTATCCCACAGTTACAGACAAATACGCCGATGCGCGGTTCTTCTCCTGTGAAGTCCTGCTCAGGAGGCAATTCTTTGGTCCTTGTCAGGGTCCCCCTGGCATCGGCCAGTATCTGACCAGAGGCAGCGGCGGCCGCAGAGGCCTCCATGACCGACTGGGGTATATCCTTTGGGCCCTGGAAGACGCCGCAGAGATATATCCCCTCCCTGTTTGTACTGACAGGCGTGAAGCTCTCCGTCCTGGCGTACTTGTGCTCATTGAGCTCAACACCCAGTCTCTCGGCCAGTTGGACCACATCATCGTTGGGCTCAAGGCCGACCGAAAGTACCACCATGTCAAAGGTCTCTTGTTTGACTTCACCTGACTCGGTTGCGTAAGCCAGTCTGAGCCTGTCACCATCCACGGGATCCAGGGAGTGGATCCTGGATCGAATGAATCGGACCCCGCTTTCCTCTTCGGCCCTCGTGTAGTATTTCTCGAAGTCCTTGCCATAGGTTCGCATATCCATAAAGAAGATGGCCGTATCCAGCTCCCCCTTGCTATGCTCCTTGGCAATCACCGCCTCCTTTATGGCATACATGCAGCAAACAGCGGAACAGTATGAATGATCGCCGCGGTTGATGTCCCTGGAGCCTACGCATTGAAGCCAGGCAATTTTCTTAGGTTCTGTATGATCTGATGGCCTTACCAGATGCCCTTCAAATGGCCCGGAGGCTGAAAGGATTCGTTCGAACTCCATGCTGGTAATTACGTTTGGGTGGCTGGAATAGTTGTAGGTGTCATACACGGTGGGATCGAAAGGTTGAAAACCGGGTGACAGGAGGATAGCGCCTACCTCGATAGACCGTTCCACAGGCTTCATGCCGTGGTCTACCGCCCCGGCCAGGCATGCCTCCACGCATTGGTAGCACTCCGAGCATATGCCGCAGGCAAGGCACCTCTTTGCCTCATTCACTGCCTGCTCCTGGCTGAATCCCAGTTGCACCTCGTCGAAACTGCCGATCCTCTCTCCTGGCTCGAGCCTGGGCATTTGTGTGCGGGGGATACGATCATAACCTTCCGTGCTCACATCTTGAACGGCCTCCCACTCCTTTTCACGGCCTTCCCTGAGGTCCATCCCCATAATGAATCGGTCAATGGAAATAGCCGCCTGTTTGCCCGCCTCGATGGCCTCTACCACGGTCCTTGGGCCAGTTACCGCATCTCCCCCTGCAAAGATGTCGGGATCACCTGTCTGGAGGGTCAGGGGATCGACATTCATGGTGCCCCAATCGGAAAGGGTGCAGGCACATTCAGGACCCAGACAGGCCCAATCCGATTCCTGGCCAATTGCAGGAATGACGGCATCAACATCGATTATGAACTCAGAGCCTTCCACCGGTATTGGACGACGCCTACCGCTTTCATCCGGTTCTCCCAGTGTCATCTTGATGCATTCAATGGACCTTACCTTGCCCCCTTCACCAATAATGCGCGTGGGGGTTGCCAGGGTGTGGATTTCAATGCCTTCCTCCCTGCATTCCTCGATCTCTTCCTCATTGGCGGGCATTTCCTCGAAACTACGCCGATAGATTACAAAGGCCTCCTTGGATCCGGTCCTCAGGGCTGTTCGCACCGAATCCATGGCCACGTTTCCACCACCGATCACCGCCACGCGATCTCCCAGATATATCTTCTTGCCTAGATTCACCTCACGAAGGAAATCTACCCCAGGGTATACACCTTCAAGGTCTTCTCCTTCAATGGAAAGCTTCTTGCACTCGTGGGCACCAATGGCGAGAAATATAGCCTTGTAACCCTCCTCCCGGAGCTGTTCTACCGTTACGTCCTTTCCAACCTCTACCCCGGTCCTGATCTCCACCCCCATATCCTCTATGACCTGGATCTCGGCCCGGAGGATATCCTTGGGAAGACGGTAATCGGGGATACCCACCGCCAGCATGCCGCCCGCCACCTGGAGCTTCTCAAAGACGGTCACCGGATAGCCTTTTATTGCAAGATAATAGGCACAGGAGACCCCTGCCGGCCCTGACCCTATAATGGCGACCCTTTCCTCCCTCTTTTCATTCACCTGGGGGACGTATCGGGTCTGGGAATTAATATCTAGGTCAGCCACATATCGTTTGATAAAATCGATGGCCACAGGCTCGTCCGCCTGGCCACGGGTACAGACCGACTCGCAAGGATGATGGCAAACCCTGCCGCAGATAGCCGGTAATGGGTTTTCTTCCTTGATGAGCTTAAGTGCTTCACCAAATTTTCCCTGAGCCGCCAAGGCTACGTATCCCTGGACACTTATGTGTGCCGGGCAAGCCGCCTTACATGGGGCGGTCCCCCTTTTTTGGATGGCATAGGCGCTAGGCATGGCCTGGGGGTAAAGTTTATAGGCGGCCTTCCTCTGACGCATTCCCTGATCAAACTGGTTGGGGACCTCTATAGGACATACCCTGTCGCATTCTCCGCAGGCAGTGCATTTTGCCATATCAACATAGCGGGGCCTTTGCACAACCTTGACTCTAAAGTTTCCTGGCCCGCCGCTGACCTCTTCTATCTCGGTCATGGGCAAGAGATCGATGTTCAAATGCCTTCCACATTCCACCAGTTTGGGTGAGATGATGCACATAGAGCAGTCATTGGTAGGGAATGTCTTATCCAGTTGGGCCATAACCCCGCCAATGGCAGATTTTTTCTCGACCAGATAGACCAGATAGCCAGAATCAGCCAGGTCCAGTGAGGCCTGGATGCCGGCAATACCGGCCCCCACGACCATGACAGATCCTGTTGGAATGCTCTTATCCATGATATTTGTCTCCCTAATTTTGTTTCTAAACTTGATGGTTTCGTAAAAAGTCCCCAAGACCGTCACCCCCGCGAAGCTTGTCCCCGCGAAGGCGGGGGGCGGGAATCCAGCGATCTTATGTTGTTATGGACTCCCGCCTTCGCGGGAGTGACGAGACAGGGGGGTTCTTACGGAAGCATCAAACTTATATTTACCGAGATTATGTTCAAATAAAAAAAGAAACGGGTTTTATTGACACATACCCTCCCTAGGTGTCAAGTAAAATCCTCGTATAAGTTTTTATTGGTGTTGTCTAAGTTGTGATAATCTGGTAAGATACAGCATTTTTGACGAATCGCCCTGATTTCCCTGTAACTCATTTCCTGGTGACCATGTGGCCCAGGCAAACAATAAAGGGAGGGGATTGAATAAATGCCCATTTATGAATACCAATGCATCGGGTGCCAAAGACAATTTCAAAGCCTGGTCATGAACAAGCGCGAGGAGAAAGGCCTGGCTTGCCCGGGATGTGGCGGACGTAAGCTAAAAAGGCTCATTTCAAGAGTGGCTTATCATGTATCAGAGAGCGACCGCCTGGCAGCATACGGTCCCAAGGCCCGCCACGACGACAGCTTTTACAGGGACAGCCGAAACATAGGGCTACACGCCAAGAAGCGGGCCGAGCAAATGGGGGTGGACCTTGGAAGCGACTTCGAGGCAAAGCTGGATAAATTGAGGGCCGATCCTGGCAGCGTATTGAGGGACAGCGAGTAAGAGCGGTTGCCAGCTGCGGGTTAGAGGTTGCCGGTTGGAATTCAGGCTTCATAATGGCTATCGGCTCGCGTGATTATATCGAAGACACAAGGTGTTGTGCTATGCGCAGTGAAGGAGAGGTAATTCTGATCTATTACAAGGACCAAGCGACGGCCTATGCACGCATTGAATCTATCGGGCCTGACATCAAAAAGGGGTGGTATCAGGTAACCCTCCTACTACTCACTATACCTGCCCAGACTGTCACCTGGATTCTTCGAGAATCCTATGTGGACGGAGCTCTATTTACAATGGGGGGGATACCCGTGAGGCTGGAAGAGGTGAAGAGGGCCTCGCTTCCTGGAGACACTGAAATATCAGACCGATCCAAGGAAAAGGAGGCCCCAGGAAAGCCGGGAAAGGTCATTCCTTTCAAGAAATCCTGAGCCGGATAACCCTGAGAATTGAAGTTTGAAAATTGAAGATTACTGGATTGGCCGGACTCGTGGAAGAATTCCTTCAATATTCAATCTTGATGGACTCGTAAAAAGCCTCGTAGACCGTCACTCCCGCGAAAGCGGGAGTCCAGAAATGATTGGTTTTACTGGATTCCCGCCTTCGCGGGAATGACGAAAACGGGTCATTTAGGACTTTTTACGAGATTGTCAATCTTCAATGGTCGAATATTGAATTGAAGAGTCGATCGCAATGAAAAGAATTCAAAAATTTGCAATACGCCTTGTCCTTGCAGTGGCATTTGCCTTCCTGGTTACTCGTTTGTTTTTTCAGGGCATGGCCACGATCAAAGTCTTGGGACTGGCCCTGATATTTTTTGGTCTTGCATATGTATTCGAATATTTGAGAAGGCAGAGTTGAGGAGAGAAGCATGGAAGTCAAGAAATACGTCTACTCGTTTGAGGAAGGTGACGGAAAGAACAAGAAACTCCTTGGTGGAAAGGGGGCCAACCTTTGTGAAATGACACAACTGGAGCTTCCAATCCCACCGGGTTTTGTGATTACCACTGAGGCCTGTCTGGCCTATCTGGCCCGGCAAAAGAAGGGGCTTAGCCCTGAACTGGCCCAACAGATCAGGGCCTCTATGGCCGAGCTGGAGAAAAAGACCAGAAAGGGGTTCGGCGACCCCAAGCAACCCCTTTTGGTGTCGGTGAGGTCAGGGGCCGCAATGTCCATGCCAGGCATGATGGATACCATTCTTAACCTTGGTCTGAATAGGGATACAGTGGAAGGGTTCATACGGCTTACCGGTGATGAAAGATTTGTCTATGACCTATATCGACGTTTGATTCAGCTATTCGCCTCTATCGCGCTACGGGTCCATGACCAAGGATTTGACGAAATATTCAACAAGATAAAGGAAAAATATGGGGTAAGGGGGGATACTGATCTCCAAGGAAAAGCCCTGAAAGAGGTCTGCGACAGATTCCTTGACCTGGTCGAGGAAACTACGGGGAAGCCCTTTCCGGAAGATACCTATGTCCAGCTGGATTTGGCCGTGGAGGCGGTCTTTAGGTCCTGGATGGGAAAACGGGCGGTCGATTACCGTAAGGAATTCAACATCACCCCGGACATGGCCAACGGCACTGCAGTGAATATCTGTACGATGGTATTCGGAAACATGGGTAATGATAGTGCCACAGGAGTCGCATTTACCAGAAACCCTGCTACCGGGGAAAATCGTTTTTTTGGGGAATATATGATCAATGCCCAAGGGGAAGACGTGGTAGCTGGGATCAGGACCCCGAAACCGATCAGGGAACTCAGAAAGGATATGCCGGAGATCTATAGGGAGTTAGAGTATTTGAGGCACACCCTGGAAGATTACTACCAGGAGGTGCAGGACCTGGAATTTACCGTTGAGAGGGGGAAGCTATACTGCCTTCAGACCAGGAACGCCAAGATGAATGCCTCTGCCCTTATAAAGACATCCATCGACATGGTAAACGAGGGTCTCATCTCAGAAGAAGAGGCCATCCTTCGTGTCCAGCCGGAGAGGCTGGAGCAACTCCTTCACCCGCAGCTGGACCCACAGGCTAAGGTGGAGGTCCTGGCAAGTGGGCTCGCTGCATCTCCAGGGGCCGCATCGGGCAAGATAGTCTTTAATGCAGATCGGGCCGAGACCAAAGCGAAGCTTGGAGAAAAGGTAATCTTGGTCCGTGAGGAGACAAGGCCAGAGGACATACACGGATTCTTTGCTGCACAAGGGATACTCACGAGCCGCGGGGGCAAAACTTCCCATGCAGCGGTAGTGGCAAGGAGTTTGGGGAAACCCTGTGTTTCAGGTTGCGAAGCCATTGTTATCAGCCAAAATGCAAGGGAGGTAATAATAAAGGGTGCCGTCTTCAGAGAGGGTGATGTGATCACCATAGATGGATCAACCGGAAACGTATATCAGGGCAAGGTCCCAACCATTGACCCGGAGTTTGTCGAAGACCTTCTGGTGCTTCTGGAATGGGCGGATGGTGTGAGCGAGATAAAGGTGATGGCCAATGCGGACACGCCAGAGGCCGTCTCCAAGGCGAAGAAGTTTGGGGCGGTGGGGATTGGCCTCTGCCGTACGGAAAGGATGTTCAATCAGGCGGAGAGATTACCCATTGTACAGGAGATGATCCTGGCAGATAACAGCAGGGATAGAGAGGCAGCCCTTGAACGCCTTCTCCCATTCCAGAGGGAGGATCTCAAAGAGATATTCCGGATAATGGATGGTTACCCGGTAACCATCCGTCTCCTGGACCCACCCATACATGAGTTCCTCCCCTCAGAGGAAGAGCTCATCAGGGAGATCAACGACCTCAAGGAACTCCGAAAGACTGTAGAGGGTATGGCGGAACTCCCCAATACACTCAAGATTCTTGATCCTGAGCTCCATGAGCGATATACGGCCAATCTTGAGACCATGACCCAGGGGCTGACAGAGCTCAAGGAAAAGCACCTAACTGAACTCCTCATCAAATCCAAGGAGGAGTTGGTCGAAAGGGTGAGGGCCTTGTCAGAGACCAATCCCATGATGGGGCACCGTGGAGTCAGACTTGGAATTACCTACCCGGAGATCTATTCGGTACAGATCAGGGCCATCCTTGAGGCTGCCGCGGAACATATCAGTGCCGGGGGACAGATAGTCCCTGAAATCATGGTTCCGCAGGTCTGTACCCTTGAGGAGCTTAAATGGGTCCACGGATATGTCACGAAGATTCACAAGAAGGTGGAGAAGAAATACGGGATCAAGGTCCCATACAAGTTTGGCACAATGATTGAGGTGGTGAGGGCCTGCATGCGGGCGGGTCGTATAGCAGAATTGGCAGAGTTCATATCCTTTGGCACCAATGACCTCACCCAGGCCACGTTCTCTTTTTCAAGGGAAGACGCCGAAAATAAGTTCTTGCCCCTGTACAACAGGAATAGGATATTACAGCACAATCCCTTCGAGGTTTTGGATATCAAAGGAGTGGGCCGGCTCATGATGATTACAATGGAATGGGCTCGAAAGACCCGGCCCGATATAACCGTAGGTATCTGTGGTGAACAGGGGGGGTATCCAGATTCCATCCGGTTCTGCCATCATATCAAGGTCAGTTACGTATCCTGTTCCCCTCTAAGGGTCCCCATAGCCAGGCTCGCGGCGGCCCATGCCAAACTAAAGGAGGCAGAATACAGTTTGGACTAGCAGGACTGCTCGATCCCCCTGCCCTAACCCCGATTTTGTAAAGAACGCACGCGCTCACAGGCTCAGATATTTGGTGAACGGTTACAAAATCTTTTTGGTTCCTGATCCTGCATTTTCTTGCTTTTCTGCTGATTCTCCCCGATGGGTCGGGATTTCCGCTTCGCTCCAACAATCGTCAATAGTCAATCTTGATGTTCCGTGAATACCCATTAACACCCACTTTTTGTCGTTCCCGCGAAGCCGGGGAGCGGGAATCCAGTGATCTTATGTTGTTATGGACTCCCGCCTTCGCGGGAGTGACGAGTCAGGGAGGTTCTTACGGAAGCATCAATCTTCAATCCTATAGTGGGAAAGCTCATATAGGCGTTGGCTTAGTTGGGATAGCTTTTCTTGAGCTTTTGACCTGTCTTTACCTGCCTTCCCTTTGGCCTGTAAGACATCCCTGTTTAAAAAAAGGAGGGCATTCTTGAAGTTGAGATGAGAGATTGCCTCAAGGTTATCTATAAGGCCTAGTTCATGTAGCCGGTGCCCCAGGTGGTTCATGTTCTTCAAAAGCTCGCTCTTTCCACCGTTCTCACTTCTCCGCTGAATGAATGAACGGGTGGCAATCCAATAGGATTCTATGAAGGTCTTGGCGAGTCCTGCCCAGAGGGGTAAATCTTTAAGGCCTTGTCCTGTCAGGAGATACCCGCCATTGCTCCGTCTCAAGTAGGAGGCCTCCAAGAAATAACTTGTGGCCGCGCCAACCTCTTCCTCTATTGTCCCCCCCTCCTCATAGACAAATTCGTTTTTGAAGAGATCCTTCAGAAATTGGTAATCCGCCAAAAGGGTCTTCTCAGTCTTCAGGTCCTCTCTCCCTATCAGGAGGGATACAGCCACATAGGCATGTGGTATGAAATAATGGATGATACTGTTCTTATAGTATTCCAGCTCCCGTTTTTTCTCCTCAGCCACAAAGTAAAAGATCTCTCCATCCACCTTTTCCTCCAATAGACCAACCACCTTCCAGCCTACTAGAAGAGATATAGTCTCTTTGAGTGCCTGATCAAGGTCCACTAGAGATGGTGCCTTGGGGATTTCATATTTCGTTAAAAACCTCGAGAGGCTTTCTGTAGTGGATCTTAGTTGCTTGAGATCAAAACCCCGACGGTGTTTGGTAAGAATCGCCGTGGCCATAAGGGCCAGAGGGGTCACCAGGGTCACCCTGTTGATGGAACGAATCAGGTCAAATGCCAGGCGCTGCGCCGCTTCCTCTCCAGTAGCAAGCTCTTGTTCCAGGTATTCTTTCAAAGAGACGGGTTGCCCAAACCGTATATATATCCTGCCATATTTTCGTTTTAGGATATCCCTTGCCTTTAAGAATTCTTTTAGACTTTCCTGTTCCTTTGCCCCGCCTCGGATCTCCTTCAAATAGGATTTTTCCTCTAGGATCCTGTCATAAATGATGGAGGCAGGGATAAAAACGAGGTTATTACAGTATCCCTCTTTATAGACATTAAGCAGAATAGAGAGAAATCCCACCTGAGGGAGTATCAATTTCCCACTTCTGCTTCGGCCCCCCTCTATAAAAAACTCAAGAGGTTGCCCTTCTTCAAGGAGGGCCCTGATGTAGCTTGTGAATATTTTTGTGTAGAGTTTTGCTCCAGTGAAGGTCCTCCGGATGAAAAACGCACCGCATTTTTTGAGAAAGTGTCCCATAGGCCAGAAGGCCAGATTTTGACCTGCAGCAATCCTTGGCATTGCCATATGGTGATCATAAAGGACCTGGTTGAGGACCAGATAGTCAATGTGGCTCTTGTGGGAGGGGCTGTAAATAAGAGTTCCTTTTCTGGCCCACTCCCTCACGGTAGCCAACCCTTGCTTGTCGATGCTAATATCCTGAAAAATTCTTCTCCAGAGCCAATTCAGGATCAGTATTCCAAATTGTACATAGGCCGCACTGTAGTCGGCAGCGATCCTATCAAATTCTTCCCCTGCCCTCTTCTTGATCTGCTTTAAGCGCTCAGCATTGCCCGAACCCATTTTTTCGATAGCCTGAATGACCTCTTGGTCTCTTAGAACTCTTTCCTTGACCTGTTGCCTTGATTTCATAACAGGACCCAGACCAACCCTTTTCTGGGCGTCAATACGCTCAATGAGCATTTGCCTGACCTCTTGTGAAAGCTCTTCAAGTGGGCGTGAAGGGAGCTGGTTTTCCAGAAAGTCCTTCAGATTTAGGGGCCTTCCAAAGTCGATGAGGGCATGCCGATTGTGTCTTAGAAAAAGGATCACCTTTCTCAAAGGGCCTGGGTTGTCGCCTAACCCAAAAAATATTTCCAAGATACTTGAATGATCCTTTTCCGGTGTCTTTTTGTAAAGCACGAGCTGGGGGACGATATAAATGGGGCGCACCATACCCATCTGGGTTTCAAGGAGAAGATGGACAGAGTCCTTTTCTGAGTGGATAAAGTGCCTCGCAAATCCCTTTGGATCTACCAGACAGATAAGCGAGGTAATCCCCTGCTGGATGGCCCCTTTGAAAAAGCCGGTGTCGAAGGAATCGGGCAGCCTTCTATGTCTTAAGAGGTGGGTGGCATAGAACTTGAAAATCTTAAGGGCCTTGGATAGTGGCAGGAACAGTAACATATTTATATTAAAGGCGAGTTTGGGGTAAGGCAGGCGACTTGTGCGGAAGCGGTAATGGCAAAGGAGGTAGTCCAGATGCCCAGGGTACTTTATGGCATAAACCACATTGCCCTCACGGTTCATCTGCCTGAGGGTTTCCTTCATGCCCTCATCGAATTTGAACCGCTTAAAGAGCCTGTAGAGGCCCCAGCCCAGTAAAAACCCGGGTTTATGGTCATAGAAAAAGGGATGAGGGAATTTTTCGGGAGTTATGTCCATACCAATCCGTTCTTGTTAGTGCCCTCCTGGAGAAGTTCCGTAAGATCGGATTTTACAATTTTGGGCAAATCCTTGCAAGGGTCTAAATCATGTCAAATCAGCGAGAAAGAAATATTCATGGCGATGTTGACAAAAGGGATTGAATGTTTAAAGATGAAATCATAGAATCAGCTAAAAGCCCTTATCGATCTTGGGAGGATATAATGTATACACCGATGGTTATATCCGGCTTGACGGTGGACCCTATTACAAACAGCCCTATTGTGATCCTCAAGGAAGTGCAAGGGGACCAAACCCTGCCAATATGGATAGGCTTACTGGAGGCTACTGCCATCGCCAGTGAGCTGGAAGGTATCAAGTTCTCGAGGCCCATGACCCACGACCTCCTGAAGTCGATTCTGGAGATAGTGGATATCGAGGTCATCAGGATCGAGGTCTGCGATCTCAGAAACAATACCTACTATGCCCTTATTCATATCAAACATGACGGGAAAGAGATGTCAATTGATGCCAGGCCGAGCGATGCTATAGCCCTTTCCCTGCGGGTGAAAGCACCGATCTTTGTGTCCCAAGAGGTGATCAAAAACTCGAGCCAGATGGAATTCAAGGCAGAACCCCAGGACAAATCGGAAAAGGGAAAGAAGTGGCAAGAGATCCTTGAGAGCCTCAGTCCTGAGGATTTTGGAAAGTATAAGATGTGACTATGTGAAGACCAACCAGCTCGAAGGCAAGAGGTCCCCCTTATATCCACGCAAATCATAAGCCCTTTGCGTGTGTTCCTCCCCAATGATGATGAGATTGTAGAAGATAGTGACATGATTTCCAGGCTCTCCCTTAACCCCACTATCCTCCCGGAAACCGCGGATACCGTGTGAAGGATCAGAGCGAACCATTAGTGGAGCGGGTTTCATCCGCCTTTTCCTGTGCCGGATAGTTCACTCTAGTCTGGGTTAGCTCCTCATCGCTGAAGTCCACTCTAATGCCTTTGGCCCCGAACCCCTTGGCCAGCACCTCTAAGGTCTGAATGGCCGATTTGTGGACCTCCGATTGCACTTTCTTTACTAGGCCGTGGGCTATCTGGGAGGCCTGGTTCTTGGCCTCGGCAATCAGCCGGTTCTTGGTTTCCTCATTAAATCCGTCACTGAGGGCCTTGGTGAGCAAATGGGGAAGGAGCCACGGCAATAGCCTCGCCCCCTGTTCATCGTAGAAGCTGATATCCTTGATGTGGGACTCGTATAGACATTTCGGCATCTTCAACCTATACGTGTTCTCCCCAGTAGGTTCTACCAGGAAATCCGGGCTGTGGAGGTTGTATTTGAAGTCGATATCGAATTGAAAGATCATGGCCATCTTCTTGTTGGAGGCCAGCCACTGAAAGTATTTCTTCCCCATTTCACCGAACCAGTGGTCCGACGCAGTAATGATCTCTTTTGTGACGATCTTAAATACGACGAGTTCACCAACGGCTCGAAATTTTTCAACCGTTGACAGAATATCAAATTCCTTTGGTGTCACGGGCTTCAACCATCTTCTGAACCTGAGCAGGATGAAGAGAGCAGCGCCCACGAGAAACCCCACTACCCCCGCGATGATGATATCCATTTGTCCCTTTCCTCCTCTTCCAGGTCCTTATCCAAAACAAAAAACCTTTTCCAAAAAAGACTCGACAGTACCCAAAAAGGATCCATGTTGAAATCGGCGTTCATTAGCCCTTAATTAATCCATTAAATATATGGCCGTTGTATAAACCTGTCAATCGTCAAAGGCGGCACCCGTGTAGTTGGGGACTGGGAAGTCTACACCTGACTAATAGAACCCCACCGCATGGACATTCCCTCGAAAAAGAGCTATTCTAAAAATCCTACCTATATCTGGTGTAAAATCGACTAAGAACGTGACTCCAATCCCTCTCTGGAGTTGGTCATGAGAAGAAGCCTCCAACGGTCACTAGTCATCCCAACAAAACCCGGTTTGGGGATAAACCTGAACAGAAAATCGCTGCACAAATACATGGTGGCATAAGGAAGTCTGCACGCACGTCGTCCGCGGGGGAACCCACTGAAGGCAAAAAGGCTTACCCCAGCTTCGCTGAGTGCCTGGAGAACACGGGCGGCCTCTCCCGGTTTGTTAGCCACGTCCATGGCAAAATAAACAACCTTTTTAATCGCGTCCATCATTATGTCCCTCCTTGTATTTGATAGTTTGCACTCATGAATTGACCATGCTAGTATTTTCAGGAACAAGACACTATGCCTTCACATATTCAGCAGCATTTTTTGAGGTATGATCCTTTTCATTGCCTATTTGTCTAAAAATACACACAGAGCTATCCAGGTAAGCTTGATCCCTTAGCCTGGTACCGATTTCTCTATGGATCATTCCCCTCTCATAAGGCATATCCATTTCCTCCGCCAAGTCCTGGCCTCGCAACCAGAGCTTTCTTGCTGCCTTAGCACTTCCTTTTATCCACAAGTATCTTCCTTGCAACAGCATGGCCTCAGGGAGCTTTGCCCTCGATCCTTTACCAGCCTTCAAAGCCAGTTTACAGGCGTGTCTGGCCTTGTGCATCCAATTGGCCTTATCATTTTCCTGCTTTTCGGCAAATACAAGATAGACCTCTGCAAGATTATGCATTAGGTTTGTCAATACGATAGGAATTCGGTGCTCCGTGTTTATCCGTTCACTATCTTCCAGAATTTCTAATGCCCTTTGTAGCTCGTCCTCGTAAAGATAACATTGCCCCAACAGGGCCCCAATCTGTGACCTGGCAATGTAATCAGGGATTGATTCCGCTAATTTCAAGGCTTTTTGAAGGAAAGGAACGGCTTCTTCATACTTCCCGACGCGCATTTGTGCCAGACCTTGAACATGTAATCCACGAGTTAAGATGGTAGCATCATTCCCTTCGTTCCCCAGCTGTATCAATTCTTCGCTATATTTGATGATTCTCTTTATTTCCACTCTCGAAATATAGGGAAAAATGATTCCATAAGTTACACATTCCGCCCATCCGCGCAGGTCGCCTGCGGATCGGTAGGCATCTGCACCTCGTTCACCTTGTTCTATTGCCATGGCCCAATTCCCGTGGAGCTGCTCATAGTAAGCCATGCCGAAACAGGCCAATCCCAGTGCTTCAGGATTTTGCAGTTTTTCGGATTCCGACACCGACCTGCTATGGTAGCGATGGGCAAGCGCAGGGAGGGAAAGAAAATCGCAGATGAATCCCATTCCTGTTGACACCGTGGCAATGCCATAGGCATATCGGCTACGCTCTGAGGCATTCAACCGCCGAAGGACTGTATACATGAACCTTTCAGGGTCAAGATATCCGTATATCCATGCCAGGGCCACATATATGCGGTCCTCCTCCTCCACCTCTCGACTGACTTTATCGGCCAGAGGTTTATGGTGAACCCACTGTAACATACCATGAGCAATATGCCGCGATATAGCCCCCAGAATCCTGAATCTCACGGACCAGCGCATAGTCTTCATCGGTTTTCCCAGAAGTTCTAGACTCCTGTGCAGGTATTCGAGAGCCGGCTTCATCTCTCCGCGTCTGTATAGCGCCTCACCAATCTTTCTCTCCAATGACACGCGCTGCAAGTTCTCCCAATTATCTCCGAACGCACACTCGTAGGTTAAAAGCGCCTGCTGATAGTGAGCAAGCGCTTCAGAATCTGCCGCGATCTTTCCCGCCTGATCCCCCGCTTTCATGAGATACTGATGCGCCTTTTCCCACTCCTTTGCCTTTGCAAAATGATACGCCAGTAGGCCGTAAAACTCTTCTATCCGGTCAACAAACATGGTCTCGATTGCACGGCCGACTTCTCCATGGAGTGATCGTCGCTTTTTGAGTAGGATGCTTTCATAAGTAGCTTGCTGGACCAGGGCGTGCGTAAAAATGTATTCCAATTCCGGGATATTTCTTTTCTCACGTATGATTTCTATCGACTGAAGACGTTCCAGGGCCTTGTCCAATTTCGATCCAAACTCTTCAATAGCATTGAGCACCCGGTAAAGAAAACAGCGCCCGATAACGGATGCCGATCTCACCACGCTTTTTGCTTGCTGATCCAATCGATCGATACGGGCAATGATAAGCCCCTGAACAGTGTCAGGGATGGTGGAATCCTCCATCTTCTCCGTGGCCTTCCACTGTCCGGACTCAGGATCCATGGTTATGGCACCATGATCAATGAATGACCGAATGACCTCTTCAAGAAAAAATGGATTTCCTTCTGATTTTTCGATGATCTCTTCCAACCCCTGGATGGACAAATGCTTATTCCCCAGCAGATTGCCCATAACTTTTAGGCTGTCTGAATCATGCAACGGGGCAAGACGAATCTCCTGATAAGAGTCGGCATATTTTTCGTCGATAACCTGACGGAAACGGTTCGTTGCAGTATCGGGGTCGGGCCTGTAAAGACCCAGTATCAACATCGGCCTTTTTTTGACCAAAGGCATAATATGTTCAAGTAAGGCTGCGGAGGATTCATCCATCCACTGAAGATCTTCGAAACCCAGCACAATAGGCCTTGATTTCGATAGCGAGTCAAAAAAACGATATGACGCGAAAAAAACCTGGCGACCCATGGCGTCACCGTCCAGATATCTTGTGCGCTCGCTATATCGCGCTTTAGTTTCGAGGTTCATGAGACTTGCGATATATGGCAGAATTTCATCAGCCCCATTTCCAAACATGTAGATAATTTTAGCCTCAAGCTTTTCCCAAGCCGCTGTCTCATCATCCTGTTCAGTGATACCAGAATAGGCCCTGAAAATTTCGAGAAAAGGCCAGTAGCTTATGGTTTGGCCGTATGATAGCGTATTGCCCTGCAGCCATTCCACTTGCTCAAGGTTCTTATTTTTCTTTGCGTAGTGGTAACTCTCCTCAATCAAGCGTGACTTTCCTATGCCCGCTTCTCCTATAACTGATACGATGGATCCCTTCCCGCCAAGCAGCCTTTCCAAACAGTAATAGAGGACTGATAACTCAGTCTCTCGCCCTACTATCGGTGACATCATTCTTTGTCTTGATACCCTCTCTACTTTCTCAAATTCAGTGCTTAGCCCAGTCACCCTATACGACTGAATCTCGTCCGCTTTACCTTTTACCCTAACAGGGGCCATTTTTTCCAAACTGAAAAAATCTTTCACCTGTTTATAGGTGTTGTGCCCAATGACGATCTCACCTGGCCTCGCAAGATTCATTAGTCGCGCGGCCACATTGATGGTATCACCTAAAACACCATGTGTTCCCTTTTCTAGGTTGACTTCACCCATCACCACAAGACCTGTGTTGATGCCGGTATGCACCATGATTGGACTTCCAATCATCTTCTCTATTTCGGGGCTTAAGGACTGGACAAGATCATTCATATCCATTGCGGCTTTGACTGCCCTGATTGGATCATCCTCGTAGGTCTTTGGGGCACCAAAAAGCGCCATGATCGCGTCGCCTATGTATTTCTCTATGAAACCTTCGTATTTGGTTATTACCTGGGAGATCTGGGCAAAAATTCGGCTGGTTATTTCCTTCACATCCTCTGGGTCAAGCCTCTCTGACATAGCCGTGTAGCCGGATAGATCCGAGAAGAGGACGGTCACATGCTTACGCTCGCCTTCGGCCTCCGGTACTGCTTTTTCTGCTCCCGCAACTTCACCTAACCTCTGACCACACTCGTCGCAAAACTTTGCTGAGATGGGAAACGTCTTGCCACACTTAGGGCAGTCGAGTTCCAGTTTCTCCCCGCACTCAAGGCAGAATTTGGCTCCTTCCCTGTTTTCAAACTGGCATTCTGGGCATTTCATATTTGATACCTCAGATGAATTTGACTAGAGTTGGCTTGCCCAGGCCTCTATCCTATCGAAGGCCTCGTTGATCTCTGTTTCACTGGCGCCAAAGGAGAGACGGAGGTGGCCCCTTCCTGTAGGCCCAAAACCGCTTCCCGGGATAGTAATGACCTTGGCTTCATACAAGAGCTTGAGTGCAAGCTCCATGTCGCTCAATCCCTCAAGCACGATCCTGGGGAAGACATAGTAGGCCCCTTTCGGCCTTTGATAAACGAAGATCTGGGACAGCCTTTCCAGGCGATCACAGATCACGTTGCGCCTCGATTGCAGAGAGGCCACCAGGTGGTGAATAAACCGGTCACCTTCACCGTCCGTGCCGTTGGTCGCTTTAAGGCCTGCCAGTGCGGCATGCTGGGAAATGGTGGGAGCACAAATGGCGAAGGCATCATGGACTTTCAAGACCTGGTCAATAATCCTTGCGCTTGCGTACATATACCCCACCCTCCAGCCGGTCATGCAGTACATCTTCGAAAAACTGTAGCATGCAACAAGATTATCCTTGAGCTCGGGAATCGATGCCAGGCTGAAGTGGGGAAGGTCGTCGTATAGAAGAAAATCATAGGCCTCATCGGCAATCACAAAGAGATTCTGCTCAGTTGCCATCTGTGCCAGCGCCCTCAGCTCATCCTCCGAGAAGACCGCTCCGGTAGGGTTCATGGGGCTGGTCAGCAAGATAGCCTTGGTTTTTGGTGTGATTGCATTCCTGAAACGCTCGATGTCAAGCCGCCAGCCCTCCTCTTCAATGAGAGGCACGAATACTGGCGTCCCTTCAGCAAAAAGTATCTGCTCAATATGGGAGGCATAATTCGGGGAGGGAATTAGAACCTCATCCCCCCTCTCAATAACTGTGGCAATCGCCCCTGCAAGTGCCTCCATCGCTCCGCAGCTCACGAAAAGCTCCGTTTCGGGATTGACCCTGACCCCCTTGGTGCGTCCAAGATGGCTTGCGATCTCAGCCTTGAGTTCGGGCAGTCCCGGCTGCAAAGAGTACTTTCCTATGGTTTCATCGCGCCTTAAGGCCTCAATAACCCTTTCCAGAATGAAGGATGGCGTGCCAAATGAGGGAATTCCCTGGCCGAGAGAAATGCATCCCGCCACTTTGCTGGCCAGCACGGGCATCTGTTTTATTGCAGACACACTGATTTGTGCGACGCGCCTCGAGATGCCCCTTGTATCCTCCTTTTTTCCTGCACTTACATAGACAGATCTATCCAGCATTCTAAAATCCCCCGTGGAGCCTATCCGAAGATCCTGGATAGCTCATCCTGATGATATACCGGCAAAGGCCTGGTTTCTTTCTGATCAATAAGTCTAACCCCTTTTTCTTGAGGGAGCATTATCCCTATGCGGGTGGCGGCCACTTGCTCTGCGGCGAGCCTATCCATCAGTTCCCTGGTAATTGAAGGTGATGCAGTAATCAGGAGAGATCCCGACGCAAAGGCCCCCAGCGGGTCAATGCCATACTGTTTGCAGAGAAGGATTGTTTCCTCACTGATGGGTATCTTATCGCCGTAAACCTCGACGCCCAGATTACTGGCACTTGCCAGTTCAAAGATTCCTGTGGCTATACCACCCTCGGTTGGATCGTGCAAGGCATGAACCTCATTGAATTCCGCCGCAATTAAGGCCTCCTTGACCACACTGATACCCGGATTATGGAGATATCTCTGGGCCTTGATGATAAGCCCTTGATCAAAATGACTGCCCAGTTCCTCCCCTTTTTCGATGGCAATGATGGCGGTTGCCTCTATGGCTGCCGACTTGGTCATGATAAGATCATCACCAGGACATGCCCCTGAACTGGGCTTGATATTCTCTCTCTTGACCTCACCTAGCATCTGACCTATCACCACGGGATTATTAACGCTGCTGGTTACCTCCGTGTGCCCGCCGCAATAGGAAATGCCTAATGCCCGGCAACCCTGCGAGAGCTGAGAAAAGATCTCTCTTATATCCTCTACGCTGCTACCGAACGGCATCAGTATGGTTGCCAGAAACCAGAGGGGTTTACCCCCCATTGCAGCTATATCATTGGCATTGATATTGACGGCATAATGGCCTATCTCCCTTGTTACGTGGGTAATAGGGTCCGTCTTGGCAACCATGTAAATATTGCCCATGTCGATAATCGTGGCATCCTCTCCAACACCCGGACCTATGACTACCCTCCTCCCTCTGTGAGTGTATTGAGATAGGAGTTCTTGGAGAATGTCCATGTCGATCTTACCCAAGGCTAATGTAGACATTAGCTACTGCCTCCTTGTCAAGAAAACATCAGGTTTCCCATTTCCGCTCTTTGAATCTACTGTGGCGTTCAGCATTGCCATTTTGTGGCAGTATTGCCATTTTGTGGCAGTATTGCCATAATTGGGGCAATCATGCCATAAAATGTTTGCACATGGGTGCATATGGGCGCCCCTGCAACTCTCTCCCACTAAGGAGCAACTAGCCTGATTCCTTGTCTTTTTCAGGAAAGAGGGCCTTCTTCCGGTGATTTTGCATAATTCTTGCATTTATTCAAATCAAAACAAAATGGCTCAGTGCCGTCCGAGTCTACCACCTTCCAAGAGGCTAGGCGACGGCCTAAAGGCTTCAGGGGTTATGCCCGGAAGACGCAAAGTTATTTGTGGACTTAAACGGGAGCTTCTCGGATGTGCGTGCATCTTTTGACTGGTCATCTCCAAAAAAAACTAGAAAAGAGATTGGCACCAGCAAAATAACGGCATATTGGGATGCTTTTCCACTATATCTGCAATTATATGGTGGATGGTTAATTAACAGCCTAACCTCAATTGTCCTGTAAGGATTTCAACTTTCCAATAAATAAGGGAGGCCCGAGGACTGCTGGCGGTCCTGCGGGCCTTTCTTTATTGAGCAGGCCTGATCCGGCTTTCGGCAATTGGTGGGCCTTGCATAGTGACACAAAAAAGGTTTATATGGGTCTGACATTCTATATGTATCAATTCTGGTAGGAGTGATACGCATGACCGAATCTGACCATTTTCTTACAGGGTTTTTCGAACCTGACAGTGTAGCCATAATCGGCGCATCGAATAATCCTGCGCGAATCAATCACAACCTCCTCGCTAATCTGGTTAATCTCGGTTTCAGGGGAAAGATTTATCCCGTACATCCCAAGGAGAAAGAAATACTGGGGCTGAAGACCTATCCGAGTGTGAAGTATATCTCCGAAACGGTTGATCTTGCTGTAATCGGGGTGTCACATTCCTTGACTCATGGGATATTGAGAGATTGTGCAGAAAAAGGCGTCAAAAGGGTCACTATCGTTGCCGGAGGCTTTTCTGAAACAGGAGAGGACGGGAAAAGGCTTCAGAGGGAGATGGCCCAACTCATCGGGGTTAACGGCATCAGGGCCATTGGCCCTAACGCCTTGAGTCCAATAAACGTGCCAATCAATCTGTATATCAGTTTCCATCGCCTAAAAAAAATCAAGCCAGGTGGCCTATCACTGATCTTCCAGTCGGGTCTTTACGAGCCAAGGCTCGGGTGGCTTACCTCTGACTTTAACCTTCATCTTAACAAGGTGATCGATCTGGGTAATAAGATGGACATAAACGAGGTAGATGCCATGACATATCTCGTCCGGGACCCAAAGACGCAGGTTATCGGCATCCATCTGGAGAGCATCGAGGGGGACGGCCGTGAGTTTCTGAGCACCATCAAAGAGGCTTCGGGCAGGAAGAAACGGGTCGTTGTCTTGAAATCCGGGAGAACCAAGGCCGGGGCAAGGGCGGCCGCCTCCCACACCGGGGTAATAGTACAGGGCAGCGACCTCGTGTTCGACGCGGCTTTGAGGCAGTACGGGGCACTTCGAGCCTATAGCATTGAGGAGTTCTTTGATCTGACCCGTGCCCTGGAGCGTTTCGGGGCCATCTCCCTAAAAGGAAACCGAATATTCCTTGCCGCGATCCCCGGAGGTGAGGGAGTAATCGTGACAGATCTTTGCGAATATGAAGGCCTTACATTGGCCAAGCTGGATGACCGGACCATCGAAAGACTTAGGCCCATTTTCCCGTCTTGGACCATTTCGCCAAACCCATGGGACCTTGGTGTTACCGTGCAGTTCAAACATCCGATGGAGGTTTACCGGACCCTTGTCGAATCTGTAATCAAGGATTCCAATGTCGACGCCCTGGCGATCCAGTTGCCGCCAAAGGCCTACCGCCTTCCCAGAGAGTTTTTCAGTCTGTTTCAGCCGGCCGCCGATGCCGGAAAGCCTGTTGCCCTGTGGCTTGCCGGGGTTGAATCCGGAAGGCATGAAATGCTCCAGTGGACCGAAGAGATGTTTGTGCCCGTTTTTTCTTCACCCGAAAAGGCCATCCGGGCCCTCTCGGCCCTATATCGCCTGAGCCGTAGGGACTGAAAAAGGGATTGCACAAACCTGAAATCGAAACCAAGTTGAATCAGGAGTAACACTTTGGCGTTTTGAAAGAAAGGC
>JAZDES010000132.1:0-4745 GCA_043808585.1 Pseudomonadota bacterium | reverse complement strand
GCCTTTCTTTCAAAACGCTAAAGTGTTACGATACAAGTAAGTCTCAGTTTGCTATTCGTTGAGCGGCCATTCCCCCCTTTCCTTGAGGACATCGCGGTAGATGGAAAGGGCCTCGTTAACTGCCGGCATACCGGCGTAAGTTGCCACCTGAAAGAAGACCTCTGTAAGTTTTCTCGGATCACAGCCCACATTTAGAGCGGCATTTACATGGAGCTTCAGTTCATCACCTGCACGGATGGCTGCCAGCATGGCGCATGCAACCATCTGCCTCTCTTGCAGCGTCAGAACTGTCCGGGAATAGAGGTTGCCTGTTATGAATTTGGAAAAATCGTTAGCTAAGTCCTTGTCAAAGGCCTTCCAGGTAAGATAAGGAGGGTCCATCTTGATACCGCTTCCAAAAAGCTTATTTGCGGTCTCCTTTGTCTTTTTCTTTATTTCTTCCTCTGTCACAATCGAATCCTCCCTTCAGCAGTTAATTTCGACCCAGAACAGTGACAATTGCTTGCGTCATCTGCCGCCTTCTTTAGGCATCTGTTTACTCCAGGAGTTCTTGCCTGAGCAGTGTCAACTTTTGGTCATCTACTCCTGACCTGACCTTGAGGTAATGGGCAACCGAACCATAGGTTTTGCCCATATGCTCCAGAAGAGAGACTATACACTCGCGCGGCGCGGTGAAATAAGGGGCCACCTTTTCCGGGTCGATCCCTTCCTTCCGAAACCACTTATATATACTTTCCACCAATTCTGCGATATACATGTTGGAAAGGCCGTGGTCAAGTATAACTGTCTCTTCAGGAACCCCGAGTGCCAGCAATATCAAGGCTGCACAAACACCTGCCCGATCTTTTCCTCCTGTGCAATGAAAGACTAGCGGACGGCTTCTGGGTTCTATTATACGATTTATGACTTCGCCCCATATGCCCCCAAATTCCTCTATATTCCTTATATAACCCTTCACCATGAAATCTTTACTCAGCCAACCAATATCCCCTTTCCTTATCCTTTCCATGGCCTCTATAGAGTCAAACTCGCCGTGTACTACAGGGAGGTGTAGATACTCGATTCCACCAGCATCAGGCAGCCGATCTGGTGCGTTATTCACCTCGGATGGGGTCCGAAAATCGCAGACCACCCTTATGCCGGTCTTTAATAAGACCGCCTGATCCCTGTCAGTAAGTCTCGCCAGGCTGTCCGAACGAAAGACCTGACCCCATTTTACTGTATGACCATTAGAGGTCCCATAGCCGCCCAGATCTCTGAAATTGACTGACCCCTCAAGAGATACCCGCCGCTCAGCCGTGACGATGCCAGGCCCTCTTTGCGGTAAAACCTTGAAATAAGGACGTGCGTTGTAACCCAGTGCCCTGATGCGCACAGAAGTCTTACCTGAAACACTGGCAACAGGAGACGTATAGTCGAATGAATCAGGCCGCTCCGCAAGATATATCTCAACGTCCATTTTTTCGTCTACATTCTCCCAGGAAACCTTGAAGGTATCTTTGTCAATCCGCTGTGCTGTAACGTTTGAGATGGTGTATGTCATAACACCTCCTTATGCCCTTTAACGTGACACCTTTGCTATTGCATCTACCGAAAAACCCTTATGGCCTATCGGCGGCCTGTCTAGGCCTTTCCCTACGCCCACGGAATGTTCCAGGTCTGCATAGGCCTGTAGATATTGGTAGGTCGCCTGTACCAGATCGGCCTTGGCCGCCTTTACCTCGGCCTCGGCTGCCTTGATTTCGTCTGGCCTGGCGCCCAGGCGGGCTGTCTCGATCTCGGCAGCGATTTCCGTGACCTCCTGTAAGCGCTGATCGTAGATTGTGCGTGCCCTATCGAGGTTTTCTTCGGAGATGAACTCCTTTTTGCTCAGTTCGATCCTGCGCGTGTATCCTATTTCAGCCAATTTTAGGCCGGCCTTTGCATTCTTTAGTCTTGCCTCTATGGCCTGAATCTCAGATGGCCTCTTCCCTTTCTTGATATTGGACAGCTTGTCCATGGCCTGTGTCAATTTATTGGAGGCCTCCTGGACAACGGCTTCCTCAAAATCTTGTTCCAGTTTGAAAAGGATAGTGCCTTCTGTGACTGACTGTCCGCGTCGGACATTGAGCTCCTCCAGCCTGCCTCCGATAGGAGCCGCCACATATACGAATTCACCCTCCACATATCCTTGAAATGACTCGGGGGGGTTTTCCACGCAGGCGGAAGTAAGCACTATCAGGAGGAAAGCTCCTATGGACACGCAAGAGAGGTTGATAAATACGATAAACCTACTCATTCCTCCACTCGGGTCTTCTCTTTTCCATGAAGGCCTTCAGACCCTCGTTTGCATCTGCCGTCTTCATGAGTTCATTTAAATAGATATCTTCTATGAGTTTGAGGGAGGGTTCAAGATCGTCCATCAGGCCGGCCACGACCGCCTTCTTGGTTATTCTCAGCACCTCTGCGCTCAGTTTGAGATAAGGCTTGACGAAATCACTTGTGGCAGACTCCAAATCCTCCCTTGAAACCACCCTGTTAACCAACCCCATCTGCCTGGCCTCCTCTGCGGATACGATTCTGCCGGAAAGTATCAGTTCCATGGCCGCCTTTCGCCCAATTATACGGGGCATAAACTGGGCGGCAATGGGAGGGAACACGCCTACCTGGATCTCCGGCTGGCCGAATTTCGCGTCCTGAGAGGCAAGGACCAGGTCGCAGAAGATGGCAAGTTCACACCCGCCCCCCAGGCATGACCCATACACAGATGCAACTGTGGTTGCTCCAAGTCGATCCATGAGGCGAAACATGCGGTGAAAGACCTCGATCATTTTGGGGGCAAGGTCGCCCATATGTTCTCCCACATCGACCCCGGCAGAAAAGCACTTCCCTTTGGCATTAAAGAGGGCTACCTTGAGGTCCTTCTTGCCCCGCCATTCCTCAAGTAGCTGATTGATCTCTTCCATCATGGCAATGTTCAAAATATTCACGGGGGGTCTGTTGAGGGTTATGGTGCCCAAACCATCGCTAAATCCGGTCTCGATATATTGGTAACTCATTCTGTCTTCTCCTCCTCTCCTCAAGAAACAGGCAGATTCAGAAAGCCTGCCAATTCTATGCGCCTCTCAAGAAGCGCATCCAAATTTGTTAAACAACGGATTAAAGGGCTCGACCCAAAGAACTCAGCTCAACCTTGAAGCTCACCCAAAAATATGGCAGGCGGGCCGCCGCGATGGCCCTGCCTGCCATATGGGGTAAATCCCTTTTCGGGGACCCACTATTCCTGTGGTTTCCCGAGAACTTCAGCGAACATCTCCATATCCCAGGTCTTGCACTCTGCGATGTTCTGTCGGAACTTGATGAAGTCTATGGTGTCTTGGCCGGTGATCTTCTTGGTATTAAAGGCGCCGAAACCAAGGAATGCCTCACCGCCCATATTAGCAGCAAGCCAGTGCCTGTTGGCGTTTTTCATGATGTCCCAGAAGAACTTCTTTTTCTGGCGGACGGAATCGATGGACTTGATCAAGCAGCCCGGAAAGAGATTTGCAAAGGTCCATATGATCTTGTCCACCTCCTTGTCCAGGAGCTCAAAGTCTGCATTGGGCTGGTGTTCTTTGACAAAGGCGCGGGCCTCTTTGCCCTCTTCCCCAGTCTTGAACTCTCCGTAGACGATCTCGCCGTCTTCCACATATTTGTCTGTTATGACCATAGGGTTTCTTACCCATTTTCCGTCCACCTTCAAGACAGGTACCACCTTGCTGATCAGGGTCTTTGCCTTCATCTTATAGGCAGACCACATCTCGCAGGAGATGCAGTTCCACATGGCATCCTCCATGCCCAGAAACCACGGCAGAAAGTCGGATGACCCGCCATCTGGGGCAGAACCGTGCCTTGGGCCTGCCTGGCCGAAGATGGCTAGGTCAGATGCGATGGCTAAATCACAGGCCATACCGATTTCCTGGCCGCCAGCTATTCTCATGCCGTTCACACGGCAAATGGTCGGCTTCTTGCACATGAGGATTGAATCCACCATGTGGTTGAAGAGCTCCATATATTGCCCGTATTCATCCGATCTCAGGCTGTAAAACTCACTGTATTCCTTGGTATTTCCTCCGGTGCAAAATGCGTAGGGTCCGGTGCCTGTGAAGACAACAGCCACGACGCTCCTATCCATGGAGGCGTTTTCAAAACCAGCGATTACGCCCTTGACCATTTCCGTGGTGTACGAATTGTATTGTTTGGGGTTATTTAACCGCACCCAGGCCACGTAAAGCCCCTCAACCACGTTTCCTTTCGGATCTTTAAGGGGACGCTTTTCATGGACCACGGATGGGGGTTCATCGCCCCAGTGTAGGTCTGTATGCAATAGATGGTCTTTTATCTCGTTGTCTCTGGGGATCCATTCTAAGGCCATAATTTCCTCCTTCTCCATTACTCTATGATTTTGATTTAGAACTCCTCTCTTTTTTCCCTCCCGTTCCGGGAAAAGGCACTAGAAGTCTGGGGTCAAAACGATCCTTTTGGCAGGGGAACCCGCGTTGTGGACCTCCTCAAAGGTCTTGGCAATAGTGCTCATAGGGCGTGTTTCCACAAAGGGTTCAATGTCGATCTTCTTATCAAGAACCATATCCAGCACGATCGGATAGTATTCCGGGAGACAGCCCCACGTGCCTATGATTTCGGCGTCAAAGGCCATCAGGCGACCTATTGCATACTCGGTCTTTGCAAGGCTAAATCCCACCACCACCAGTTTTCCGGTAAAGCCG
>JAZDES010000131.1:0-2503 GCA_043808585.1 Pseudomonadota bacterium | reverse complement strand
AAGGCCATGAATTTCTGCGCTGTCATGATGGTTGCACCGGCAGCTTCGAAATCCAGCATGTTATCACTGCCAAAATAGAGCCCAAAGGTGATCAGACTGCCGGTGACGCCCCCACACATCTCACCGGTCCCGCCAATACCGGGAAATGGTGTGAGGGCCTTAATAATCTCCATATTGCCCAGACCAAATTCTTCCATCAGGGCAAGGGCTGTCCCTTGGGCACAATTCTTGGTAATAAAATTATATTCCTCGGCCCGCTGCTGGACGCGATCCAGGACCTTCTGCTTGTTGGCCAAGATCTCATCCCGGTTGAGTGTCTTTCTGGGGATCCCCTCCGCGGCGAGTTTTTTAAATCTGGCCTCAATGGTCTGGACATCCCAGACCCTTTCCGTCAGTTCCTCTATCTTTCTCTTTAGTGCCTCATAGTCTGCCATGGCTTGGCTGCCTCCTATTCATTCACTAAGGGGAGTATAGAATAATTCTCACCTTAGTCTCTTGTTGAGATACCCTCATGGAGTGATACCGGTCGCCCAACCCGGTCCCCATGACCGATACCCTATCCCCAGTGGAGCGAAAACTCGGAACAGGGGTCTCCATATGGACAAGGCACGGATGTATCATCCTCCGTGAATAGCCTGGAAAACGCTCACTGGGACTCCACCCCCCATTCTATCATCCGCTTTGAGTATTCGGCCTTCCACGACAACCACTGCCCCTTGACATTCTGATATGTCCAGGATGGCGAGAAGGTCTTTGACTGTCGCCCCATCTGGCATCTCAATCTCCATCCCCTTTGAGTGCTGGTAACCGGGGCACCTTTGGCTCAAAGTCCCGTATAATTTGACCCTCATCCTCATCCCTGGTTCCCGTTAGAAATCAAAGGTCCGATCAATCTCCTCATCACTGATGGAAAAGACCACGTTATGGGGGGGGAGGGGTTCTTCATAGAAGAACTTAGGCAGTCGATCGTCCTTGTTCGTGAAGCCTGCCTTCCTGTTGAATTCCCTCTCCGCCTTCAATACCCGGATGCCCATGGCAGGGATGTCATCCGGCACAAGCCGGGTGCCGAATTTGGCATTTATGGCCTTTAGAAACGCTTCACCCCCTTCGGGAGTGGTCAGGGCGACAACCGCCATAAAGCAGAGTCCCGTGCAGTCGGCAGCGGCCGTGGCGATTTGAAGGTTTCTGGAGGTCTCAACCTGCCCCTCCTTTTTCAAGGGATCGAGCTGTTGGGTTAAATATGCGCCCACCACGTTCCCTGCTGTGTGATCGGCACCCATGGGTGAGGTGGCAAAGGTGACGCCGTTGCCCAGCATGGCCCTCGGATCATACGCTGCAATGCTCTGGCCCTTGACCACAGGAACCCGTTCGTGATTGAAATGTTTGCCTATGGCAGCGGGACCCTTTCCTAAGATCTTACCGAACTCTGTGCCTTTGCCAATCTCTTCCACCATCTCCATGGCCGCCTTTCCGTCCCCAAACGCCTTATACCCGGCATCCATGGCAACGGCAATGGCCACCCCTGTGCTCATGGTATCGACGCCGATGTCATCGCATAGAAAGTCCAACTTGGCGATTGTATCAAGATCAGCGATTCCGGTCATACCTCCCATGGACCAGATCGTTTCATACTCAAGAGAACTGGTTACGTACTTTCCGTCTTTATCCACAAATTCGTTGGAGCAATGGACAATGCACTGGGCGCAGCCCATATGGCTCGTATTTCCGCCCCTTTCCTTGATGAGTTCGGCCATGGCCTCTCCGCTGATTTTTTCCCAGCCGTCCAAAACCCCCTTTCTAGCATTATAACTGGGAAAGGCCCCCATGGCATTGACAGGGGCCACAAGACCTGCGGTCCCGAGCTCCGGCATCACTTTACCGCTCATATGATCTTCTCTGATGGCCTTGGCAACCCCTTTGGCCGCTTCCTTGAAGACCTCAGGATCGGCTATGGGGTCAGCGCTCTTTCCGCCCTGAGATACAACCAGGGCCTTGAGACCCTTGGAGCCCATAACCGCACCCAAGCCCCCTCGACCGGCAGCCCGGCAGGGACGGCCATCAATGTCAGATCCCTGCACAGAGGCTACGTTAAGCCTGTACTCACCGGCCGGCCCGATACAGAGCACCGAGGTTTTGTCCCCGTAAACCCCAAGAATCTTTTTTACGAATGGGTACGTTCGCATGCCCTTATACTCTTCAGCCGGAATGAGGCTTGCGTCTCCGTTTTCATCAATCCTGAGTATGCTGAGTTCTCCTTCAGCCGCTTGCCCTTCGATAATGATCGCTGTAATCCCCAGATGTCCCAAGGCCGCAGAAACGGTTCCCCCCACATTGCTCTCTTTGATGGTCCCTGTCAGCGGGCTCTTGGCTCCAATGGATAGCCTGCTGGTATTGACCAGAATGGTCCCACTTAAAAAGCCCGGTGCAAAAATGAGCTTGTTTTCTGGTCCCAGGGGATCACACTTTGGCGGCACCTCATTGTTGATCATGATGGATGTAAGGC
>JAZDES010000130.1:0-4921 GCA_043808585.1 Pseudomonadota bacterium | reverse complement strand
GAGCTGTGACCCAGGGCACAGACAGCAATCCCTCCAACAAAGTCAAGGTATTCTCGACCTTCCTCGTCCCATACCCGGCATCCCTCTCCCCGAACCAGAGTTAAAGGGAAGCGAGTATATGTCTGAAACATGTATCTATCTGCCTGAGAGATAGTGGAATCGCCTTTTGGATTATTATTCATCATGAACTCCTCTAATTCTCAATTCTCAACAAACGATTTCTGTGCCTACTCCGATTTTGGTAAAAATTTCCAGTAAAATTGCGTGGGGCTGGCGGCCATCGATGATGTGGGCCTTTCTGACACCGCCGCTCAAGGCCTCCAGACAACAGTTTATCTTTGGAATCATTCCCCCTTTGATGATCTTATTATGGATCAGCTGACGGGCATCCTCAATTTTTAGGGTTGGGATCAACTTCCCTTCCTGATCCAGGACACCTTCCGTGTCTGTAAGAAGGATCAATTTTCTGGCCTTAAGGGAGGAAGCTATGTGGCCTGCCACCAGATCTGCATTGATATTGTAGGTCTCTCCTTTCTCGTCGGTGCCCACCGGTGCAATAACCGGGATGAACTCACTTTCCATGAGGCTCCTGAGCACACGGTCGTCCACAGAGGTAATCTCCCCCACCATCCCCATATCTATTATTTCAGGTGGCTGATTTTCTCCCATATCCCTCATGTATTTCATCTTTTTGGTCATGATGAGCCTTCCATCTTTGCCTGAAAGCCCTACTGCCCGACCGCCGTTACTGTTAATCAGATTGACGATCTCCTTATTGACCTTTCCAACCAGGACCATCTCCACTACATCCATGGTCTGCCTGTCGGTGACCCGCATCCCGTCTATAAACTCCGATTCTATGGAAAGCCTCTTCAGGAACCCGCCGATTTGAGGGCCGCCTCCATGGATAACCACCGGGTTCATCCCCACATATTTCATCAAGATTATGTCCAGGGCAAAATCCTGCTTTAACCCATCATCCACCATGGCATGCCCACCGTACTTCACCACAACGGTGGCGCCATTGAACCGTTGAATATAAGGGAGTGCCTCAATAAGGACCTTGGCCCTGTCGCTATGGTTGATCATAATATATACCTGCTCAGGTTTTCATCTTCCAATATTTCTGTCAATTTCTCCCGCACATAGTCTCTATTAATAGTAACTGTTTCTATAGGCATATCCGGTGCGTTAAATGATATCTCATCCACCAATTTTTCCATCACCGTGTGGAGACGACGGGCCCCAATATTTTCAGTACGTTCATTGACCTGGTTGGCAATCTTGGCAATCTCTTCAATTGCATCCTCTTCGAATATCAACTCGGTTCCCTCAGTTAAAAGAAGGGCCTTATACTGAGTGATCAGGGCGTTCTTTGGCTCGGTAAGGATCCTGACAAAGTCCTCCATGGAGAGCGAATCCAGTTCGACCCTAATGGGGAATCTTCCCTGTAATTCCGGCAAGAGGTCTGAGGGCTTGCTGACGTTAAATGCCCCGGCTGCAATAAAAAGGATATGGTCTGTCTTTACCATACCGTACTTAGTGGTGACAGTGGAACCTTCCACTATGGGCAAGAGGTCTCTCTGTACACCCTCCCGGGATACGTCAGGGCCGTAGGAGTAATCTGACCCAGCTACCTTATCCAATTCGTCCAGGAAGATTATTCCGTTTTGCTCGGTGTTACGGACTGCACTCTCTATTACCTTGTCTATATCGATAATGCGTTGTGATTCCTCTTGAAACAGGATTTCCAGGGCCTCCGGGATCTTCACCCGCCTCTTTTTCTTTCTAGGCGGAAACATCCCCCCGAACATTTCCTTTATGTTAAATTCCATCTCTTCTAGGCCTGCGCTAGAGAAGATCTCCACCATCGGGAAATTGGTGTTGGTCACTTCCAGCTCCACATAACGTTCGTCCAGTTTACCGTTTCTCAACATTCGCCGCAGCTTCTCACGGGTGGAAGAAGTCTCTGCCCTCTCTGCCTTTACCACCTCCAGGACCCTTTCCCTGTCACTATCATCCCCTTCACGGGTCTCCTCAGTTTTTTTGGGTAGAAGTATGTCAAGAAGCCTTTCTTCTGCGAGCTCGCGGGCCTTGGGCATTACTTTCTCCTGTTCCCCTTTTTTGCACATATTGACGGCCAGCTCTGTAAGGTCCCTGACCATCGATTCCACGTCTCTTCCCACATATCCCACCTCTGTAAACTTGGTGGCCTCTATCTTCAAGAAAGGGGAGTTTGCTAGGCGGGCAAGACGCCTTGCAATCTCTGTCTTTCCCACCCCCGTGGGCCCCATCATTATGATGTTCTTTGGGGCGATCTCATCCCTCAGTTCCTCCGGGACCTGCTGGCGGCGCCACCGGTTTCTTAGGGCAATAGCCACCGAACGCTTGGCCGGGTCCTGACCGATGATATATTTGTCTAACTCCGATACGATCTCCCTTGGTGTCAACACTTCCATATAGTGGTTTCCTTCTTGGTTTTCCTTTTTCATAAGTACCTCTTATCCAGTATTGTGAAACTTCTAAAAACAGGCCTTAAATCGCGCTCCAGTACGGCTTTTCCCTCAAGGGTCGTGGACAGAAGGCCTGATAGAGTTCTCAAAGTGAAGTCAAAGTGATTAGTCCTCAAGCTCCTCAATGGATATATTCTCGTTAGTATATACACAGATTGAGGCTGCAATCTTCATGGATTCACGTGCTATTGCGACTGCGTCCAGATCGGAATGGTCCACCAGGCCCCGGGCAGCTGCCAGGGCATAAGGCCCGCCTGATCCGATCGCAGCTACGTCCTCATCGGGCTCTATCACATCGCCGGTGCCCGAGATAATGAGCGTATGCTCCTTATCCATGGCAAGGAGCAGTGCCTCGAGCCTCCTTAAGATCTTGTCGGTTCTCCAGTCCTTTGCGAGTTCAACCGCGGCCCTCCCCAAATTTCCCTTATAGGACTCCAGTTTTGCCTCCAGCTTCTCGAACAGACTGAATGCATCGGCTGCTGCCCCGGAGAACCCCACCAGGACCTTGTTTTTGTACATATGTCGGACCTTAATGGCCTTGCGTTTCATAATTGTATCGCCAAGGCTCACTTGTCCGTCTCCGGCCATGACCGCCCTTCCGTCTTTCCTTACTGCAAGTACGGTCGTTGCCCTCAATTTCAGATTATCATTTTGGTTCATAATTCAACTTTCTCTTTTTGCCTTCCCAGGAATCATAGCCTACACCGGCTGTGCCTTTTCCCTTATCCTACTTGCTCCGTGGGTGGGTCCTGTCATAGACTTCCATAAGCCTATCAAGGCTCACATGGGTGTACTTCTGAGTGGTGGACAGGCTCACGTGCCCCAACAGTTCCTGTACGGATCTAAGATCAGCTCCCCCCTCCAGGAGATGGGTGGCAAATGTATGCCTCAGGGAATGGGGGCTGATGTCACGGCTCAACCCGGTCTCTCTGACATATCGCTTGATGATTCTACCCACGCTACGTACCGAAAGCCTGCCCCCTCGAACGTTCAGGAAGAGGGGACTTGGCCCGGAGTAGGCCTCTGCCTTTTTCCTCATGGATTGCGTTCCATCAAGGTACTCCCTTACGGCCTTCACTGCCTGACGCCCTATGGGGACGATCCTCTCTTTGTTCCCCTTTCCCACAACCCTGACCAGGCGTTGGTCAAAATCGATGCTGGAGATATTCAAGGCCTCCAATTCACCTGCCCGAATCCCGCATGAATAAAGCAACTCCAGAATAGCAAGGTCTCTTAGACCAATTGGCTTATCTCGTTTGGGTCTCTGGAGGAGCCTGAAGACGTCGTCTACCGGAAGATAGCTAGGGATATACTTTTCCAGCTTGGGCGTTTGAATCTCAGCCGCAGGATTATGCCTGGTCACACCTTTCTTTTCAAGGAAGTGAAAAAAGGAGCGAATAGCTGAGAGTTTTCGGGCAATGGTCCTGCGCGTCAAGGTCCCGAAAAGGCTTCCGAGGTATTCCCTTATGACTATTGGGTCGACCCTATTTAGGTCACGGCCGGTCCTCTTATTGTCAGGGGCTACCTTTCTTGATGCAAGGAATCGTGAGAATTGTCTCAGGTCGGTATGGTAGTTCCTCAGGGTATGCAGGGAGTACCCCTTTTGGTCCCTCAAGTAACCTATGAAAAGTTCTATGCCGTCCTGAACCAACAAAAGAAGGGTGCCTGGATTTTTCCTCAAATAAGAGGTTAGCGTCAGTCCTAATTCAAATTATTTGAGTATAGCATATTTCCTAAAATTGGCAATAGAAATGTCCTGGTCTATTCTTGGCTTGACTTTGATTTGACCGTTGATGTATTTTTCATGTTACATTTTTGAGATTTCTAAGATTCCGCAATACCAGAGGAAAGCCGTACATAGTGTCCGTAAGAAGTGGGCTCGCCAATAATTCAAATCATTTCTTAACATTTATCCCGTATTCAGGAGTGCCATAATTTCGGTCTCTTAACCCGCTGACATTATTACGGACTATGCAAGGATTCTTATGTGCCACAATTTTTTGAAAAATAGAGACCCGTCGTTCCCTAAATGTCTTGCGGTTCTCGATTTTTGGAACAGGGGACCTAGGATAGATCGGGACGAAAGACTTTCGGCTGTCGACTGATTGTTCCGTAACCCTATAGTCAAATCAAAAGGCTAGAAAATATTAGTGAGGAGAGGGCTTGAGTATGGAAAAAAAGGCAGAAGAACTGAGGAATGTAGCTCTCGTGGCCCATGTGGGTTCGGGAAAGACTTCACTTGCGGAGGCAATGCTATTTAATGGTAAGGCAACCACCAGGGCCGGCAGAGTGGACGAAGGAACATCGAATCTTGATTTTGAGCCGGAGGAGATAAAAAGGGGGATCACCATCAGCACCTCCTTTCACAACCTTACATGGAAGAAACATACCATAAACCTCATTGACAC
>JAZDES010000129.1:0-4216 GCA_043808585.1 Pseudomonadota bacterium | reverse complement strand
GACGGCATCATTTCAAAGAACGGCAGTGAGGTCTTGAACCTCGTTACGGAACAGCCCCATAAGAGGATGTCCCTATGAAGAGCCCTCTCCCCTGCCTGGCAGAAACTGTATTTAAAGGTAAGGGGGCGTGCCACAGGCTGTAAAGAATTTGGGTTACGTCCTTTGGAAAAAAGACCCTCGCGGTCTGTCATCTTACTCCTCAGTGTTTTCAAAGCGCTAAAGTATTACCTATTTTCTAAATATTTCCCGGGCAGTGATAAGCCTCATTATCTGGTTGGTGCCGGTGTAGATCTGGATGAGTTTTGCGTCCCTCATCATCCTCTCCACGGGATAATCCTTCATATAACCATATCCTCCCATTACCTGGACGGCATCGGTCGTGACCCTCATGGCAGTGTCCGAGGCCACAAATTTGGCCATTGCACAGAATTTTGGGACCAGAGACCAATTCTGCCTGTCAAGGTGTTTGGCTGCCTGATAAGTCAAGAGACGAGCGGCTTCCGTGTTTGCTACCATATCGGCAATCATGAATTGTATTGCCTGAATCTTGGAAATGGGTTTCCCAAACTGAATTCTCTGTTTTGCATAGGCAACGGCTTCGTCTATGGCGCCCTGGGCCAACCCGACTGCCTGAGAGGCGGAAAACAGGCGACTGGTGTCCAGGGCAGCCATCAGGTTTCCCATTCCCGTGCCTTCTTCACCGATCCTGTTTTTCTCAGGCACTACCAAATCCTCAAAGAATAGCTCCGAGTTTATCGAGCCCCTCATTCCCATCTTGTTCTCATTTTTCCCGTAGACGAGTCCCTTTGAACCCTTTTCCACCACAAATGCAGAAATCCCCTTGGCCCCCTTATCAGGATCGGTGTAAGCGTATATGGACAGGACATATGCCACAGATCCGTTGGTAATAAAGCATTTCTGACCATTTATGATATAGACATCATCTTTGCGGACAGCCCGGGTCCTCATGGAAAGGACATCGGAGCCTGCCCCGGGCTCTGTAGCAGCGATCCCGGCAAGTTTTCCCTGTGCCAGCCAAGGAAGGTACTTCTCCTTGAGTTCCTCGCTTCCACCGAAGAGAATCGGCAACATCCCGTCCGCCTGGGCAATAAGGATCAGTGCCGAAGAGGCGCAGACCTTTGAGATCTCCTCCAGGATCATGGAGAAAACCAGATACTCCAGACCAATGCCCCCGTACTTCTCGGGCAGAAGTGGGGTAAGGAGACCGTTTTCCGTAAACAGCTCTACGGTATCCCAGGGAAATTCTCCGGTTTCGTCTATCTCCGAAGCACGTGGCTTGATCTTTTCCTGAGCAATCTCTCTCACCGACTTGAGGATCATCTTTTGTTCATCATTAAGCTCCATCATCCCCATTGACCTCCCCTATCTGTTTGAAGGAAAGTGGCGTGGCCTATCTCAAAGAAACTCAATGCTGGTAACACTTTAGCGTTTTGAAAGAAAGGGAGAGGACCGCGAGGGTCTTTTTTCCTCTCCCCTGCCTGGCAGAAACTGTATTTAAAGGTAAGGGGGCGTGCCACAGGCTGTGAAGAGTTAGGGTTACGTCCTTTTGAAAAAAGACCCTCACGGTCTGTCATCTTACTCCTCAGTGTTTTCAAAGGGCTAAAGTATTACAATGCTGTATATATTCAAGATGGCCAAAAAGGCAACCTCAATCTGTTCCATGGTTAAGACAGCCCCCATTTCTCTTCCTCCCACAGGTTTGAGAGGCCTTTGACAGGAATATGCCGGATGGTCTATAGTACAGCCTTCATTTGCTTTTTTACCCTTTAGTCACAGGAGGATGAAAATGCCTGATACCAAGAATCTGATCCGTGTGTTCGAGTATGCCCTGAATCAGGAAAAGACAGGAAAAAGCTTTTTTGAGACCTCTCTTGGACGGATGGGGGTCGGCGCAGCCGTAACCGCATTCAAGCATATCATAGAGGAAGAGGAGCAGCACATCGCGTTTATCAATTCAATCCTTGAAAGGCTGAAGAGGGGAAAGGAACTGGGCCCATCGGACTTGGGCAATCTTACCATAAAGCCGACCGACTATTTCAATGACCGTGCAAGATCGGAATTCCTGGAACGGTGCCTCTATGAATCCATGACCCCTGATGTTACGGTCTTCAACACCGCCTGGTTGATTGAGAAAGACCTAAGCGAGTTTTACCAGAACATGGCCTCCCAGACGGAAGGCCCGCCAGGGGAGGCCCTTGCAATGCTGGCTAGTTGGGAAAAGGGCCACGAGGCCTTCTTCAGGGAATACAGGGACAAACTGACCGACACCTACTCTAAAATGCCATGGGGTGGCTAGACCCCAATGCTGCAAAAAAAATCCCGTCCGAAACCCAGAAACCGGCCAATGGTGCAGCATATGCCTCCAAATTGGGGCTCAATCCGTTTACCGCAGGCACTGGACATTGACGGGTTTGGCCGTTATGATCAGTGTTGTTTGGAGGTAACAGCTCAGTAAGTACTGCTTTGGCCCCTGGATTCCCGCCTACGCGGGAATGACGAAATAAGCTAAGTACATGTCATTCCCGCGAAAGCGGGAATCCAGAAAGGTAGGCTTAGAATGCATTTACGCCTGAGCAAGGATGAGGCCTTGGAGATGGGGAAATATCTTAAGGATGCGGAGAGCATGGCGGCTTTTGTGGATAGGCGCATTAGGCCATAACCCAGAGGCGGGCATCATCGCATCATTATACTGAACAGGAAAGAGAGGTAGTCACATGAAAAAGGCTAAGGTAATAATTTTGCTGATGATGACGCTGGCCCTGGTCTCAGGCTGCGTCCACACACAAGGGGGATCTGTTACAGCACCGGCCGCGCCTGTACTCGATCGCATATCCCAGAGGGGAGCATTAGTGGTGGGTACTGCGGGGAGCATGCCCCCGTTTAATATGACAACCAAAGAGGGGGACGTGATCGGTCTTGAACCCGACATTGCCAGACTTATGGCCGAAGAAATGGGGGTTAACCTCAAGCTTGAGGTCATGCCCTTCTCTGAACTCCTTCCGGCGCTTGAGGCCGGAAAGGTGGACCTAGTTCTTTCCCAGATGACTATTACCGGCAAGAGAAACATGAAGGTGGCCTTTGTTGGGCCCTATTTTATTTCAGGAAAGTCTTTTGTTACCAAGATAGAATGGATGGCCTCTGTCAAAGGTCCCAATGAGGTGAACAGCCCCAAGACCACCCTGGTTGCACTCAAAGGTTCCACAAGTCAGGCGTTTGTGAAGAAGGATGTCCCCAAGGCCAAACTCTTGCTTGCCAAGGATTACGGTGAGGCCGTAGATATGGTGCTCAAGGGCAAAGTGGATGCCATGGTCGCCGACTATCCCATATGTGTGTTAACGGTACTGCGCAACCCGGATCAGGGGCTCATCTCTGTAATCACGCCGTTGAATTATGAACCGATCGGTATTGCTCTGCCAGGCAATGACCCACTCCTGGTCAACTGGATGGATAATTTCCTTACGACACTGATAGAGAGTGGCGAACTGGAACTGTTGCAAAAGCGCTGGTTCACGGACAATTCCTGGTTAAAGAGCTTGCCGTAGCCCACCGGCATTTCTCAAAATATGCTAACTGTTATGACGCCCAGACACCATAGATCTCACTTCTTTCCGGCGTATTCCGGTGGTGGTCGCGGCACGGTACCGGTGGGGTTCTCAAAAGAGAGATCCGATCCGGAAGGGGTTCCAACGCACATGCGGATTGGTCGGTAGTCCGGAGGCTTGATTGAGCTGGAAAAGGAGGAGAGTTGTTTGGATATTGGGAGGTTTGGGCGCACTAGTATTCCTTCTGCTATGCTTTTTCCTTTTCGCCCCAAAGTTGATCAATCTTGAACCTGTAAGGCAAGAAATTCTGACCGCTCTCTCAAAGGAACTGGGTGGCCAGGTGGAATATCAGGGGATTGACCTCTCGTTCCTACCCCGACCGCGTGTGGTCGTGAATCGAGGGAGATTGGTTATCCCGGGGAAGGCAACCGGGTCCCTGGAGTCATTGACGCTATATCCCGCAGTCTTTCCCCTTCTTGCAGGGAAGGTGAGGATCTCCAAGGTAAGGGCCATAGCCCCTGAATTTAGGGTCTTGCTAACCCAGAGGCCGGAAGCGGGCAAAAAGGAGGGAGGATTTCCTTCTCTTAAAGGCATCAAAGAAAAGGTGACACCTTTTTTGGCCTTGATGGTATTGAGGGCTCCGGGGTTAGACA
>JAZDES010000128.1:0-10587 GCA_043808585.1 Pseudomonadota bacterium | reverse complement strand
TGATGAGGAGACGAGATCAATGGGGTATGCTCTGGAAAGTGAAGGAATGCACTACGAAGGGACCTGCATCAGGCCGCCCAGCGAGGCCTTCAGTATCCTGCTTCAGGTGACGGTCGGGTGTTCTCACAATAAATGCACCTTTTGCGGCACATACAAGGATAAGAGATTCAGGATAAAGGATGATAGCATAATCCTGAGTGACATCCTGTTTGCATCCAAATACATGAGGCGACAGGATAGGGTGTTCCTTATGGACGGGGATGCACTGATTATCCCGCAAAAGAGGCTGATGTGGATCCTTGATCAGATCAAAGAGCACCTTCCCTGGGTCAGAAGGGTGGGGGCCTATGCCAATGCTAAAAGCATTAAGATGAAGTCCCTGGAGGAGTTGAAGGAACTCAGAGAAAATGGGCTCGGTATTCTGTACCTGGGAGTTGAGACCGGGGATGAAGGACTTCTGAAAAGGATACGCAAAGGGACCAGTCCGCAAAACCTGATTGATATGGGGAGGAAGGTCAGGGAGGCAGGGATCAAGGTCTCAGTTACGGTCCTGCTCGGGATTGGGGGAAGAGATGGATCTTTACGGCACGCCAAGGCCACCGGAAAGCTCCTCAGTGCCATGGATCCGAATTATATTGGGGCGCTTACGGTGATGCTGATCCCCGGGACCCCCCTCTACGACGAGCTCAAGGAGGGCAAATTCGAGTTGCCGAGTCAAGAGGAGCTATTACTGGAGTTGAGGGAAATGGTCGCCAATACCAACCTCACACGGGGCCTCTTCTTTTCGAACCATGCCTCCAATTACCTGCCCATAAAGGCCAGGTTACCAAAGGGGAAGCAGCAGGCCCTCGACGAGATCGACAGTGCCCTCAGAGGAGATATCGGGCTTAGGCCGGAGTGGATGAGGGGCCTTTAGTTTGCTTGTACAATGGCCCGGATCAATTCTTTTCTTGACCCCCTGTCTCGACTTGCCTATATTTGCACAAAAAAAATGCATTAGGGACAACAGGTAGCCTAGTGACCAACTGTTAGAACGGAGGTTTGGTATGGATAATTTTTTGGAGGATGGGCCGAAGAATCCCCTGAAGATTCAAGACAACACCTTTAGGGATGGTCATCAGTCTTTATTGGCGACAAGGATGAGGACTGAGGACATGGTTCCTATTGCCGAGAAAATGGACAGCGTTGGTTTCTGGGCTATGGAGGTATGGGGAGGGGCAACCTTCGACACCATGCACCGCTTTTTGGCCGAAGACCCTTTTGACCGCATACGGACACTCAAGAGGCACATCAAGAAGACCCCATTTTCCATGCTGCTAAGGGGGCAGAACCTGGTAGGTTACAGGAATTACGCAGATGATGTGGCCCGGTTGTTCGTGGATAAGGCAGCGGAGGCGGGTATCGATGTCTTCAGGGTCTTTGATGCCCTGAATGATTTTCGCAATTTTCAGACGGTCGTTGAGCGGATAAAGGCAAATGATAAGCACTTTCAGGGCACCATCTGCTATTCTTTGACAGAGAGGCGGATGGGAGGGGATGTATTTAACCTGGAATATTACATGGAAAAGGCCAAAGAGATAGAGGAATTGGGTGCGGATACTCTCTGCATTAAAGACATGGCTGGTATCATGGCCCCATTTGATATTGCCAAGCTCATAACTGTCCTTAAGAGGAAGCTCGGCATTCCCATTCACCTCCATACACACTATACCAGCGGCATGGCCTCCATGATCTATCTGGAGGCAATCAAGGCGGGGGTAGACATCGTGGACACCTGTCTCGCCCCATTTGCCCTAAGGACCTCCCAACCTGCCGTAGAGCCTATTGTGGCAACCCTTTACGCCACCACAAGAGACCCGGGTTTTGACCTGAATCTGCTGCTGGACCTAGGGGAGCATCTTGAGAGCATAGCCCCCAAGTACAGGGACTTTCTGGCCAAACACAGGATGTCGGTTATCGACACCGGAGTACTGGCCCATCAGGTGCCGGGAGGGATGATTTCCAATCTGGTAAGCCAGCTAAGCGACGCCAAGGCCCTTGATCGATTGGCCGAGGTCTATAAGGAGGTGGCCGTGACCCGCAAGGAACTGGGTATGCCGCCCCTGGTTACACCCACCAGCCAGATCGTTGGTGTGCAGGCCGTCCTCAATGTCCTCTTTGGAAGATACAAGATGGTGGCCAATGAGGTGAAGGATTTGGTCTATGGCCTCTACGGAAAGACACCCATTCCTGTTGATCCGACGATTCAGAAAAAGATCCTGAAAAACTACAAACGGGGTGAAACCCCTGTAACGGGCCGGGCTGCCGATTATTTGGAGCCGGAGCTGGACAAGGTAAGAGAGAAGGTGCGAGGCCTGGCCAAAGACGACTATGATGTCCTCATTGCGGCCATCTACCCCACAACAGGTGAGCAGTTCCTCAAATGGAAGTACGGGCTGGAGGAAAGGCCTGCCGCCGTCAAACCAAAGACCCTGGAAGATGTCCAAAAAGAGGATCAGGCAGTGGTCGAGGCCTTAAATAACCTGCGTAAGACCGGCTAGGGCCATTCCTCAGATATTGGGCCAGGAATCGTTCCAGGGAGATGATTTTTCGTATGCATAAGCGGCCTGGAGAACCAGATCGTCACGGTGTCTGGGCCCGACGATCTGGAGACCTACCGGAAGGCCGGCCTTTGTGAGCCCTACGCGGACCGATGCCGCAGGGTGGCCTGAAAGATTAAATGGGTAGGTAAAGGCAACTGCCCAGAGAAGCGGTATCGGATGCCCGTCAATCTCGGCCGGGGGAGGTCCCTTTGCACCAAAGGCCTCGGTAGGCATGGTGGGGGTGAGAAGGAGATCGAATCGGTCATAAACCTCCCACAGGGTCTGATTTAATCTACTGCGCACACTGTTGGCCCTTATTTGGTCCTCCAATGTTAGGCCTTTTGCAAGATCGAGGGACGCTACCAGGGTCCTCCCCAACTGGCTACGGATTTTTTCCAGGTCCTCTTGAATCTGGGCGTAGATCTCGCGATTCATTAATTCAGCCCAGGCATCGCTCACGTCAGGAAATCTCCCTTCCCAGGCGTCAACCCTGTGCCCCATACCTCTAAATGTCTCCACTGCCTGTTCTACGAGTTCCATGACATCGGGTTCGACCCGTGCATATCCTAAGCTCCGGCTGAAACCGATTCTCAAGGATTTTAGAGGTCTTTCAAGCGTTTTCAAATATGAGCCCTCCGGTTGAGGGAGGGAATCCGGGTCTGCCGGATGATATCCAGCTACACAATCCAGGTATAGGGCCGCATCGCTTACTGTTCTGCTGAGGGGCCCGAGTACCATGGTGCGGGCCATGTGAAGACTGGGTCCGGGGCCCAGAGGAATTCTTCCGTAAGAGGGCTTTAACCCAAAGCACCCGGAATAGGAGGCAGGGATGCGAATTGAGCCTCCGGCATCGGAACCGGTTGCCAAGGGCACCATACCGGCAGCAACTGCTGCGGCTGAACCCCCGCTGGAGCCCCCCGGCGTACGTTCCTTGTTCCAGGGGTTTCGGGTGACCCCGTATAAACGGTTCTTGGTGAAGCCCGTAAAGCCAAATTCCGGGGTATTGGTTTTACCTACCACAATGGCACCGGAGGCCTTGAGGCGGGAGACCTGAATGGAGTCGTCTCCGGCCACATTGTCCTTGTAAGGAATGGAGCCGAAACTGGTGACCATCCCTTTCACATCTTCCAGGTCCTTTACACCTATGGGGATACCGGTCAAGGGACCTGGATCTTCACCGAAAGAGATCCTCTTCGCCAGGGACCTTGCCTCGTCCAGGGCCTCATCGGCACGGAGAGCGACAAATGCATTGATCTCCGGATTCACCCGATCGATCCTCTCCAGGGTCTCCTCCATCAGTTTTACCGGGGAAAGCTCCCTGGATCGGATCAATCTAGCCAGTTCCATAACAGACAAATAGGACAGGGAAGTCATCGGATCACCCCTCAGCGGTCTTGTTCTTGGAAGTCATGGGCCTCATCCTCTTCAATTTCGTCCAGGGGTAATAATTCCACCTCTGAATCCGAAGGGGAATAGTCAAAATCATCTATTAGGTCCTCAATCTCGTCAAGCTCTTCCCCCGGCTCTTCCTTAGCAACATCCATACGGGATAAGACCCTTCCAGGGAAGTTCTTCATCCGGCCAAGCCTTTCCAGTTCACGCTGGCAGGCGACGCACAACCTTGCCTCGGGCACAATCATAATCCGTTCCGACGGAATTGGATCCCCACATTCCTCGCACTCGAACCACCTTTCGTTATTCGAGATCTTTTGGATCAATTCCTCTAGCATCTTCAGCTCTTTGGCCTTTTTCTCAATGAGGAGGTAGCTGCTCTGGGTCAAGATTTCCCGCTGTGCCCGGTCAGACTCATCCATGATGCTTTCGCCATAAAGCTGGTCGTTACTCTCCCTCTGGCTCTCCATCAGTCGTCTCAGGGCCTGTTCAAATTCTATCTTCTTTTGGTTAAGTTGTTCTAAGATTTTTTTGTCCCTGTCTTCCATTTCGCATACTCCTTTTTTGGTCCCAAGGTTCTTCCTTTGGCATGCTTCCTCTACTGTGAGATCAGAAGGGACGAGGGTTACGATCCCATAACCTGGCCGTCGATGAAAGCGAACGAATGTTATTCATTTTTCTTTGTTTGTCAATCTTTGTTTTCTTGATTAGCCATACCTTTTTATCTATACTCCAGGTCATGCCTGATTCCAGTATAGAAAACCGTGTTTTACCCAGGCCGGATCCTATGGACCCGGATTTTCAATAAAGCATATGCACTGATCGGGTGGAAGTTGTTCATATCGTTTGAAGGCATTGAAGGCTGCGGCAAGTCGACTCAGGCAAGATATCTGGCGGATCGGCTGAGGGGCCTGGATATTTCTGTACTTTCCACCATGGAACCTGGGGGGACCCGAGTGGGCAAGGATATCAGGCGGATCCTCCTGGATCGCCGAAACAAAAACCTATCACCCTTGGCAGAGTTGCTGCTATATGCCTCCGATAGGGCACAGCATGTTCATGAGGTGATCAAGCCCGCATTGGAACAGGGGAAATGGGTAGTGTGTGACCGCTATTTTGATGCCACCTTAGCCTATCAGGGTCATGCCAGGGGGCAGGAGATGGGCTTGATTAAGACCTTGAATCAAAAGGCCTCCGTGGGAATCTACCCGGATATCACCTTTCTCATCGATTGCCCGGTAAGTGTAGGAATCGGGAGGGCACTGGGGCGAAATAAGGCCTTGCGGGAGGAAGGGCAGGACAGGTTTGAGAGGGAATGCCAGAAGTTCCATAACTCCGTGAGAGAAGGGTATCTCACTGTGGCCAGGAAGGAGCCCGAGCGTTTCGTAGTGGTGGATGGTACTCTGGAGGAAAAGAGGTTGGCAGGGGTAATATTTGAACATATCCGGCCATTCCTGGTTCCGGAAGATCCCGAGGGGTTCTGATTGTTATTCTCGCAGATAGTGGGGCAGGAAAGGGCCAAGAGGTTCCTAAGGCAGGCCATGGCCAGGGAAAAGATACCCCACGCCTATCTTTTCACAGGGATCTCTGGGGTGGGAAAAACGAGCACGGCCATGGCCCTGTCAACCGCCCTCAACTGCACGGAACCGGTTGATTACGACGGCTGTGGTCAATGTCTACCATGCCGCCTAATGATAAGTGGGAACTTTCCTGACTTCCTGTCCATCAGGCCCGAAGGTCAAAACATCCGGATCCATCAGATCAGGGATCTCAACCGGGGTTTCGGTTTTCCGCCGGCATCCGGGAGATATCGGATATGCGTCATCCATCAGGCCGAGACCATGACCGTCGAAGCGGCCAACTCATTTTTAAAGGCCCTTGAGGAACCTCCACCCGGAAACATACTGATACTGAAGGCCAATGAGCCCATGGATCTATTGCCGACCATTGTTTCCCGGTGCCAGAGGGTGCCATTCCAGCCTCTTAAGGTTAGCGATATAATGAATTGGCTTGTGGAGAAAAAGGGCCTGAGCAATGAGACAGCCAAGGCCCTGGCCTTAATTTCCGGAGGAAGTCTTGGGCTGGCCCTTCAGATGTGCGGCGTGGACTTTCTGGATAGGAGACAGGAGTGGCTATTGAGAGTTATAAGGCTGGCAGGCCTCTCTAGGGACAATGCCCTTGATGTGGCATTTGAGTGTGCCGGGGAAGACCATAAGAAGGCACTGGACATCGCCGAGAGCGGTGGGCCCGGGCTGAGAGATATGCTTATGGTCTGGGAGGGCTGGTACCGGGACCTCTTGCTCCTCAAGGCAGGGGGTCGCGAGGAACTGCTCATCAATCAGGATTTCTCACGCAAGTTGAAAAAAATTGCCGAAGACTATACTATAGATAATTTAGTCGATAGTGTCCTAGCCATAGAGCAATCTCAGCGGGATCTTCGCAGGATGCGAAACCCGCAATTGGTAATGGAGCATATGGTCATGGGCATTAACAGCCTTGGCAGATCCGGCTGATAGGGGTTTCAAGAAGAAGTTCTGGAATAATCCGGCACGCAGCCTTCAGATATAGAATAACTTGGGCGATGAACAAGATCGTTGGCATACAATTCAGAAACCATGGAAAGGTGTATGATTTCGACTCGGGGCACTTTGTCCTCAAGAGGGGGGATAAGGTGGTAGTGGTAACCGAAGAAGGCCCGGCCATAGGTTGTGTGTGTACTGAGCCGCAAAACAGGGCTGCGGATGGCCCGAATAGGCCCCTCAAAAAGATCTTTCGGTTGGCCACGAAAGAGGAACTGGATAGATACGATAGAAATTGTGGTCTTGAGGAGGATGTCTACAGATACTGCGTGTCAAAGATAAAGGAAAGATCCATTTCCATGTGCCTGGTCTCTGTTGAAAGAGGCTTTGACGGAAGCAAGATCGTGGTCTATTTTACGGCAGATGGGAGGGTGGACTTCCGGGAACTGGTAAAGGACCTGGTGCAGGAATTCCGGACCAGGATAGAGATGAGGCAGATCGGCATCCGCCATCAGGCCAAGATGGTTGGAGGGCTGGGGATCTGTGGTCGTCCCTTGTGCTGTTCCTCCTATCTCAACAGCTTTGCGCCGGTAACCATAAAGATGGCCAAGGAACAGAACCTCTCTCTCAACCCGACCAAGATATCGGGTATGTGCGGCAGGTTGATGTGCTGTCTCACTTACGAACATGAATATTATGAGAAAATCAAGAAGGGTCTCCCTAAGGTCGGCAAAAAGGTCATGACGAGATACGGCGAGACCAAGGTGGTCCGTCAGAATGTCTTAAAGGAGGCCATAACGGTGATGTTGTCATCCGGGGATGAAATCGAGATAAAGGCGAGGGAGATCCTGCCTCAGCCTCCTGAGGAGAATCCGGAAAAGAAGAAGCAGGGAAGGGAGTAATCACGAAGGAAATTGTCCGAACGATTTTATGTAACAACACCCATATACTATGTAAATGCCGAACCCCACATCGGGCATGCCTATTCAACCATTGTGGCTGACGTGTTGAACCGGTTTTATCGGCTTACCGGTTATAGGACCTTCTTTCTCACAGGGACGGATGAGCATGGCGACAAGATCGTGGCTGCTGCGGAGAAATCCGGGCAGACGCCGAAAGAGTATGCGGACAGGATCAGCCAGCTATTCAAGATGCTCTGGCCTAAGCTAAATATTTCCAACGACTATTTTATTCGCACCACGGATGAGAACCACAAGAAGACCGTCAGGCTGATCCTCACAAGGGTCAAAGAGAATGGGGACATATATTTCAGTGATTATGAAGGCCTTTACTGCCTTGGCTGTGAGCGTTTTTATACGGAACGAGAACTGGTTGACGGAAAATGCCCGGATCACCAGACGAAACCTCAACTTATAAGAGAGGCCAACTACTTTTTTCGTATGAGCAGGTACCAGGACTGGCTAATCAATCACATCCACCAGCATCCAGGTTTTATCCGGCCTGAGAGGTACAGAAACGAGGTCCTCTCCTTTCTAAGGGAGCCGCTAGAAGACCTGTGTATCTCTCGGCCAAAGTCACGGCTCAGCTGGGGGATCACCCTGCCATTTGATGAGAATTTTGTCACCTATGTCTGGTTTGATGCCCTCATCAACTATATCTCGGCCGTAGGGTTCCCCGATGGTGACGGATTTAGGGCATTTTGGCCCGCTGCACAGCATATCATTGCCAAAGATATCCTGAAACCCCACGGCATCTATTGGCCTTGCATGCTCAAGTCGGCTGGCATCGAACCTTATCAGCACCTCAATGTCCATGGTTACTGGAATGTGAATGAGGGCAAAATGTCCAAGAGCCTTGGAAACGTGGTAAGACCCCTTCAGCTGGTAGACGTATATGGTCTTGATGCCTTCAGGTATTTCCTGTTGCGCGATATGGTCTTCGGGCTGGATTCCGAGTTCACCGAGGAGGCCCTGGTGGCAAGGATAAATGCAGACCTGGCAAATGACCTGGGGAACCTGGTGAGCAGAAGTCTGACCATGGTGCATAACTATTTCAAGGGAGAGTTGCCAAGGCCGGGGGCCTCTGAAAAGCTGGATGAAGACCTGAAGGAGAGCGCCCTCGAACTAATCGATGGATATGAGAAACTCATGAAGGAACAGTCCTTCCACAAGGCCCTCATATCTATATGGGAGGTAATCGGCAAGGTAAACAAGTACATTGACGAAACGGCCCCATGGGTCTTGGCCAAGTCGGACCGGGCCAGGCTGGCAACTGTGATCTTTCATATTGTTGAGTCTTTGAAGATCGTCTCTGCCTTAATATGGCCATTTATGCCAGGTTCTGCCGAAAAGCTTCAGGATCAGCTGGGCCTTGTAAAGAGGGGTGAAGACCTCAAACTTGGAGACCTGCACTCGTGGGGAAAGGAGAGGCCTGCCAGGCCCATGGTCAAGGCCCCGGCCCTCTTCCCCAGGATCGAGACAAAGGAACCGGCGAGGAAGACTAGAGAGCCCCTTACACCCGAAACCGGGAGGAAAGAGGAAACCATGATTTCTTTTAAGGAATTTGAAAGGATGGACCTCAGGATCGGGAGCATCAAAAAGGCAGAGGCCATCCGCGGATCAAAAAAACTCCTCAGGCTGACGGTAGATGTCGGTGACGAAAGGACTGTTGTGGCTGGGCTGGTGGGTCATTACAGGGAAGAGGAGCTCCAGGGAAAACAGGTGCTCATACTGGCCAACCTGGAGCCGGCCAAGCTGATGGGGGTTGAGTCACATGGCATGGTGCTCGCAGCCGATGACGGGACTCACGTCCGCCTCCTCATCCCGGATGGGAATATGGCCCCAGGGAGTAAAGTGCGCTAGTTTTTTTGGTTTCGGCTTGGCCGGATGAAGAGTCATGGCTCTGTTTCCAGATAAGCGGGTTCCTCCTGGCACTTTTTGCAGACACCGCCATCTTTAGAAGGATAGCCTTCCTTGCAGACCGGGCAGATGCCGATGGCGCCCATATGCTCCTTCCTAAGACGTTCAATCTTGACCTTTACCGGTCTTACACCACAGATGCTTGCGCCGGCACGGCGCATCTCCTCCAGAAGTCGGTCCTTATTCTGTTCCTTTGCTGGCTTCAACTTGAGATACCAGGACCTTATTTCCGGCCACTCCTCTAAGCGTTCAGGGTCCAGGTAGACCCTGAACCCTTTTCCGGTGTACTTATCATAGAGGGTGAGGGCGTAAAGGCCCCAGCTTATGACCTTCATCCAGCCGTTTCCAATGCTGCATGGGGTGAGTAACTGAACGGCATCGGGAAGGCACTTAGGGGTCTCCACAAGTGCGTCGAAGATAGTTCCTTCGGGTAGGCGGCTCTTGGCCAGTTCTACCATGTATCCGCCGAGAACGAGCCCGGGCGCCGGGTTTCCATGGAAGGCCGTGACTCGTTCAAGATACTCCTCAAAGGAATAGGGTCCTATGTTCATCCGGGTCTGACTCCTTTAGAAAGAGAGGCTTATTTTGTGATCTCTTATAGCATAGGCCTTCCTATCAAGGAACTCATAATTTGGTAACACTTTAGCGTTTTGAAAGAAAGGCAGAGGACCGTGAGGGTCTTTTTTCTAATGGACGTAACCCAAATTCTTCACAGCCTGTGGCACGCCCCCCTACCTTTAAATATAGTTTCTGCCAGGCAGGGGAGAGGGCTCTTCATAGGGACATCCTCTTATGGGGCTGTTCCGTAACGAGGTTCAAGACCTCACTGCCGTTCTTTGAAATGATGCCATCCTTTACGTCCTTTTGAAAAAAGATCCTCGCGGTCTGTCATCTTACTCCTCAGTGTTTTCAAAGCACTAAACTATTACCTTCTATCCAAAGATGATAAATATGGGGTTTGAAACCAGGGTGCCGCAACCCCGGGCATCCATCCTGTAAAATACCTTCTCCCCTGGTTTGTAGTATGTATCCTCGTGCTCTATCTCCATCGGTAACGGCCCCTGAAAGCTTTGTACCACCACCCCTGACCTTATCAACCTCACCTCCACCCGGTCTTCACTCGGCTCTTTGGAGAAAAGAGAGATACGGATCTTTGGGGGTTCATTCAACATCATCTCTTCCCCTGAAACAGCCTTGGCCTCACACCCTGATGAA
>JAZDES010000127.1:0-6902 GCA_043808585.1 Pseudomonadota bacterium | reverse complement strand
CTGGAATCAACCTTTGAAAACGGGGTTCGGGAAGCACCGCCATTTTGCCTGGTTCCGCTGGTAGTAACCGCCTTCATATCAATAATCCTGTTTTTTTACCCACAGCCCTTTTTCAGGTTGGCCACAATGGTGGTACAGGGTTTAACGGGCGGGTAACCAGGCTATGCCCCGCTACGCTCCGCAATTGGAATAGTGGAATGATGGAGTAATGGAATAATGGAAATGCATGATGAAAGAGAAGAAAAAATGGAGCTCTCCCATGAACCGGTTCAGGGGTACAGAGCGGTCTTTTTTGTAGCTATCACAATAGGCGCCCTGTATTTAGGGGTTATTCTCTTGAATACCCTTTGGGAATAAACAGGCGAGCCTAGGAACTGTGAAATGAGGGAATAGACATGGAACATCAGACCAAAACCCCAAAATACCTCTTTGATAAACCCAAGAACGTAAGAATGCTCTTTGTGTGTTACTATTCATCACTATTTATCCTGCTCGTCATTGGGTTGCTCATCCAGAAACATGCCTATTTCCCGTGGGAGGAGTGGCCCGAGTTTTACGCTGTGTTCGGATTTGTGGCCTGTGTGGTCCTCGTTGTTGTAGCAAAATATTTTCTCCGGCCCTTGGTCAAGAGGCGAGAGGATTATTATGATTGATACTGTCCCCCCAGCTGCCATATTCATCCTCGGGGCGCTGCTGGTTCCCTTTTTAAAGGGAAAGGTAAAAAAGGCATATCTGCTTATCTTACCCGTTGTCGGTTTCATGAACCTGATAAGTATCCCTGAAGGGACCCACTGGGTCGTCAGGTTTATAGGTTACGACCTTGTCCTTGCTAAAGTGGACAGGCTTAGCCTTGTCTTCGGTTACATCTTTCACCTGATATCATTTATAGCCATCCTTTATGCCCTTCACATAAAAGATGACCTGCAATATGTGGCAGGGCTTGTTTACGCGGGCAGCGCCTTGGGCGTTGTCTTTGCCGGGGATCTCTTTTCCTTCTTTGCCTTCTGGGAAATGCTCACAGTGGCCTCCATATTCCTTATCTGGTCGCGAAGGACAAGGGCATCGCTGGAGGCGGGATTCAGGTATCTAATGGTACATGCCGCCGGAGGCCTCTGCCTCCTGGCAGGCATCGTGCTTTATGTAAACCAGACAGGTTCTATCCAGTTCGGGTACATGGGTCTTACGGGATTGGCATCTTACCTGATTTTTATCGGTTTTGGCCTGAATTGCGCATGGCCGGTCCTCCATCCCTGGCTGACCGACGCCTATCCTGAGGCCACCATTACCGGGACCGTATTTCTGAGTGCCTTCACCACAAAGGCCGCGGTATATGCCCTGGCAAGGGCCTTCCCGGGTACAGAGGCCTTGATATGGATCGGAGCAATTATGACCGGCTTTCCCATCTTCTACGCGGTCATTGAGAATAACCTCAGGAGAGTGCTTGCCTATAGCCTCATCAACCAGGTAGGATTCATGGTGGTAGGTATCGGGATAGGGACGCATCTTTCCCTGAATGGTGCAGTGGCCCACGCCTTCAACGATGTCCTCTTTAAGGCCCTCCTCTTCATGGCCATGGGCGCTGTTATGTACCGGACTGGAAAAATTAACGGCACAGACCTGGGGGGGTTATACAAGACCATGCCGCTTACATGCATATTTTGTATGGTTGGGGCCGCCTCGATCTCTGCATTCCCCCTCTTCAGCGGCTTTGTAAGCAAGTCCATGGTTATGGAGGCGGCGGCCAAAGGGAATTTGAAGATAATCTGGTTTATCCTCCTGTTTGCATCGGCCGGTGTGTTCCACCATGCAGGTATCAAGATCCCCTACTTTGCCTTCTTCTCACATGATTCCGGCATGAGGCCGAAGGAGGCCCCCCTCAATATGCTCCTTGCCATGGGCATTGCGGCGTTTCTGTGCGTTTTCATCGGGTCTTTCCCTGGCCCTTTATACAGCCTCTTACCCTTCCCTGTTGAGTATGTGCCATATACGGCTTCACACGTATTGGGTCAGACCCAGATCCTTTTCTTCTCTGCATTGGCCTTCACGTTCCTCCTGCTCTCAGGCATCTACCCGGCAGAGCAAAGGTGTGTCAATCTGGACGCCGACTGGTTTTACCGCAAAGGGGGGCGATTGTTTTACCATGTCATGGACAGGGGGCTTAACCGTCTCAACGATCTCTCGGAAAGGCTCTTTGTGGGGGGACTGGCCAATTACCTTGGCCGTATCTCCAGTGACGGTCCAGCGAGGGCAGCTCTCTTGGCAATGGTACCTGCCTGGATCATAAGCGGCGAAACAGGGGAAAGGCTGCGACTTAAGAAAGAAAGACTTCGGGCGGCCATTGGATCCGGTGCATCACCGGTGGGATTTAGTGCGGCTATCGCCACAGTCTTTTTGATCATTGTCTTTATCCTGATCTGAAGGAAAACCGCCATACGGTTTTAGCGAAGTGCTTGATCCGAATTCCTTTCCGCCAAATGGAAGGGACTGCCGGGAACTTCGATACGTACATTGATAGACCCCGATGTTGCATAGGAATTCAGTCAGCCGGTTTCTGAGGTTCGGAGGGGTCTTTTTTGCAACATCGGGGTAGATAGATATTTCACTCGCGAGAGGAGATTTTTCATGGTTTCAATCGAAGACCTGAGAAAGATGTATCTGTTAAAGGGACTGGAAGACCAAGTGCTCGAAAAAATATCTCCCATCACTCAACTCCGCCAGTTCAAAGAGAATGAAGTCATATATGAGGAAGGACAGGCAGCAGACAATCTTTATTTTCTGAAAAGAGGAAAGGTCTTGCAGGAGGTAGAGGTCTCAGAGGTGATGATTATATCGCTGGGTTCTATAAAGCCCGGTTATACCTTCGGCTGGTCTGCCTTGCTTGGTGGAACATCTTACACCACCTATGCAGTATGCGCGGAGCTCTCTGAGGTGTTGATCATGCCCGGGGACAGGTTTCACAATCTCCTTGATGAAGATCATGCCATGGGGTACATTGTCATGGAAAATCTGGCCAAAATCCTCAAGAACCGGTTGGAAAGGCGTGTAGAGCAGTTCTTAAGGGTCATGTCGAAACATCCGGATATCCAAAAGCTTTTGGGGTTGTAAGCTCGGCCCTGAGGGAACCCATTTGACAAGGAATTGGGAATAAAGGCCAGGGGTTAGGGATTCACTTCTGCCATCACAAGAGGAGGTAAAAAATGCCAAAGAAGATATTGGTTGTTGATGATGAACCTGACAGCGTCGACTACCTCTGTTCCATTCTTGAGGAGAATGGTTACGAGCACATCAGCGCCTCCGATGGGGTTGAAGGCCTGGAGTTGGCGCGAAAGGGAAAACCGGATATGATCCTGCTTGACCTGATCATGCCCGAGAAAAGCGGCATCAAGATGTTTCAGGAACTGAAAACGGCGCCGGAACTAAGAAATATTCCGGTGATTATTGTATCCGGCGCCTCAGAAATAACCGGAGTTGATTTCAAGAACTTTATATTCAAGCAGCCCCTAAAAGCCGACAAGAGAGTTGGAACCGACGGTGAGACCAGGTTTACCGGGCCGAACGCCTTTGTGGAAAAACCGATCAGGCCGGACGAGTTGATCAAGGTTATTGAGGAGAATCTCAAATAGTTGGGGCTACGCCCTAGACCTGTTCCTCACCAGGGCCTTGACAAGGCAGGTGTATTGAAAAGGTAGAGCCTTTAGCAGGAACAGATTTGAACGTGATGGCCCCGCCCTGCTCGTCAATGAGCTTGCGTGTCACGACCAAACCAAACCCGCTGCCTTTAGAGCCTTTGGTGCTGAAAAAGCGTTCAAACAGATTCTCCTGAACCTCTTGGGTCATCCCAATACCATTATCCACGATATCGAATCTGATCCCGCTGTCTTCTTTTCGGGTCCTTATGATCACCTCCCACTTTTTCTCCTTATCCCGATCAAATGCACAGGCGTCAATGGCGTTTGTGACCAAATTGAGCAGAGACCGGTGTAGACCGTTTTGGTCGAGGTAACATTTGTCAATTGACGAATCGAAATCTCTGGCCAGCTTGACCCCGCTTCTTTTTGCCCTTTCCATCATCAAATCATAGACATCGTGGGCAATATCGTTCGGGGAACAATATTCCAGGTCCGGCTCACGTTCCTTTGTATAGCTCAGCATGTTCATGACCAGATCAGAGATCTTTGAGACGTTATTTTGGACCATGGCCCAGCCCTTGGAAAGAAGGGGTTGCTTGCCCTTATTCAGCCCAATATTGACCATATAGACTCCGCCCTCGAGCCCATTCAGGATGTTCTTTATACAGTGTCCCATACCCGCGATCGTCTGCCCGATGGCCGAAAGACGCTCGTTTTCTATCAGTTCTTTCTGCAGGCGCCTGATTTCTCTCATATCCCTGAAAAAACCCACGCTCCCTATCTCCTTTCCATCCTTGTAAAGGAGAGTGGCCGAAAGTCGGATAGGCACCGGGTGCCCATTTTTTCCCATCAACTCGGCCTCAAAATCTTCTAATCTTCCCGTTTCTCCATACTCGGGGCTGTAGATCTTCTTCTTGATCTGTCGCGCCAATTCGGGAGGGTGGTATAGTTCGATAATATTCCTGCGACCTATCACTTCCTCACTTCTATGGCCCGTGAGTCCCTCCGCTGCCTTATTAAAGATCAAGATGGTGCCCTTTCGATCCACACCGATAATACCATCGATGGAACTGTTTATAAGGTTTTCTTGAAACTCATAGGCCTCTCTCAGTCCGCGGGTTGCCTCCTTTACCTTAAGCTCAAGGTCTCGGGTGTATTCCCTGACCTCCCCTTGCATCCGCAGTATCCCTTGGGCCCGTTTGATGGCCAGCATAAGGGCTTCGTCTTTAACGGGCTTGTTGATAAAGTCAGAGGCCTCAAGCCTGAGTGCATCAATTGCAGACTCCATATCCCCGTGCCCGGTAATGACAATGACCCGGGTATCAGGGTCCAGCTCTCTTATTCGTTTCAAGACCTCCAGGCCGTCTATCCCAGGCATCTTGATGTCTGTCAAGACGATCGGTGGTTTCTGCTGCTTAAAGATCTCAATCCCCTTTTCACCATCCTCGGAGGTAAAGACCTCGAAGCCTTTATGAGAAAGGGAAATCCTCAGGAGAGTCCTTATGCTCTCTTCGTCATCTATCACTAATATCTTTGTCTTTGTATCTCTTGACATCTTGGCCCTCTTTGCAGGCGGGAAAGGCTATCCTGAAAGTGGCCCCTTTCCCGGGTTCGCTTTCAACCCCCATAGTCCCGTCATAGTCTTTTATAATACTGTAGCTTATGGAAAGCCCCAGGCCGGTGCCTTTTCCCACCCCTTTTGTAGTAAAGAACGGCTCGAAGATCTTATCCCTCAGCTCATCGGGGAGCCCAATACCCGTATCGGAAATGGTTACAACCACCAGTCCGTTTTCTTTCAAGGACCTCACGGTCAAGATGCTATCAACAGCCTTTGCGCCGGCTTTCTCTCTCTTCTCTTCCATCGAATCCCTTGCGTTGATCAGCAGGTCTATGAAAACCTGTTCCAGCCTGTTGGAGTTCGCCATGATTGGGGGCAAGTTATCGTTAAGTTCAAGTGCCACCTTGATATCCCTTACCTTCAGCTGCTGGCCCAATAGAGTAAAAGCCCCTTCAATAGGGGTATTTATATAGACCTTCACCTTTTTTGTCTCTGCCTTGCGACCAAACTCCCTCAGGTGGTTTATTATGCGGACCGCACGATCTATCTGTTCTCTTATCTGCTCCGAGACCAGGATAAGATCGGCCCTGGGAATTTCTTTCGGCTGGCTCAGAGCATTGTGGATGAAATCAGCACCTATCTGTATGGCTGCGAGTGGCTGATTGATCTCGTGTGCCACGCCTGATGCCATTTCTCCGAGGGTAGATAGCTTGCTTGCCTGAATGAGCTGGGATTCCTTCTCCAGGCTTTCGGTAATGTCAACGGGAACAGCAACAATACCGTATTTGCGGCTGCGTTTTGTCCGACGGGCATATACATTCACATAAAAAGGTGTCCCGTCCTTTCTGTAATGCTGGACCTTCTGGTATACACTGCTCATAACTGAGGGTTCCCGGTCTTTTATGGAAAGGACACCTTCCGCATAGAGGTACGGGCCGAGGTCCATGAAGGTCTTTTTCATCAATTCTGCCTTTTCCCAGCCATAGATTTCCTGGGTACGGGCATTCACATCCAGGATCCTAAAGGACTCGGGATCCAAGACAAAAATGGAATTGGGGGTCGAGTCAAAGAGGACCCTATACCTTTCCTCAGACATCCTTACCTTTGCCTCAAAGGGCCTCAAACAGTGTGTCATATTGCTAAATGAATCGGCTAATTGGACGATCTTCCTCAACATCACTATTAAACCCCTTTCCCCTGGCCAGTCTAATGAACCTCATAGGTGCCGATCATCGCCACGGCCTCTACCCCGGAATCGATAATCTTGTTAAGTCCTTCCTCTATGTCTAAGGTTCCCCGTAATCAGCAACCACCGGTAGAACCGGTGGTATTTGGACATCTGAATTTCGGATTTGTTTCGGATTTTCATATTCGGATTTCGGTAACACTTTAGCGTTTTGACAGAAAGGCAGAGGACCGCGAGGGTCTTTTTTCCTCTCCCCTGCCTGGCAGAAACTGTATTTAAAGCTAAGGGGGCGTGGCACAGGCTGTGAAGAATTTGGGTTACGTCCTTTGGAAAAAAGACCCTCACGGTCTGCCATCTTACTCCTCAGTGTTTTCAAAGCGCTAAAGTATTACGGATTTCGAAATTGCTTTCTTTGTCAATACGCCTGAAACTGCAGAGCCTTTTCAATTCTCACCCCAGCAAATCGGGGTGGATTAACGATCATTTGGATGGCACCTTGTCATCTGGCCCTTCACATGCGGGTATCAGG
>JAZDES010000126.1:0-2242 GCA_043808585.1 Pseudomonadota bacterium | reverse complement strand
TGCCATGCAGGTGCCTGGCAGAGTAATAATAAATGCCGCATCATTAAGCAGGGGGAGCTGTCTCAAACCTGCTCAAAGGCATTGCGGGCAGGTCGAACAAGGAATATTGAATGTCGAAGTGAAACCTTCATGATTCTGCGGCTCCTTGTTCGACATTCGATATTCAATGATTTTGGCACCTAACATTCAGATAGAAAAAATCCTAATCAAGAAGACCCCCTGTTTCAAGCACAGACTTATGGGTAAAACACAGGTTCGTTAAGGGGGGGAGAGAAGAGAAACCCCTCAGCCCCTTTAAATAAGGAGCCTGAGGGGCATTGGAATGAGGTTATTCTATAATGCTTTGATCTTATAAACCTGATTGGAATTGGGATCGATTACATGAACCCCGCAGGCGACACAGGGATCAAAAGAGTGAACGGTTCGAAGGACCTCCAAGGGGCGTTTGGGATCCGCTATTGGAGTCCCGATCAGGGCCTCCTCAATAGGGCCTAATTTCCCTTTTTCATCCCTTGGGCCAAGATTCCAGGTGGAGGGGACCACATACTGGTAATTCTTGATCTTGCCGTTTTCGATCTCTATCCAGTGTCCCAGGGAACCTCTTGGAACGTCGTTAAGCCCTATGCCCATACCTGTTTTGGGCATAGACCATTTTTCATAGGTCTTTCCGTTTCCTTTCTTGAGGTTCTCCACCAACTCCATGACCCAGCCTTCCACAGCTTTACCGATGACCAGGGTTTCGATACCCCTGGCTGCAGTCCGGCCAAGGGTTGAAAAAAGGGCCGTGACCGGAATATCCAGCTTGGCCAGGACACTGTTGACCACGCCCTGGATCTCCTTGTGTCCTCGGGCATAGGCAACCAGCACCCTTGCCAACGGTCCAACTTCGCAGGCCGTCCCTTCATAGCGTGGAGCCTTGAACCACGAATATTTGCCGCCGGTATCATAATCTCCATGCTGGGGTTTGGTCTCTCCCTTAAATGGATGCCTGGCATCCTTTCCTTCGTACCATGCATGGGCGACGTGCTCGGTGACCTTGGACTGATCAGCCATCTTGATCCCCTTGAGATCCCGGTTCAGGATCACACCCCGGGGCATGAAAAGGCTCTCAGGCTCTTTGCCGGATAGGGGAAAGTCACCCCAGGCATGGTAATTGGAGGTTCCACCGATGGCTCCCCAATCCTTGTAGAATGAGGCAACGGCCAACAGATCGGGGATGTATACGTTTTCAATAAAATCCTGGGTCTCCTTCCAGAGATACAGGTATTCGGCAATGCGATCGGGTGTCAGGTCCTTAACACATGTGACTCCGCCCACAACAAAGGTCTGGAGATGCGGGTTCTTGGCACCGAATACGGCGTGCATCCTGGCGGCCTTGGCCTGGAGACGCAAGGCCTCAATATAATGGGCCGTTGCCATCAGGTTGGCCTCAGGGGGGAGCTTATACGCGGGATGTCCCCAGTAGGCATTGGAGAAGGGTCCCAATTGTCCACTGTCCACAAAGGTCTTGATTCTCTGCTGAACCTTTTTGAAGTATACGTTGCCACCCCAGGGTGCATTACTAACGCTGTCTGCCAATTCAGCCGTCTTTTTGGTATCGGCCTTAAGGGCACTAACCACATCCACCCAGTCCAAGGCATGGAGATGGTAGAAATGGACAATATGGTCATGCATAAACTGTGATCCATGCATGAGATTTCTGATGATACGAGCGTTGTCGGGTATCTTTACACCAACGGCGTCCTCAACTGCCCTCACCGAGGACAGATAATGAACCATTGTTCAGACACCGCAGGAGCGCTGTGTGAACAGCGGCGCATCCCTTGGATCGCGACCTCTCAGGATAATCTCAATCCCCCGGAACATCTGTCCCGAGCTCCAGGCATTAACCACCTTACCATTAGCCACCTCCACCTCGATTCTGAGGTGGCCTTCTATTCTTGTAATAGGATCTATCATTATTTTCTTAGCCATTTTATATCCTCTCCTCTCCTATGTTAATGGATATGGATTCAAGATCATATAGGGAATGACTATTTCTTTGCCACAAAGAAAGGTGTCATGGTATCCCAAAAATTAGGCTCACTGCATCCGATGCAGGGATGCCCCGCCTCTACAGGCCAACTGGTTCCATCGTTAAATTTTGCAATCGGGCAATTGTTGTAAGTGTCCGGCCCTTTGCAGCCCAGTTTGTAAAGACAATAGCCTTTAGCCGCCTCATCCGATCCAAATTCCTCCACAA
>JAZDES010000125.1:0-11651 GCA_043808585.1 Pseudomonadota bacterium | reverse complement strand
CTGGCTTGCGGCCCTGGTCTTCCATTACTGTTTTTTGGTCATTTTCCTAAGGCACTTCAGGTTTTTTATGGAGCCCGTACCCGGATTTGTATCGCTCCTTGAGAGCCTCGACGGATTCATGCAGATGGGTGTGCTGCCCTTCTATGGTTTGGGCCTCCCGGGGGCTTATCTGACCGATATGCTCCTCATGCTCGCACTAACCTACCTTTTAATAAGGCGAATATACATCCATCCGGCACGCTATATCTCGCTTCCGGCCGATTATTTTCCCCTGTTTTTGCTTCTGGCCCTCGGTACCACAGGCCTCTTGATGCGATATTTCCTCCGTGTGGACATCACTGCTGTAAAACAACTGGCCATTGGGCTTTTCAAATTCTCCCCTAACCCCAAGATACTCAGTGGTATTGGCGTACTCTTTTACATCCATCTGTTTATCGTTTGTGTTTTGATCGCCTATTTTCCGTTCAGCAAATTGATGCATTTCGCAGGTGTGTTTCTCAGCCCCACCAGAAACCTGTCCAACAATAGCCGATTCGTCAGGCATGTGAACCCGTGGAATTATCCTGTCAAGACACACCCCTATGAGGAGTATGAGGATGAATTCAGGGAAGCGATGATCGAGGCCGGACTTCCGGTTGAGAAGGGGGCAGAATCAGCAGACGAAACAGGAGAAGCAGAAACTGAAGAAAAGGAGTAGACATGGCAGACACACCGAAACCAGCGCAACTCGCTCAGATTGACCACATACCTCCCCTTTTCAGGGGATGGATCAGGGAACCAGCAGAGATCAAACCGGGCATCTATTGCTATGCCTCAAAGCCGAAAAACCTTGAATACGTTGGCATGCCCTTCGCAAGAGAGTGGAACCCCGCTCAGGAAGACTGGCATTTACCGGAGAACTGGAAGGATATCTTCCTGGACGGGATCAAGGAACGCCTTGAGAGGTTCCGCTCCTTCAAGCTCTTCATGGACATCTGCGTCAGGTGCGGGGCATGTGCCGACAAATGCCATTTCTTTATCGGGTCAGGCGATCCAAAGAATATGCCCGTCCTCAGGGCGGAACTCTTGAGATCTATCTATCGGAAGTATTTTACCGTAGGTGGTAGGATCTTCGGTATCCTGGCAGGTGCCAGGGAACTGACCGAGGATGTCCTAAAGGAGTTATGGTACTACCTCTACCAGTGCACCGAGTGTCGCCGCTGCTCCCTCTTCTGCCCCTATGGTATTGATACCGCCGAAATCACCATGATCGGAAGGGAACTGACCAATCTGCTGGGCCTAAATACCGACTGGATTGCTGCGCCGGTTGCCAACTGCTATCGAACAGGAAATCACCTGGGGATTCAGCCCCATGCATACAAGGATATGATCGACTTCTTCGTTGACGAAATTGAGGAGATAACCGGCATCAGGGTGGAACCCAGCTTTAACAGAAAAGGGGCGGAGATCCTCTTCATCACACCCTCCGGAGACGTCTTCGCCGACCCCGGCACTTACACCTGCATGGGTTATCTCATGCTCTTCCATTACCTCCAGGACATGGGGCTGGATATAACGTGGAGCACCTATGCCTCTGAAGGAGGGAACTTCGGCTTTTTCACCTCTCATGAAATGGCAAAGCGCCTAAACGCAAAGATGTACGCCGAGGCCAAGCGACTGGGGGTCAGGTGGATTCTAGGCGGCGAGTGCGGCCATATGTGGAGGGTACTCAATCAGTATATGGACACCTGGAACGGCCCGCCGGATTTCCTTGAAGAACCGGTCTCCCCAATTACCGGTACAAAGTTCGAAAATGCGAAGACTACCAAGATGGTTCACATAACCGAGTTTACTGCTGACCTGATGAAGCACAATAAACTGAAACTCGACCGAACCAGAAATGATCACCTGGTATTAACATACCATGACTCATGTAACACCTCCAGGGGCATGGGGATCTTTGAAGAGCCAAGGTATGTGATCAAGAATGTTTGCAACAACTTCTACGAAATGCCGCCGGAGACCATACGCGAACAGACATTCTGCTGCGGGAGCGGTGCCGGCCTAAACGCCGGAGAAGCCATGGAGCTGAGGATGCGTGGTGGTCTGCCCAGGGCAAACGCCGTAAGGCATGTGCACGAGAAGAATGGAGTGAATATGCTGGCCTGTATCTGCGCCATCGATAGAGCTGTCCTTACGGCCTCGATGGAGTACTGGGTGCCCGAAGTGCGCGTTACCGGGGTTCACGAGTTGGTTGGAAATGCCCTGGTATTTGAGGGAGAGGGGGAAAGAACTACCGATCTACGCGGAGAACCCCTGGCAGGAATGGAGGAAGAAGAGCATGTATGACGGAGGCAAGATCATCGCAGGACTGATCATAGGCATCGGATTGCTGCTGGCCCCATTCTTCTATAATGCGGGGAGGGCGGCCAAGCCGCCGGATCCCGAGCTTACGCCAAAGGCAAAAGAGGCAAAACAGTGTGTGACTACAGCTTCATATATGAAGTCTTCTCACTTCAGCCTGTTAGACGAATGGAGGCATACCGCAGTCCGTGAAGATCAAAGATACTTCACGTCGCCGAATGGCAGGATCTACTATAAAAGCCTCCAGATGACGTGCATAGGTTGCCATTCCAACAAGTCTAAGTTCTGCGACCAATGTCACACTTACATGAGCGTAGCACCCTATTGTTGGGACTGCCACATTGTGCCGGAGGAGAAGAAGTAATGGGCGTAGACAGAAGGGAATTCTTAAAGATAGCCGGATATGCCGCTCTATTCGGGCTAGGTGGGAAGGCGGCCATTGACATACTGGCCCCGGGGGAACTTGAGGCTGCGATGGAGGGCGTTCCCCTTACCCAAGGGAAGCGGTGGTCCATGGTCATCAATATGCGCAAGTGCATAAAGAAGGTAGAAAAGGATGGATGCAAAGAATGCATAAGCGCCTGCCACCTTGCCCACAATGTGCCCAATTGGGGAAATCCCAAGCACGAAATCAAGTGGATCTGGAGGGAGTCTTACCAGCATGCATTTCCTGATAACCCAAATGAATTCATTGAAGAAGGGTTACGGCACAAGCCCGTCATCCTCCTCTGCAACCACTGCCTTTATCCGCCCTGTGTAAGAGTTTGCCCGACAAAGGCCACGTTTAAGAGGGAAGACGGCATTGTGGCGATGGATATGCATCGGTGTATCGGATGCCGCTTCTGTATGGCGGGGTGCCCTTACGGATCAAGAAGCTTTAACTGGGGTAACCCCAGAAAGGCCCCAAAGGAGCTGAATCCTAATTACCCGACCAACCGGGATTATCCCGAACGCTCAAAGGGAGTGGTCGAGAAATGTAACTTCTGCGTTGAGATCATCGCCAAGGGTGAACTCCCTCTTTGTATGCAGGCCTGTGACAGGATCAAGGTCCATGCCTTGAACTTCGGCGACCTTGACAATCCGAAGTCGAACGTGAGGCGATTGCTCAGGGAGCATTATTCTGTCAGGCGAAAGCCTGCGCTGGGTACTGAACCGAACATATTTTATATCATATGAGGTGGTTATGCTTGAAAAGGCGCTCAAAGGAAAACGGGGATACTGGGGATGGCTTATATTCCTGCTCGCGCTGATGGGAACAGGGCTTGGGTGCTACCTTTATCAGTTCAGGGAAGGCCTTATCATCACCGGAATGAGCAGGGATGTGTCGTGGGGCTTCTATATTTCCCAATTCACCTATCTTGTCGGGATCGCTGCCGGCGGCGTGATGGTTGTCCTTCCATATTACATACATGATTACAAGGCCTTTGGAAGGATCACAATCCCCGGGGAGTTTCTGGCCATTTCCGCTGTCGTCATGTGCGGCCTGCTAATCTTTGTGGACTTGGGAAACCCTGTCAGGATCTTAAACGTACTCATGTATCCATCCCCCAACTCTATTCTCTTCTGGGATATGATAGTCCTCAATACCTATATGCTGTTAAACATTGTAATCGGTTGGAACGTACTGACCGCCGAGAGGAAACAGGTCCATTATCGGAATTGGATTAAGGTCTTAATCTACATTGCAATCCCGTGGGCCTTCACCATTCATACGGTTACGGCGTTTCTTTACCAGGGTCTACCGGGGAGACATTTTTGGTTGACTGCAATCATGGCGGCCCGTTTTCTTGCCTCTGCGTTCTGTTCCGGACCTGCCCTTCTTATCCTGCTTTGCCTCATCGTCAGAAAAGTAACCAATTTTGATCCCGGGAAACAGCAAATCAGGACCCTCGGAGGAATTGTGGCCTATGCCATGATTCTGAATGTGTTCTTCGCCCTGCTTGAGCTCTTCACGGCCTTTTACAGTAATATCCCAGGGCATAAGCATACCTGGGTCTATCTCTTCGCAGGGTATGAAGGTTACGGAAAGCTGGTCCCGTGGATGTGGACTTCCGCGGCATTCGCGCTCATCGCCCTTGTCCTTTTGATTATTCCCGTGACCCGGCATAATCTGGATACCCTGGGATTGGGATGCGCGGCAGTTATCGTAGCCACATGGATCGATAAGGGATTGGCCATGGTGGTGGCTGGTTTCATCCCTAATCCTTTTGACAAGGTTACAGAGTACTGGCCCACAGCACCCGAGGCATTTATCGCCATTGGGGTTTGGGCAACCGGATTTTTTGTCCTGACAGTACTCTACAAGATCGCTACCTCAGTAAAAGAGGAGGTAGCTGCCTAAGGCGGGTCACCTGGGCTCGGATTTTTTCCGGCTACCAAACCCTCTTATTGCCTTGGATGAGTTCTGTCCCCTCGCCAAGATAGACACGCCTATCCTTTTCGGGGGTGGGTTCTATTACGGGGGGCCACTTGTCTGGACGTGGCTGAGGGCCCTCCATGGTTGTGGCCGAAGGCCTTCGGTCGACCATCCTTGGATCCCTGCGGATATCTACGCCAGGGACCTCACAGCTAAATTCCAAGGGGATTCCATTGGGGTCAGCCAGGCCTTCCCAGCCCGGCAACAAGTCGCATTCCAAGGAGATCCCTCCAATACCGTATGGTACAGTCCATGTCCGCCGTTGCCATTGCAAGATGATTGATCCCTGTGTAGAGTCTCATGATGTCCCTCTCTTTTGCAGTTTTAACTGGTTGAATAAGCTCAAATTTTTTCCGTGATTCTATTGGCCCCCGGTAATCATGTCAAGTGGATGAAATGGCGCAAAAAAGGCTTGACAGCAAAAATCTACTCTGCTAAGTAAGCCGCTAATTTCGCTATGGCGAGCCTGAACCGAGGTAGACTAGAAACTGCCGGGGTATTTATTGGATCACCTTATCATAATAACTTAGGAGGGTTTGACATATGGCATACGAAGTAGTGGTTGATCATGACAAATGTGAGGGGTGCGAGGAATGCATTGAGGTCTGTCCTGTGGATGTCTTTGAGATGGAGGACGGTAAGTCCGTACCTGTAAACGCAGAAGAGTGCCTTGGATGCGAAAGCTGTGTCGAAGTCTGCGATCAGGAGGCAATTACTGTCACTGAAATCTAACCGTTCTTTCTGATACGATCGAAAGAGCGTTGGTTCATCTGCCTTTGACGGCGCACAGATCAAAAAAGCCGCTCGCTTGAACGGGCGGCTTTTTTGATTTTGGACTTTAAGTCTGGGACGGCTAGTTCCTAGCCCTTCTTTTCGTGACAATCATTACATTTCTTAAAGGGTCCGGTCGGCTTGCCAGCCTCAGTCAAGGCCTTATGGCAGTCCTTACAGTTCTTGTGAAGGGCATTTTTGAGTTCCAAGACATTTCCCTTCTTTTCGTTGGGGTCATGGCAATCCTTGCATTTCTTTACCGGGTCCCCTTCCTTCCAGACATTCTTGCCATCTTTGTAATTGTGGTGGCATTCTCCACATGCGACCTTGTAGTCCACTTCATGCTTCTTATGGGAGAATTGGACGGGTCCCTTCTTGACCTCCTTATAGCCCATATCCTGCGGATTTAGAACAACCTTTTCAGGCACATCAGCAGCGGTCAGGGCACCTACGGCCAGGAAGATCAGACCTGTTAGTGCCAACACCAAAAGCATCATCATTTTCCTATTCATCCCTGTTTTAGCCTCCTTTCCTTTGAATCGAACCTCGACGCGTGAATAGATCTTATTTCCTTCTGACCAATCCAAGGCGATTATAGTAGCGTAGAGGAATCAATGTCAACCAAATATCTGCTAATGCGTGACTTCCTCCGTCATCAACGAGGCCATCTCCCGAAGGAGCTTTAAGGATTCCTTTGCCTCGGCCTCATCGATCTTGTGGATGGCAAAACCTGCGTGGACAATCACATAGTCCCCAATCTTCGCATCCTCAAGCAGAAGAAGGCTGACCTCCCTCCGGGTCCCCTCCATATCGATGGTACCCATGTAATCATTGATTTCAACAATCTTGGCAGGAATGGCTAGGCACATGATTAATCCTGTAACCCCCCGGACTGCCCATAAGATCTGTCCAATCGATCTTGGTAAGACAATCCTCTAGGCCTATACTCTGTCCCTAAACGATCAAGCTCGCCCAGGACCATCAAAATAAGTGCATCCACCTTTTCCCGAACCGGAGGTGTCAGTTCTAGGCCTAAGGTTTCTATATCCTTTGGTTCTACCCCAACGATGACCGTCTCAGGGGTCTTATCCAAGGCCTGGCAGAGGGTCAGGGCCTCCAGGAGATCCACCTGATGGAGTGAGTTTTTCTTAAATACCCGTTTTGGGATTTCTTCCCCTTGCAACCGATACAGAGTCCCGGGCATATTTCCATCCTTTATGGCATCTACTACTATTAGGTCGTCGGCCTCGGAGATAACACCCAAAAGGTTCATGCCAAGGACCCCGCCATCCTCTAAGGACACGTTTGATCCAAACTCGTAGCGTTCCATCATGGCCTTAACCACGTGAATCCCCACCCCCTCGTCGGTGAAGAGGATATTCCCTACACCCAAGACCATTACGTGTCTTTTTTCATCCCTTTTCATCTTGTTAATCGCAGTAATTCCAGGCATTGTAACACTTTAGCGTTTTGACAGAAAGGCAGAGGACCGCGAGGGTCTTTTTTCCTCTCCCCTGCCTGGCAGAACCTGTATTTAAAGGTAAGGGGGCGTGCCACAGGCTGTGAAGAACTTGGGTTACGTCCTTTGGAAAAAAGACCCTCGCGGTCGGTCATCTTACTCCTCAGTGTTTTCAAAGGGCTAGAGTATTACCGGAATTGAAGCTCAATGCAGTCCCGCCAGGTGGCGTTTCAAATGTAATGAGATTTATAGCCCTCCCGGCGAAGCTTGAATATAGCTTTAATGTAGCTATGTCGTCAAGCCCAAAATTTCCGGCAATAATCTTTGAAAATGCCCAGCTTTTCAAGAGATAAACCCTCTGTAGCCAGGTCTGATGCCAGCATGACCCTTGCCATTTTTGCCTTGACAAAAATTTTCTGCCCAGTATACAAGCTTAACTAAGCGAAAAAGCCATATTTACAAAATATTTTAGACACTTAAACAGGCAAGGGAGAATATTATGAATCAGGGAAAAAAGCTATATACAGCCTTCAACAACCCCCTATTGATCACGCCCAGGCGCCCCCTTCCAAGGGAGGTGGCAGTAATCGGTGCAGGAACCATCGGTCCAGACATCGGGTATTACCTGAAAAGCGCACTGCCCGATATCAGGCTATATCTGGTAGATGTGGCCGAAAAACCGCTCCAGAATGCCGAAAAGAGACTCGCGGGCTATGTGCAAAAGGCCCTTGATCGAAAGAAGATGAAGGAGGATAAGGCTGAAGCACTCCTGCAGAATATCTCCTATACAATGGATTATGATCAGATAAAGGACTGCGATCTGGTCATCGAGGCGGCCACCGAAAATATACCCCTGAAACAGAAGATCTTCGACAGGGTGGAGAAGATCGTCGGTCAGGACACAATCATCACCTCAAACACCAGTTCGATCCCGGCAGATCGGATCTTTTCCAAGATGGAAAGACCGGAGCGGACAACCATCACACATTTCTTTGCACCGGCATGGAGGAGCCTCCCCGTTGAGGTCATAAACTGGGAGGGGACAAGCCAGGAGGTGCTGGATTATCTCTTTTGGTTTTTTGCCAGAACCGGAAAGGCCCCCATCATTACGGACAACGCCATCTGCTTCATGCTGGACCGGATCTTTGATAACTGGTGTAACGAGGCGGCCTATCTCCTGAGAGATGCCACGGCCAGTCAGATTGACAAGGTAGCAGAAGAATTTGTCTTTGCCGGGCCCTTCTTTGTCCTGAATATGGCGAATGGTAATCCCATCATCATTGAGACAAACACCCTGCAGATGGAGGAGGGTGCCCACTACAGACCGGCATCGATTCTGGCCTCGGTCGACCGGTGGCTCACCCAGCGCCCCGGGGCCAAGGTCGATGTCCCGGATGAGATTCATGGGGCCGTTAGGGACAGGCTGTTGGGGATACTCTTTTCCCAGACATTCGATATCATTGATAGGGGGATCGGTACAAAGGAAGATCTCAACTTCGGGTGTCAGATCGCGCTCGGATTCAGAAAGGGGCCGCTCGATGTCATGGGTGAGCTGGGAGAGGAAGAGGTATCCAGAATCATTAAGAGATTTGAGCAGGAAAGGCCGGGCTTCCCGCAACCCAGGGAGCCCTTTTCCTATTATCAGGACTTCAGGCGGTACGTCCTTGTGGACGAGATGGAAGGCGTCAAAATCATCACCCTCCGGAGACCCCAGGCCATGAATGCCCTAAGTGATGAGGTGAATGACGAAATCCTGGCAGTCCTAAAGCAGTATGTGGATGACCCCTCGGTCGCGGGGTTTGTCATTACAGGATATGGCAACAGCGCGTTTTCGGCGGGTGCCGACATAGGGAAATTCCCGAGTATGCTGGGCAATAGAAATGCCTCAATCCAGTATTCAAGGGATTGCGCAAAGGTCCAGCTGTTCATGGACCGGATGGAAAAACCTGTGGTTGCGGCCGTAAATGGGCTCGCACTGGGAGGAGGGCTGGAGGTGGCAATTAGGTGCCACAGCATGGTGGCAACCAGGAATGCCAGGTTCCAGTTTCCTGAGATAACCCTCGGGATCCTGCCGGGAATCGGCGGTTGCATCGTCCCTTACCGGAAGTGGCCCGAAGGGGCAGGGCTTTTCCATGAAATGATCTGCCTTGGAAGGTCCCTTAGCGCAAAAGAGGCATCGGAAATCGGGATGGTCAAGAAAACGGTAGACAACTATTCTGAGCTGATCCAAGAGGCAGTGAAGGAGGTTAAGGATCTCAAGGGAAAGATTGAGAGAATTCCTGAAGGAAGGGTCGAGATAGGAGAAATAACTATCCCTTCAGAGCCGATGGCGGGGAAACAACCCCTTAGCAAAGAGGCCGTCTCTATCGCCGCAAAGACCATAAGAGAAGGTGCCTCAGCGGAGAGCCTATCTGAGGCACTGGAGATCGGCTACAGCGGATTTGGAGAGATCGCGTGTACAGATGCGGCCAGGGAAGGAATTTCGGCCTTTCTCGAGAAGAGAAGACCGGAGTTTAAGAAGTAAACCTCCAAGGGGCAGGCTCTACGCGGGAATCCAGAAAAGTAGGCTTAGAAATGTACAGCATTCCATACGGCAAATCGCAATTAAGCTTTGAGCTACCCCGCTCTATGAGGGGGACCCTTTTGACATCCCGACAGGCCGAACCCATCGCCGATGTGGAAAGAGCCGTCGCTGAGGCATTGGCCAGGCCCATTAATTCGCCTACCCTTAAGGAGTTGGCCAGGCCGGGCCATAGGGCCTGCATCGTCTTTACTGATATGACACGCGCCAGTCCGGATCACCTGCTGGTGCCTGCCCTACTGGCCGAGCTGGAGGCTGCGGGGGTAGGCCGTGAGGATATCACCCTCCTTTGCGGCACGGGCATGCATAGGCCCAGCACCATGGAAGAAAAAGTGACAAAGCTTGGAAGAGATGTGGTGGAACGCTACCATGTCGTGGATAACGAAGCGCAAAATCCCGGCATGCTGGTGGACCTGGGGACCACAGAGGGGGGAATCCCCCTATCAGTAAACAGGATTGCTTATAACGCAGACCTGCTCATCGCCACAGGAATAGTCGAACCACACCTCTATGCGGGCTACTCAGGGGGCCGAAAGACACTGGCTGTAGGCGCGGCCGGCGAGGCCATGATCGCCCACACCCATGGTCCCGGGATGGTTGAGCACGTGGGGACACGGCTGGGGAAAACGAGCGGTAACGTCTTCCACGAGGCCATTACCGAGGCAGCCCGTCGGTCAGGATTGCTTTTCATCCTCAATGTCTTGCAGGATGACCATGGGAGGCCCATTAAGGTCCTTGCAGGCGAGCCGGTATCCACCTTTGAAGAATTGGTCAAGGCGGCCCGCCAGATCTATGAAGTGCCGATCCCGCATCAGTTCGATGTTGCTGTTGCTGGAGTGGGATACCCCAAGGATGTCAATATCTACCAGGCGAGCCGGGCAGCCACCTATCTCTTCTTTGCCCCTACCCCTGTTATCAAGGAAGGAGGGGTGATAATAATCCCGGCCCCTACCCCTGAAGGGGCAGGAGACGGGGTGGGGGAGCAGCGCTTCCTGGAGAAGATGCGGACCGCCTCGGACATGACCGCGCTCTTGACAGAACTTCGTCAGACCGGCTACCCGCCCGGTGCGCAGAGGGCCTTTGTAATGGCCAAAGTCCTTGAGAAGGTCAGTGTGATTATTGTTGATTCCAGGACCCCTGACATTGTTCGCCAGACGCATATGATCCCGGTCTCCGGTATGGACAATGCCCTCAAGGTCGCCGCAGAGCGGATCGGACGCGACAACCTGGAGGTACTCATTGTCCCCCACTCTCTTCAGACATTGCCTATCATTAGTAATGGGGGAAACCAGGGATGAAGAGGGAGGATAGGGGAGATATCTCCCCATGCAGCAGCTTGGAGGGATTATGGGAACAAGAAAACCAATCCTTATTTTTCAGTACTCCGAGAGGATAAAATCGGAACTGATAATCGCATCCGAACTCCTGGCAAAGCTGGTGACTCTCAGGGGTGATGAACTAATCGGCGCCGAAAAGCTGCTGATAACATTCATGGAGGCCTTGCGGGGTGAGATCAGGATAGCTCAGAACATAGAGAAGACTGTCAATTTCTTGGGAGCCGAGAAAAAGGTTACAGAAGCCATAGGAAGACTGAGGCTCTCTTATCACTCAGAGGCGGCCAGATCCATTTCAGAGGCCCTGTCATTCATAACAACCTCCTCTCAGGGGGCAATGGAAGTCCTGGAGGAAAAGGGCCTTATTTGACTCCTTAGGAACTTCCCTTTGCCACCTCCGCTTTTAAGCCTCTGGCTTGACACTATGGGCGATACCCTTTAATCTCCTTATTCAGAAGTGCTGCCACAATCTGTGGCTTTCGTAACACTTTAGCGTTTTGAAAACGCTGAGGAGTAAGATGACGGACCGTGAGGGTCTTTTTTCCAAAGGACGTAACCCAAATTCTTCACAGCCTCTGCCACGCCCCCTTACCTTTAAATATCCCGATGTAATCGGGACACAGGCAGGGGAGAGGGCTCTTCATAGGGACGTCCTCTTATGGGGCTGTTCAGTAACGAGGTTCAAGACCTCACTGCCGTTCTATGGAGTGATGCCGTCCTTTACGTCCTTTGGAAAAAAGACCCTCG